>JBMFHL010000008.1:0-29429 GCA_049976845.1 Candidatus Micrarchaeia archaeon | reverse complement strand
TCGTTGAGAAGAATGTTGAAGAGGCAAAGGAGTTCCTTAGCTCAAGCGCGAAGAGGCAAGAAGAGCTGTTAAAGCAGATTGCCGAACAGAAAAATAAGATAGAAAAAGAACTTATAAATATTGCATTCGAGCTTGAAAGTATCGGCAGTGAGCGAAATGTTTGAATCCATAAAAAAGAAACTTTCTAATTTTGTAGGCTCATTGACAAAAAAGGAGGAGATAGAGGCAGAAGAAAAGAAGCGAGAAGAAAAAGCAGAAGAGAATATAGGTTTACAGGAAGAGGTAGAGCACAAGGAAAGCAAGGAGCAGAAGAAAACTGCCGAAGAGGAAAAACATGAGATTAAGGCAAAGGTTTCTGCTTCGACTAAAATAAAAGGAGTCATATTTCAAAAGGTAAAAATAAAGGAGGGTGACGTTGACTATCTGCTTGAGCAATTAAAGATAGCCTTGCTGCAATCGGATGTAAACTATGATGTAGCTGAAAGGTTCATACAAAACGCCAAGGAGATGCTTATAGACAAGGAGATAGATGCAAAGGACATAGAAGGCAACATAAATAAGATTTTGAAAGATGCGCTATTCAATATTCTCAGCAAAGGCTCAGGCATTGACATTGTAAAGCTCGTGAAAGAGAAGAAGGCGCAAGCGCCTGGAGACCCTTTCAGGATACTTTTTATAGGACCAAATGGCTCAGGGAAGACTACAACTATAGCAAAAATTGCAAATATGCTCTTGAAAGAAGGGTTTTCATGCACTATGTCGGCAAGTGATACTTTCAGGGCTGCCGCAATAGAGCAGACTGCTTATCATGCAGGCAAGCTTGGTGTGCCGGTTATAAAAGGCACTTATGGCGCAGATCCGGCGAGTGTTGCTTTTGATGCGGTAGCTTATTCCAAGGCACATGGCATAGATGTTGTGCTAATAGACAGCGCAGGCAGGCAGGAGACAAACAAGAGCTTGCTTGAGGAGATGAAGAAGATGGTGAGAATTGCAAAGCCTGATCTGAAGGTATTTGTAGGCGAGAGCATCGCAGGAAATGCACTTTTGGAACAGGTCAAGGAATTCAACGATGCCATAAAGCTAGATGGAATAGTGCTCACAAAATTGGATTGCGACGCAAAGGGTGGCAACACACTCTCAGTTCTTAGTGATACTAATATACCAATACTTTATTTTGGCACTGGAGAGAACTATGATGCGCTTGTCAGATATAATCCCGAGGATATTGTGAACAGCATATTTTGATTGCTGTTTATTTGAAAGCAACTATTTGACAGAAAAATTATTAAAATTTCTATCAGAGGTAAGAGTGGTGAGAGCGTGGCGTTTGTGAATCCACTTGCGATTATGTTGCTGAGCCTAGGCTCGAGTGCATTTATTTTAGCACTCTACTTTTATTATGTGGTCAAGGGAAGGAAGTTGGACTCGATAATAGTGCCTGCATTTGTGCTAGGTGCATTCGATTTCATAAGTGGATTTTTCATGTCTTTCACATGGCCGTTTACTGCGCCATTGGTCAGCTATAACATACTTTTCGGGGACCCCATACTTTTCTTGGGATTGCTCATGATGGCTGGCGCTTATATGCTTTATAAGAAAACTGCCCTTTCTTCACTTTCTTACCTCGGCATTTTCTTAGGCATATACTTGTTCGTAGGCGCATATGCCATCGCGAGCTATAACTTGGAGCCGGGGGTTCATTTCTTGCCTTCATTTGGCCTATATATGCTTAGCGGGCTGGCTGCGGTACTTGCACCTATAATTAACATTAATCCAAAGGGAAATAGCAGGTATCTGTATTACCTTGAATTTATAGTTATGATATTAGTAATGCTGATAGCACTCTTTTTGGCTTACACTGCTATATATGAGCATATAGGTTTGTATCTGCCAACTTAATAAGACATGGAAACAGATTAAAACTTATCTTGCTAAATATACTCAGCTGATGCTATGGATGATTCTGAATTCAAGATGTTTGAGAGCGATGTATTTGAACAGTTGAGTGGCGTCCTGAGTTCATTGCCAAGCGATAAGGAAAAAAAGGACTATATAGAGATGGTTGCCAAAGGGTTGAACCCGGCAGCGAGCAAAGATGTTATTGATGCTGTTATTAATGATGCAAACACATTTTATCCTGTTGACAAATATCTAAAGGATCAGAACATTGAAGATATAATGATAAACAACACCCAGAATATATTTTTATATACTACAAATGCAGGGCAGATGAAAGCTCCAGAGAAAATTGAAAATAAATTTGAGCTTGATTTGCTTGTCAAAAAATTCAAGATGTATGCAACTACCGCTACTGCACATGAGAAGGTCTTCGATGTGCACCTGCCAAACGGCTCGAGGGTTAATATTGTTGATTCTCCGCTAGGTGCAGATATAACAATAAGGAATTTTAAGAGCCAGGCAATGAGTATAATAGATCTTATAAACAGGGGAGAGCTTAGCTATGCGATGGCAGCAAGGCTTTGGATTTATACCGATGGTTTAAAGGTAAGGCCTGCAAACATACTGATTGGCGGCATGCCTGCAAGCGGCAAAACCACGCTGCTTAATGCAATGTTCAGCTTCTTCAGGCCTGAAGAGAGAATAGTCGCAATAGAGGAGACATACGAGATAAACAGCTCGACACAGGAGAATTGTGTTAGGCTTGAGACAAGCCCAGAGGTTACAATGGAAGAGCTTGTAAAAAATTCTCTCAGGATGAGGCCTGATAGGGTAATAATAGGAGAAGTTAGGGGCGCGGAAGCTAAAGACATGATGACTGCAATGAACATAGGTAAAATAGCAATGGGAACTATACACGCAAGCACTGCTAGGGATGTAATAACAAGGTTGCAGCATACCCCAATGGACATTGAGATGGATATAATACCGCTCATTGATACGATAATAATAGTATCGCAGGTACCTGAAGGTGGAAAGTTAGTTAGGAAGATAACGCAGGTAAGTGAAATATCTGGAATAGAAACGCAGGTTTTGCTTTCAGACCTGTATACTTACGATTATAAAACGCATAAGAGCTCTGAGATACTACCAAGCGTGACGTATAGGGATACGCTTTCACGGCTTACTGGATATACACCTTCAGAGATAATAATTGAAGAGGAGAGGAGAGCAAAGATACTTGAGAGGTTGAACAAGCTGGGAATTACAGATCTTAAAGGCATAAATGAATTTGCAAAGGGGTACTATGAAAACCCACAGTTAGCTTTGGAAAAGATAAATCTTGGGGATCTGGGTATACTGCAATGATTTGCAGAAGATTCTGATATTTGTAATGGTATTATGATCTATTATCCGGTATATATAGTTTCATTAATTCTGCTTTCATACAGGGTTTATGCTGGCATTTTGGAAAAACACGCTAGGTTGTTCTTGCCTTTAATTGTATTCGCAATTATAGGCAGTATGATATTCATTTACGAAGGCGCAAATGCAGCTTTACTTGTTTCTGTTCTAATAGTCTTTGATTTGGTTGCATTTGCCTACGGATCAAGAAAAGGCTTTTTATTGAGCATTTTGGCAATTGCATACATTGCATACCTTTCTAGCATGCCTGCAATTTATCTTGCGCAAGCGATATTTCTTGGATTGATTTCGGAAACGCACCGACTGCAAGGAGCCAATAAACCTGATGCAAACGCAGTTGAGGTTAACAGGGACGTTGTGCAGTTGCTTATAGGCATTCTGGTAATTGCTTTGTTTTATTTTATTGCCATGCAGAGCGCTGAAATTCTGCTTATCTTGTTGATTTTATTGGGCTATGCTGCAGGCAATTATGTTATATTGACAAAAGGCACCTTGTCAAAATTTCTTAGAAAGCTTGAAAGGGATTATACGACATTCGGACATGGCGCAATATGGCTTGCGTTAGGGTCGCTTGTCCCCATTGCCTTGTTTACAGGGATAAGTTATGTGCTGGTTATCCTGATTACAATATTCATTGCAGATCCTGCTGCCACTATATTCGGAGTAACGTTTGGAAAGATGAAAATATCTTATAATAGTAGAAAATCTGTTATAGGGTCGCTTGTTTATTTTCTAATAGTTGCAGTTGCTTCATATCCGCTTATAGGCGCATATTGCATTTTATTCGGAGCACTGGCAAGCTTTGTTGAAAGTCTGCCAATAAAAGTCGATGACAATCTGAGCGTACCCATAGCGCTTGCTATGCTCGCAATTATTGTTATTACTTTTGGATAAGCTAAAAAGATTAGACTCTTCTTCCTCTCCTGCCACCTGGCCTTTTTGTAGTATCTGTAGGTATAGGCGTTACGTCTTCTATGCTCCCAATTTTGAATCCGCTCCTTGCAAATGCTCTCACTACAGCTTGCGCGCCTGAGCCTGGAGTTTTGGTGCCGTGGCCCCCTGGCGCCCTTATCTTTATATTAATGTGGGTAACACCTTTTTCTATGGCTTCTGCAGAGACCTTGTAAGCTGCTTGCATTGCCGCATATGGCATGCCCTCTTCATGGTCAGCGTCAACAACCATGCCTCCGCTTCCCACTGAAATTGTTTCTGCGCCTGATAGATCAGTAAGCGTTATTATAGTATCATTTTTTGAAGAATATATGTGAGCTACGCCCCATCTTATGCCCTTGGGCTTGTGCTTCTGCTGCGCCATTGCTACTTCTGCCTCGAATGACACATTGCCTTTTTTTACAGCAGCCTTTGCTTTCTGCTCTTTCTTCTGCGCATTTTTATCTTCTTTTTTCACTGCCACCAAAACACCATTTTTATGCTACTGGAGTGCCGGCATTTGCAGGCGAACTCACTATATTATGATTTATGTTGAACGGCTTGTAATATCCGATAGATCCTTCTTCGCTTGGCTTAACCATATATCCAGGCACAGTTACTCTTTTTCCATTTATAGCTATAAATCCGTGGGTCACAAGCTGCCTAGCCTGCTTTGCCGTTTTTGCAAGACCTTTTTTTAATACAATTGACTGCAATCTGCGCTCTAGAAAAGCTTCTGAATCTATTACCAATAGATCGTCAAGGGTTGCGTCGTGCCTTACAATCCCATATTTTGCTAACCTACTTATAAGCTCTTTTCCAACCTCTTCATCAGACCTTCCTGAGAAAACTTCTCTTACATTCCTTCTTATTCTCCTGAGTTCGCTTGTCGCATTCCAAAGCTCATGAAGATTTTTGAGTCCATATTTTTCTACTAGGGCATGCTCCTCTTCTATCCTATGCAGGTCCCACATGTTCTTGGGTTTCTCGTATTTTTTTCTGAGTCTTCTAGGTGCTCCCATTTAATCACTTTTTCTCTTTATCCTTTGCCGCTTCGGCAGTTTTCTTTGTAACTCCAACTGTGGCGCCAGTCCTTCCTGTTGACCTTGTCTTCTGCCCGCGCACCTTTTGCCCGTACTGGTGCCTGAAACCGCGATATGTTTGCAACTTTATATCGTTGTCTACATCTTGTTTTACTCTTACTGTGAGGTCGCTTCCTATAATATGCATGCTGCTACCAGTTTCCCTGTCCTTATTCCTATTCACAAAATATGAAGGTATGCCGAATTTTATTGGATCCTTCATTATAGATTCTATTTCAGATATCTCTTTGTCCCCAAGCGAACCAATCTTTGACTCTGGATTTATGTTAAACTTTCTCTGGGCTACAAGCATTATAGCGTTTGCCATGTTATTGCCAATGCCTTTTACCTGGTCAAGCGCTTTTGATATTTTATAATTGCCATTTATGTCTCTGCCTGCAATTCTTACTATGCTTGTTTCATCTTTCTTTGCCTTTGCCTGCTGCTGTGGCTGAGGCTGGGCTTGAGGCTGTTTGCCTTTCTGTTCTGCACTTGTTTCTTCACTCATTATAACACCAAACGCCAGGGCTGGGATTTTCAGAAAGTCTTTTGAACCCAGAAGGCTCAGAGAGCCATACGCTTGCAGGATCTTTCTCCAGGCGTACGCGTTACCGGATTCCGCCACCCTGGCTTGCTAAATATATTAATTGAAAACCTTTATAAAGAGGTTTCAGCTTAGATAATATCGGTAAAGATATTTAAAATAATATGTATCTTTAGGGAACTGCCTCTAATAAGCCTTTTTACGCTTTCTTACTTTCCAGATGCTTAAATTGCTGTAATATATTTGGAAGCTACTTTTTATCTTCTTTTCCTTTTGCCTCTTTGGGCTTTTGCAAATTCTTTGGGATTGGTTTGACTGCAGGGAATGCTATAACCTCTTTGATAGAATCGTTACCTGTAAGCAGCATTGCTATCCTATCTATGCTCACACCTATGCCAGCCGTAGGGGGCATTCCATACTCTATCGCTTCTATGAAATCCGAATCTGGCGGTGGCGCTTCTTCGTCGCCATGCTTGCGCTCTTCTTCCTGTTCACTAAACTTCTTGCTCTGCTCTATTGGATCTGTAAGCTCTGAATAGCAGTTTGCAACCTCTTTGC
Source organism: Candidatus Micrarchaeia archaeon (assembly GCA_049976845.1). Taxonomy (GTDB): domain Archaea; phylum Micrarchaeota; class Micrarchaeia; order Micrarchaeales; family CABMGC01; genus JAGDYD01. Next base: position 22,991 of record JBMFHL010000008.1, on the reverse strand, counting down.
CGGCTAAGTATAATTCAAAGCGCTCGCTCAGCATGCTGTTGCCTCTTTTATCCTTTGTAAGAGGGCACATATAAGAGGGAAAATCGGTCACAAACGTTGGATTGAATAGGTTCGGCTGTATATATTTGTCAAAAAGTGCATCTGCAACATGGTAAGCGTTCTTTATTGGAACAGGGAGGTTCTCTTTTTCTGCGATCTTTTCGGCTTCCTCGTCAGTGAGCTTTGAAACGTCTATGCCACTTTTTTTGCGCAGCTCATCTACCCAGTATAGTCTTTCGAAAGGTCTTTTGAAATCTAGTTCTGCACCTTTATACACTACCTTCTCCGAATTGAAGAGACTTTTCACCATGCCATTAAGCATTTCCTCGGTAAACTCCATGAGATAGTTGTAATCTTTGTATGCCTCGTAGAACTCTACTTGCGTGAACTCAGGGTTATGGGTAGAATCTATATCTTCATTTCTGAAGTCTTTTGAAACTTCATATACCTTTTCAAATCCGCCTATTATAAGCCTTTTGAGATATAGCTCGTCTGCGACTCTAAGATACACTTTTGAATCCAATGCATTGTAGTATGTTATGAAAGGTTTTGCATTCGCACCACCATATGTGGGCTGCAATACAGGTGTTTCAAATTCAATGTACCCGTGGTAATCTAGGAAGTCTCTCACATACTTTAGTATTTTTGCTCTCGTGATGAAAAAATTTTTTACTTCTGGATTTGCTATAAAGTCAAGGTAGCGCTTCCTGTATCTTAGCTCTGTATCTGTAAGTCCGTGAAATTTTTCTGGGAGGACGCGTAAAGATTTTGCAAGCATTACTATATTTGTAGCTTCTACTGTTATCTCGCCTCTTTTAGTCTTTATTACGGTTCCGCCCACGCCTAGTATGTCCCCTACATCTGCCAGCTTAAGTATTTTCATTGCTTCTGCACTGGCTTTGTCACTCCTGACTAACACTTGTATCTTGCCAGTGCCATCTAAAATGTCTATAAAGTATAGCTTGCCCATTTCACGCATGCTTATTGCCCTGCCAGCAATGCTTACCTGTTTGTTATTGAAGCCTTCGAAGTCCTGCTTTATCTCGGTTGCATGTGCAGTCTGGACATAATTGTAAGGATAAGGATTAATGCCTATTTCTCTAAGGGATTTTAGCTTTGCCAGCCTGAATTCATCAACCATATCGCAACACCATTCATTTTTATTATTCGGGCCCGAGGGGATTTGAACCCCTGACTTAGAGGTTAAAAGCCTCCCACTCTGGCCAAACTGAGTTACGGGCCCTTGATGTGATTGCCGCATTGGCACAGAGCATTGAAAGATTATTCAAAATAAGTTTATATAAATAGAAGATATAATAAAGATTGCGATAGGATGGACGCTTGGGATGCATTTAAGAAAGCAGTTTACCTTAAGGATTTCTCAACTGAAAGGATTTTTATAGGAAGCAGAAAGTCTACTTATATACCAATGGAAAGGGCACATGCCTCGATAGATTCGGTATATGGATTGCATAGAGAGCTAAAGCCAAATACTGCATTTTTTCAGAAGGAAACCGCAGATATTAGGTATATTGTCTCTACAAATATAACTTATGACTTGTTTGTATCTATTTTTGATGTAAACTCGAACTCTGGATTTTTTATAAGAAGTTCTATGCTGCTTAGCAATGCTACTAAGGCTAATATTAGAAAGTATTTAGACAAATTTAGGAACCAGAACCTTGAATTTAGAATTATTGGGATGCAAAATGGTTACAACGAATTGATTGATGTTATAAGTGGACTTAAAAAGTTAGTAAAGGGTTCACTTGTTGAGTTGGATTTGTTTGGCAATGAGATAAGGCATATCGCAATAGATCTTGAGACTGGGCACTCATATAATTTACTACTTGACAATAGGATTTATAAGCCTGGAGAGCTTATAAACAGCCAGGCGTTACAGAGTTTTAAGAGCACCGTTTCAGAGATCAAATTTATATAATGTATAGTATTCTGGACCTGATTGCATAAGTGTGCTCTTGAAGAGCGAAAATGAATCGACTTTAAAACTTCCAAATTCTTTGTTTTTGTACTTTTCTATGAATGAATAGAGGCTTTGCTTATCTTTCAGATTTTTCACCCTTGCAATTGTTATGTGCGGCAGGTATTCTTTTTTATCGAAGAATATGCCATGCGAATCCAATGCTTCTGCAGCTTGCCTGTAAATGCCCTTAATCCCTTCATACCCGTCTGCTATCTTCGCAAATACTATTTTTATGTATTCTGGATTGAAGGTACCAATGCCCTGTACTTTAACAGAGAATGAGGCACTTTTTACTATTTTTAACGCATCTATTATTGAATCTATATTTGCTTCTTCAACATCGCCTAAGAATGTCAGCGTTATGTGGAGTTCTTCTCTTTTTGCAACCTTTACGCCATTGCATTTGAGATCGGATGCTACCCTTACTATTTCATTCTTTATCTCTTCATTTAGTTCTACTGCAGTAAAGAGCCTCATGAAGCTAACAATGCATTTTATTTATTTATTTCTTCCTTTATACTATGAGGTGCATTTATGGTAAGCATAAAAGAATTCATGAATATAGACCTGCGCGTAGGCAGAATTTTAGAAGTTGCAGAGCATGAGAAGGCAAAGAAACCAATGTATAAGCTAAAGGTCGATTTTGGAAAGGAGATAGGGGTAAGGCAGATAATCGCAGGGATAGCTGCAGTCTACAAAAAGGAGGAGCTTGAAGGCAAGCTTATCATAGGGGTAGTAAACCTTGACCCAAAAGAGATTGCAGGCGAGGTGTCGAATGGGATGCTGCTTGCAGCGGAGGGAGAGAATGGCACATTATCTATACTTACAACGGATAAGCAAATAAGCGAGGGTAGCGTAGTTCATTGATGATATTATGATTATCTGCATTATAGGCATGCCAGGCTCAGGAAAAAGCATAGCCGCAGAGGCAATAGAGAAGATGGGCTTCAAGAAAATTGAGATGGGAGACATAGTTAGGGATAAACTTAAAAGAAAAAATATAGAGGTGACAAATCAGAGCTTAAGGGAGTTTGCCCTGCAGATAAGGAAACAGTACGGCAAAGACATCGTTGCAAAATGGACAACAAAATACATAGGAAGTAGGAGAGGGAACTTGCTTATTGTAGGCATAAGAAATAGCGAAGAGCTCGATTACTTCAGGAAAAAATTCAAAGATGTTTATATGATCCTGATAACTGCACCTGCAAGAATTAGATATATGAGGATGAAAGCAAGGAAAAGGGCGGATGATCCTAAAAATTTCAGGGACTTTGTTTATAGGGAAAGAAAAGAGGCTTTATTTGGTATAAGAGGAGCAATAAGTGATGCTGATTATATTATTTCTAATGTGGGAGATGAAAAAACATTTAAAAACGACGTAAGATCGCTAGTAAAAAGTATATGCATTAGATATCCTAAAAGGCAAAGAGGTTCGTGTTGATTTTTGTTTTTGGATTTGAAAGCTTCAGCTTGCATTCTAGTGTATTACCAAAAGGTTTTTTATTATTGAGCGCAATTGTAGGTATGATTTGATGATTTATATTGCCTTAATACGCAAATCGCCCTTTGGTACCCCAGTAGGCCATGACAGAGCTCTGATGGGGCTTGTCCGAATGTTCAGAGAGGAGTGCAGTGCAAAATTTATGGCGTTCTCGTTTGGAGAAAAAGATGAGGTAAGAAGAGATAACAGTATAGAGGAACATGTGCTGCGTTCAAACGGCCCTTTTGCACGGAATCAGATGCTTGATAAACTGATTGAATTTAACCCTAGAGTGATAATAGTATTTGACAGAGAGCTTGCCGACATTGCAAAGGCATACATTAAAGCCCGCAATGGCAAAGCAAATGTAATAGTATTGACAGATTCGCCTGATGTTGTTTACAATTTCGCCATGCGCATAGATCACATGCGCATTCCGGGCTTGCTTAAGGAGCTAATTAGAAGTGTTTATCTTTGGCGTCAGAGGAGAGTTTATAAAAGGACCATAAACGCGGCTACGCATGTAATATTGCCTACCGAAGAGGATAGGGCTCGCTTAATAGCCTTGATGCCTTATGCAAAAAGTAAGAGCTACGTGATGCAGCTAATCCCCTTAGGCAACGTCAAGAAAACCAGACCTGTTAAGAAGGTAAGGAAGGTGCTGTTTGTTGGAGCATGCAATTATCCTCCTAATAATGAAGCTGTTCATATAATAGAAGAGAAGATCGCTCCTGCTTTGCCAAACAAAATTTTTTATGTGCTAGGCCTTGGATGCACTGCAAGGTCGCACGATAATTTTTCTTGTCTTGGGGAAGTAAGCGAAGAAGAATTATATAAAACGCTCGAAGACGCAGACCTATGCATAGCACCATTGCTGCATGGCACAGGATTCAAATCCAAGGTGCTTGAATACCTGCGCTATGGGAAACCTGTAATTGGAACGCACGTTGCATTCCAAGGATTTGCAGTTAGAGACCGCTTCAGCGCCCTTATAGAGGACAACCCAGAACAGTTTGCTAGGCGCATAAAGGAGCTTGACGATGACCCTGCGCTAATTGCAAAGATACAGAAAAATATACCCACTGTATTACAAGAGTTCTCAGAAGAGAAGCTTAGAAAGAAATTTGCAAAATTCTGCAAGAGCTTAGTTTAATTCGAAATTTTCTTTTACAATAGAAAGATAGGTAATGTAACATTTTTGATGCCCCATTGTATTTGCATTATCATGGATTACATTGGAAGAAAGCGCGATAGAGCTTTAAATTATATAAATGCATAGACATTTGAAAAACAATAGCATTAATAATTTAATTTCTACATACTAAATATGTAATTGGTATAGGTAGATGGCTTTGCGAACTTCTATTATTGCGGTTCTTATGCTTGCATTGGTATTTGCTAGCGCAAATGCAGCGCCATACTTAGCTATACAGGGCCCTACTACAGGAAAGATTTACAGTAGCGGAAGCATTTTTCTAGGCAAAGTAGGGCCTGGAGAAAGCTTCTATATAATGGCATCTCCCACAACTGTAAATGCTACAGGATTTGCGATAAATATTGGATGGGATACGCTCGAAGCTGTGAGCTTGCCACAAGGCTGGTCTGCGCAGGCTTCACCACTTTATGAAAACCCTATGAAAATGAAGGTCACTGTAGCACCAAACACAAGAAATGGAACTTATGTTATGGTGCTGCGAGCTGTCAATCTGCAGAATTATTCCCGCATAGGTAACCTCACATTTGATGCATACATAAATGTTACTCCAAATGTCTATGAATTAAATGTCACTCCTGATGTGCTTACTACTGGGATTGGGCAGCCTGCAAGCCTGCTTATAACAATAAACAATACGGGCATTTCTGATGATCCGTTTGTTATAAATGCTTCTGGCTTGCCGGCATGGAATGCTTCTGATACAGTAATTGCACTGCATTCAAAATCAACTTCTTTTGTATATCCAGTCTATGTGAATGAGCCAGGGGTTTACATCTTTAACCTGAGCGTAAGTTCAACTACCAGCCCACTCATACACAAGCAATACGTTATAAAGTTAGTTGGCGAAGCTAGTGTGCCAAACGATTACAGCGCTATAGGCCAAGGCGTCCTGCTTGCGCCAATAGTCTACGAGCCCATGTATGCAGTTATGCTCTTCCTTGGAGATTTGTACAATATGGCTTCAAGATAATTTGTGGTATCATGGCTAAGAAAAATAAAAAGGAGGGAGGAGAGGAAGCCAAAAAGCTTGTATATGTTAAAGTAAGTGGTCTTGAAGATATTGTAAGGTATGCTTCCAAATTTGATTCTAATTCTAGAGGACTACTCAATTTAAATGTAGATGGAAGTGATAGGATAGTTGCAATAGGTGAAAGCATTGATGATTCTGCTATTGCTTATTATATAAATTTCAAACCCCGAGAAAAAATAATCCGATATGATTTTGGCTCTGACGGAGATAAGATTACATTTACAGATAGCGTTGACCAGAACAGGCTCAATTCGCAGTACATAGAGATTATTGCTTTGGACATGTTACCTTTCAAAACTGCAAAAACTGTGAAGAAAGAAGCCCTTGCACAGATAAAAGTCAAAGAAAGCAACGACTTGATAAAAAGCATAATAAGGAAGGCTGTTGAGAATGAAGAGATAGGCTGCGCATATGTGTTTAATTATAAGGGCAAGGCGTATATTGCAGCCTTTGACGTTTTGGAAGGTCTTGAAGATACGATAAAGACTTTTTATTACGCAGAATTGCATAATTATAAAAATGAGGGATTTGCAAGATATGATTACTCAAAGAATGTTATTGACTTTTCAAATGGATTTGGAGAACACACATACCTGTATGTGAAGCTTATAAGGCTTGCAGAGCATTTCCCATTCTTTGATGCATAAATAAATACATTTATATTAAGTAATGTAAAAAATACTTTGTGCCCGAATAGCTCAGTGGTAGAGCGACTGGCTGTTAACCAGTAGGTCGCAGGTTCAATCCCTGCTTCGGGCGCTGACATCAAGCACATGGCTAATTTTATATTCTTGTAGCATTAAAAACCAAACATGCAACTTGATAATGTTATAGAAGTAGATGGCAGAGCATACAAAGTCGAGTATTTGCATACAGATTCGAAGATCGCTCGCGCTACTGTACGCGATGGAGTTGTCGTTATAAAGATGCCAAAGAGATATTGCGAGAAGGAGAAGGAAGAGGTATTTAGGGCATTGCGCGAGAAGGTTATAAGGAGGTTAAGGAAAGATCCGTGGTGGGGCAGCATTAGCAGCGCAATTCATTTTTACGATGGGCAGGAGTTTGATTTGTATGGAGACCATTTCAAGATTGTTATAGAAGAGCACCATATTAAAAGAACTCGGGCCTCGTTTCATGGGAATATTATTTTAATAAAAATCCCCATAGGCATTGGAGAAGAAGAAAAAGAAGTAATAGTCTCAAAACGGTCTAGAAGGCTTATCTCAAGATTATTGCTCGATAAAATCACAAATAAGGTTAGGGATATCGGTGAGAGAAGCTTTGGATTGCAGGTAAATAAAGTTGCAATAAGGTCTACTTCAAGCAGATGGGGAAGCTGCAATGTAAGGAGCAGGAATATACATATAAATTTTCTGCTGCTCTTTGCGCCAGAGTGGATTCTTGATTATGTTATAATCCATGAAATTGCCCACATCAAGGAGCCTAATCATTCTGAGCGCTTCTGGGCCATTGTCTCTCAGGCTTTCCCACGTTACAAAGAGGCAGTAGTGTGGCTCAGGAAAAACGGCAGGAGGTTAGGACCAGAATTCAATTATAAGTAGCATTGCAATGGTTTTTCTGGAAAGATGCGCTTGAGGCACTGCATTTCGGCGCCCGAAAGGATTAAATATATTAATATGAGTATATTTAAGCTATAAGCTAAAGCTTAGCTAATTTCTGTGAATTATATGAAGGTTAGCATCATAGAGTCCTCTCCGGCAGCAGTTAGATTCAAGATTAGTGATACTAGCGTAGAATTTGTAAATGCGCTGAGGAGGACTATAATAAGCAGCGTGAAGTGCTTCGCAATAGATAAGATTACTTTTTATATTAATACAAGCGCCATGTTCGATGAGTACATAGCACACAGGATAGGGCTCATACCTATAATAACTCCAGAGGATTATGACGAAGGGGACGAAGTGCTCTTTAGCTTAGACATGGACGGACCCGGCATGATATATTCAAAAGACATTGTAAGCAGCGACAAGAAGGTAAAGGTGGCGATAGAGGATATACCTATAATGAAGCTTGGCGAAGGGCAGAGGATCAAGCTTGAGGGCAAGGCTATAATTGGCAATGCAAGCAAAAGTGCTAAATTCCAGCCTGGATTAGCAACATACGAAATTATTTCAGATAATGAGTTTGAGTTTTATATCGAAACCTTTGGCCAGATGCCCGCAAGAGATATGCTAGACAGAGCATTGGATATATTAGATGAAGAACTAAAGGCTACACAAAAGGAGTTAAAATGATCTACGCGGGGGTGGCGGAGCTTGGTCAAACGCGCAGGATTGAGGAATTTTTTCAAAATTCCTGTAGCTTTAGAGCTTGCGTGAGTTCAAATCTCACCCCCCGCATGAATATAGAGTGATGTAATGAAGTACATAGAGAAAAACAGCATAAACAATTGGCTTTCTTCTATAGAAAAGGCTAGAATAGAAAAGGCAAAAAGCCCGAAGTTCCTCAAGGAACTTGCAGCTATTGTAGCTAAGCCACGCAGATCCAGAGTAGTTGTAAACTTAAACAGACTCGACAAGATAGCGAAGGAGGGGGAAAGCTTAATAATTCCTGGCAAGATCCTGGGCGTCGGCACTGTGAACAAGAGCTTCAGCGTTGCTGCAATTGAGTATTCAGGTTCTGCTATTGAAAAGCTTAAAAAGGGAAAATGCAATATGTTAAGCATAGAAGAAGCCCTTAAGGCTAAGAATGCTAGGATTATAATATGACAGGGTTTTGGCATGAGCGATGAGAAGATAGTTGATGGCAAAGGCATGATATTGGGTAGGGTAGCAAGCAGGATAGCCAAGATGCTTATTCAGAACGAGCATGTTGTCTTGCTTAATGCAGATAAGGTACTTATAAGCGGTCATATCGATGATATTCTGGAAGAATACAAGAGAAAAATGGATTTGAGGGACAAGGCAAATCCAGAACATTCTCCATACTGGTCAAGGAAGCCTGATTTGTTTGTAAAGAGGGTTATAAGAGGCATGCTGCCTTATAAGAAAGCAAAAGGCAAGAAAGCTTACAAACTGCTTAGGGTTTATATAGGGATTCCTTCAGAATATAAAGACAAGAAGTATGTCGAGTTGGACAAAAATAAGTCTTATGATATGTTTGAGAGAACTATTTCAGTTGGAGAATTTTCCAAGAAATTAGGTTACGTTAGGGAGTGATTTTGTGGCACAGGACCAAAATATAGAAAATCTGAACAAAGAACTTGGCTCGCTTGCGCCTGCCCAAGCAGAGAAAAAGGGAGCCAAGCAGAAGAGGAGGGGCATAAAGCAGAAGGTCGTGCTCGCCAAAGGGAAAAGGAAAAGCGCTGTTGCAAGAGTCAGGCTTGTGAAGGGCAATGGCACTATAAGAGTGAATAATGTAAATGTTGACATGATAAAACCTGAAGAGATAAGGGAGCTTATATTGGAGCCCGTCAACTTTTCGAGCTTTACAAAAGAGATAGCAGACGCTTCTGACATAAAAGTGAATGTTAGAGGAGGAGGGATTAGTGGACAAGCTCAAGCTGCTAGAACAGCAATAGCAAAAGCAATAGCGGAAGCTGCGGGCAGCGACGTTGTTAGGAAGGCATATATGAAATATGATAGGGCACTGCTTGTTGACGATGTGAGGCAGGTAGAGCCAAAGAAGTTCAAAGGCCCTAAAGCAAGGGCGAGGTTCCAGACCTCATACAGGTAAGGTGTTAATATGATGATACCAGTAAGATGTTTTTCCTGCGGCCAAGTGATAGGAAACAAATGGGAGAAATTCAAAGATAAGGTTGACAAAGGAGAAGACCCCGAGAAGGCACTTGATGACCTTGGTGTTAAAAGATATTGCTGCAGGAGAATGCTTGTAGGGCATGTAGACCTCATAGATGAAGTAATAGAGTACGGAAGGAAATGACTAGGAAGCGATAAGGATAAAAACCAATTGCAGTTAAATAACAGATAAGGGGTCGTCTGCTAGCCTGGTCAGGCTCTGTGCTTAGGGGGCACATGACCCGAGAACGTCGGGAATTCAAAATGAGAATGAAAATCTCGGCGACCCCGAAATATATGGTGTTTGTATGGGCAATGAATTACTTATAGATCAAGCGACATATTTGGAAGCTGGCGTGCATATAGGCACTAAGATTAAAACTCCAGGAATGAAGAAGTTTATATACAAGGTTAGGGAAGATGGGCTTTACCTTCTTGACCTTCCAGTAATAGACAATAGGATAAAGATTGCTGCTAAGACTCTTGCGAGATACGATGAAAAAGAGGTAGTAGTTACCGCTTCTAGAATTTATGCAATTTCAGCAGCTTCAAAATTTGCAGAGATAACAAAAATGAAGTTTATGCAGGGTCGCGTTATGCCTGGGATCTTCACAAATCCTAACAGGAAGGATTTCATCGAGCCTGGCATAGTTTTAATCAGCGATACAAGGAATGAGAGGCAGGCGATAAAAGAGGCAAGCAAAACAGGCATACCGGTCATTGCGCTGTGCGACACAGACAACTGGGTAAAATTCGTTGACCTTATAATACCATGCAACAACAAGGGAAGGAGATCGCTTGCAGTTGTATATTATCTTCTTGCTAGGGAATACCTGAAAGAGAAAGGTATAATAAAGTCTAATGAGGAATTCAACTACAATATCTCTGATTTCGAGGCCAAAATGGAGATAAAGGCAAGATGATGCGTTTGAAAGCGCAAGCTTCCGTTGATTTCCTAATGTCTTACGGAATAGCAATAATAATAATCGTGATAGCTGTCGCTGTAATATATAAAGTGGGTGTCCTGAATCCGACTGCGGCGCCCGTTTCTTGCACGCCGGAACCTGGTTTTTCGTGCTCGTTGTTTTCAATAAACACTACAGGCGCCATGAGTATATATCTTGCACAGGCAACAGGCGGACCAATAACCGTGAAAGGTATTGCATGCTCCGCCTCGCAGAATGCGACAGGCAGCCTGCCGGCTTATGGCAATATATATGTAACCTCTAATCCTGCTTACTATCCTTATAATGCATATCCGAACAATGCACTTTCAAACGGCATTGTTGTCTATAGCGGCAGCGGGAATATGTTTGAAACCAACTGCTATGAAGCAGGAGGCGTTGCCACTGGGGCGCTTGGCGATGCATTCTACGGCTTTATATGGCTTAACTACACGATCCCAGGATACGGTAACACAGTACAAAAGGTAGCGTCATTCACTGTCAAATATACCTGAATGGAATTTTGTTTTACTCTTTGTATTTCTTGAAACTGCCCAGCATCTTGTCAGTTAACTTGCTGAATATAGGTTCTAAATTGCTTAGGTCTATTTTTGAGCCGCTCCTGATGCTGCTTACAGTGCATGAAGCTTCAGCGTGCTCCATGTTAAACCTTTTAAGCAGCGCAAGGCTTGCTTTTGGCGTAAACGGATAAAGCAGATTTGATATTTTGTATACAGTGTCAAGAAGCAGGTACATTATGTTTCCAAGCCTGCGCCTTGCATCTTCTGTTTCCGACTTTGCAAGCACCCAGGGCTCTGTTGCACTTATATATGCATTTCCAAGCGAAGATATTTCTATTATTGAATGGAGTGCTTCCCTTATTTGTATGTTCCTAAAGCTTTCAATATATTTCTTCTCTGCTTCTTCCCTTTTTTTAATGAACTCCTTTGCGTCTTTGTCCAGCAGTTCTTCGTTGAATTCTGGAACTGTGCTTGAAGTATTTGACTTCGCTAGAGAAAGGGTTCTGTGTACAAAATTACCTATTATATTGTTCATGTCATTGTCAACGATTTCCTTTACCCTTTCTACAGAGAATTCGACATCGGCGCCTTCTGGAAGCAGCTCTGCAAGAACAAATCTCCAATAGTCGGAGGGCATTATTTCGAGCGCATTTTCTATGTTGAGGCCTATGCCCCTGCTTTTTGAGAACTTGAGCTTGCCTGAGTTCAAGTACTCGTATGCGTATATTGTGTGCGGAAGCACATACCCGAGTTTGGAGCCGATTAAAATCCCCGGCCAGAGCAGAGTGTGGAATTCTATATTGTCTTTGCCCATGAACTGGATAAGCTCAGTATCACCTTTCCAGTATTCCTGCCACTTTGACTTGCTCCACTCTTTGGTTATGCCTATATAACCTATCACCGCATCGAACCATACATAGAACACCTTGTCTTTGAATCCCTCTAATGGAACTTCAAAACCCCATTTTAAATCCCTTGTTATCTCCCTTGCCTCAAGCCCGCGCTTTATGTAGTTTAACGAATGGTTTATGGCGTTCTTGCTCCAGTTGTTTTTCGAATTCTCCTTTATGAAATCTGATATCTGTTTGTCAAGCAGCTTCATGTCAAAAGCAAGATTTTCGGTTTCCCTGAACTCAATGCTTTCTTTTCCGCAGATTGTACAATGCGGCTTTACCAAATCTTTTGGATTCAGAAGCCTTCCGCAGTTATCGCATTGATCCCCACGGGCGCTGGCATAGCCGCAGTATGGACATGTTCCCTCTATGAACCTGTCACTTAGAAATCTCTTGTCAAATGTGCAGTACGCCTGCTCAGACTTGATCCTCGTTATGTAGCCGTTTTCATTTAGGTTGTTGAAAATCTCATAAACTACTTCTTTATTTTCCTCCGTGGCTGTTTTCCCATAGTAGGTAAATTCGCATCCAAAATTTTCGTATCCTTCTTTTATCTTCAGATGCATCGAATCTGCAAATTCGCTGGGCTTTACCTTCTTTTTTAAAGCTTCTAATTCTATAGGCGTGCCATGCTGGTCAGAGCCACAAATGAATATGGCATCTTCATTGCACATTTTCATGAATTTGAAGAATATGTCAGCAGGAAGTACAGAGCCTACCATATTGCCTAAGTGAGGTATTCCTGAAGCATAAGGAAGTGCAGAGGTTATTATATATTTCATCAAATCATTCCAGTAATATGATTTATTAGATACATTTTTTATTGTTTTTGATTAATATTACTGAATGCTGCTTGGGGGTTAATTATGGAGGACATAGCCAGAGAGGAATATAAAAACAAATTCATAGACTTCTTCAATATATATTATATAGATCAAATCAACGAAATGTATATTGGCTACCCTAAAAAAAGGAGCCTTCTCATCTACATTAAAGATCTTGAAAAGTATGACAGCGATATTGCGAGCGAATTGATAAACAAGCCAGATGATATAATACCTATTGCAAATGCAGCGCTTGCTGCTATGAGCCCAAATCCAGACCTTGAAGAGCCAGTACATGCAAGGTTTACAGGGCTAAATCCAGAAGGCATATTGATACAGGATGTTGGCTCAGAGTATATAGGTAAATTGCTAACCTTAGATGCACTAATCGTGAAGAGATCTGAAATAACCCCGAAGGTGCATCTTGGAGTCTTCAAATGCTCATATTGCAACACTGTAATAAAGGTTAACATAGACAACGAGAATATACCCGAATTCTGCCCACAATGCAAGAGGAGATCGCTCAAGCAAGTCAATGAAGAATCGGAATTCATAAATCTGCAGAGGATTGCAGTACAGGACCCGCTAGAGAGGCTAAGAGGAAGCACGCCGACATGGCAGCTTGAAGTGTGGCTTGAGGATGATCTTGTAAATACAGTGATACCTGGGGACAGAGTTGATGTTACAGGCATACTTAGGATAAGGCCTAGGCGCAATTCCAAGGGAAAAGAGGAGAAAAGCTTGTTCACGATGCTCTTCGATGCGGTTTCGCTCAAGCCAAGGCAGAAAGAGTTTATAGAGATAGAAGTAACGCCGGATGAAGAAAAGATGATAAGGGAGCTTGCAAAGGACCCGCACGTATTTGAGAAAATTGCCAAATCAATAGCCCCTTCAATATATGGGTATGACGAGATAAAAAAGGCTTTGGCACTGCAGCTTTTCGGCGGAACGCCGGACAAGAAGCTTGTTGATGGAGGGCCTATAAGAAGCGATATACACATACTTTTGATAGGCGATCCTGGCTCTGCTAAAACAAGGCTGCTTCAAGCAGTAACCACGATAGTGCCAAAAGGAATATATGTAAGCGGAAAGTCTACCAGCTCAGCTGGCCTGACTGCTTCTGCGGAGAGGGATGAGCTTGCGGAAGGAGGATGGACCTTGAAAGCTGGCGCACTTGTTCTTGGCTCTGGGGGAGAGGTGAGCATTGATGAATTTGACAAGATAAGTGATGATGACAAATCGGCCTTGCTCGAGGCGCTTGAATCCCAGACAATAAGCGTTGCGAAGGCAGGAATAGTTGCAAGATTCAATGCTAAGGCTGCCGTACTTGCAGCTGCCAATCCCAAATATGGAAGATTCGAGCAGAACCAGTATCCTGCAGACCAGTTCAATATACCACCGGCTCTGCTTTCCAGGTTTGACCTTATCTTTCCAATAAGGGATGTTCTTGACGAGGAGCAGGACAAGAAGATAGCAAAGCACATATTGGTGCAGCATGAGGCGGCAGGCGCTAAAATTGCGCAGGTGGAAAATTATGAGCAGGTGGAGGCCCCTCCAATAGATGCTGAACTGCTTAGGAAGTATATCGCTTATGCAAGGCAGCAGGTAAAGCCCATATTGGCAGCAGAGGCAAGCAATAGAATACAAGATTTTTATGTAGAGCTTAGGAAGCTTGGCATAAAACAAGGCGCAGTGCCAATGACACCAAGGCAGATAGAAGGGCTTATCAGGCTTGCAGAAGCAAGTGCAAAATCAAGGCTCTCGGAGAAGATAGAGCTTAAGGATGCTGAACTTGCAATATCACTCTTTGACTATATGCTTACTACGCTTGCGGTTGATAGGGGAGGCAGGAAAGATATCGACACGCTGCTTACCGGCATGCCGCGAGAGAAGGTAGATAAGATAAATGTGATAATGAAAATTGTGAAGACGCTTGAGGAGCAGGAGCAGAATGCAAAAGTCATAAGAGTGCTTGAGGAGGCTGAGAAACAAGGTATTGACAGGGCTACAACAACAAGATACATAAATGAGCTAGAGCGCAGCGGCGACATATACAGCCCTAAGCCAGGAATAATAAAAATTGTCAAGCACGACGAGGAATAATCTAGAGGTGTATGCTTGTTTAGGAGAATAGAGGCCAGGCAACTCGTTCATATACTTATAATATTCATGCTTGTGCAATTCGGCGGCCTCCTTGTAAGCTCGCTCGTGTTTACAACGACTCCACTTACACTTGCCGTGGGAAGCGCGGTAAATACACCGATGGAAGCAATCTGGTTTTTCATTTACATAATAGTTACTGCCATCATAATCCTTTTGGTTTTCAGAATATACCATGGAGAGGCCCTTTTTGTGCTGATGGAGGCCTTCGTTGTGATAGCCTCTTCTTTCTTCGTATTTATAGTGGTAATCTCTTACCTTGTGCCAAATGCAGGGGTAAATTTTGTTTACGCTATTGCGCTATTGGCAGCGGTAGCAATGATAATCGCCAAGAATAAGCGCAAATCCCTTACAAATTTTGTCGCCATAATAGCTAGCATAGGCGTAGGGCTTATCCTTGGATTAGACTTCAGCTTTGGAATCGCATACCTGCTTGTTGCGCTTATAGCTATATATGACTATGTGGCGGTGTTTGTGACAAAGCACATGATAATGCTTGCGAAGGCGCTTTCAAGTAAGAACCTTGCTTTTCTTGTAAGCACATCTGATATAGAGGTAATGCCAAAGAATTATTTAAACAAGAAAGAGGCAAAGGAGTATGCACAGTACAAGAAGGAGATTGCCAAGATAAATAGCCCGGTCATAAGGAAGCTAATAAAGTCTGGAAAGCTGCCTCTTGTAAGCCAAGTCCAGCTTGGAGCAGGAGATCTGGGCATACCACTGATGCTTGCAATAAGCTCTTACAAAATATTCTTCAGCTATTTCACTTCGTTATTTGTGATTATAGGAGGCATATTTGGGCTTGCTTTCACAATGCATCTGCTCAAAAAGTATATGGTGCCGCTTCCTGCAATACCTCCTCTATTTTCATTTATGAGCATCTTTATAGGAGTATATTTTATACCTATAGAACTGCAGTTTTCAGCACTTTTCATCGGCTTGGGCATAGTTATGCTTCTGCTCCTGCTTTCAAAGCTCAGGCGCTAGAAGAAGCCAAACTTTTTCTTCTGCTTTTCGTCTCCTTCTTCCCTAAGTGATTTAAACCTCCTAAGCAGCTCTTCTTCCTCCTTTGTAAGATTTTTTGGTATGCCTATCGAGAGCGTTATTATTTCGTCTCCTGTGCCACTGCCACGCATCGACTTTATGCCTTCCCCATGGATAACTATCTTTGAATTCTGCTGTGTTCCTGGCTGTATGCTTATTTCCTTTGTGCCGCTTAGCGTTGGAACTTTTATTGTGCCTCCGAGTATTGCTGTGTAGAAAGGCACTTCCACATTCGCATAGATATTGTCGCCTTCTCTTTCAAAGACTTTGTGCTTTTGGACATGAACTTCCACATAGAGATCGCCTGCACCGCCTCTTGCGTAATCGCCCATGTCTTTTAGCCTTAGCCTCATGCCACTGCTTACTCCAGCAGGTATTTTGACAAGTACCGTGTCTTCTCCTATGACCCCGCCAGTCCCATTGCAAGTTCTGCACACTTTATCGTATATTTTGCCTGCACCATTGCACCTTGGACAAGTAGACGTTGTTTGCATACGCCCGAAGAAAGTATTTCTAACCATAACTATTACCCCCCTGCCATTGCATTCGGGGCATTTTATGGTCTTGGCTCCAGGCTCTCCTCCTGTACCATTGCATCTTGGACATTTTTTCACGTGCCTGAATTTTATCTCCTTTTCTACGCCTCGCGCGGCTTCCTCAAAGGTTATGCTGAGCTTGTATAATATGCTCTGCCCTATCTCACGATTTCTACTGCCTTGTTGAGAGAAATTGCCAAAAAAATCAGAATTTGAAAAATCGAAGCCCAGATTTATTCCTAGGTCTTTGAATATCTCGTCAAAATTAAAGCCTCTGAATATGTCTTCTTCTGAATATCTCTGCTCAAAGCCTGCTGGGCCATAAGCGTCGTATTGCTTCCTCTTCTGCTCGTCACCCAAGACTGCGTATGCTTCGTTTATCTCCTTGAATTTCTCTTCTGCTTCCTTTGACTTGTTCCTGTCAGGATGGTACTTTAGCGCAAGTTCTCTGTAGGCTTTTTTAATGTCATCTAGACTTGCACTCCTCGGAACACCCAATATTTCATAGAAATCCTTTGCCATTTGAGCACTGTTTTCATTTTTCTACCTTGAAATCTGCATCTGAAGTGCTTGAATCTGGACCTTCGCTGCCTCCGAATCCTGGAGAAGTGCCGTCAGGACCTTGAGGACCCTGCGGACCTTGCTGGTTTGAGCCACTTTTATAAAGCTCTTCGCCAACTTTCTCAAGTGCGGTTTTGAGATCTTCGAGCTTGTTCTTCATATCATCATAGTCTTCTTTATTTATTGCTTCTTTCAGATCGCTTTTGGCTTTCTCAATACCCTGCACAACATCACTCGATATCTTGTCTTTGTTTTCTTTTAGGGTTTTGTCTGCTGTGTATATCAGCGATTCGGCAGTATTCTTCAATTCTACCTGCTCGCGCAGCTTTCTGTCTTCCTCTGCGTACTTCTCTGCTTCTTTTGTTTTCGCTTCTATGTCCTGCTGGGACATCTTGTTTGGAGCAACCACCTTCATTCCTTGCTCCTTGCCAGTGGCTTTGTCTTTTGCAGTAACGTGCAATATGCCGTTTGCGTCTATGTCGAAAGTTACTTCTATCTGCGGGGACCCTCTTGGAGCAGGAGGTATGCCTGTTAACGTGAAATTGCCTAATGATATGTTGTCTTTTGCCATTGCTCTTTCGCCTTGCAATATATGTATGTCTACACTGGTCTGCATGTCATCTGCAGTTGTGAATACCTGCGATTTCTTTATTGGTATTGTTGTATTCCTTTCTATCAATTTCGTCATTACTCCCCCCAATGTTTCTATGCCTAACGAAAGAGGGGTAACATCCAATAACACTATATCCTTAACCTCGCCTGTAAGCACGCCTGCCTGTATGGCTGCACCGAAAGCTACGGCTTCCATTGGATCCACGCCACGCTCTATTTTTTTGCCCAGAAGCTGCTCGACATATCTCTGCACTATGGGCATGCGTGTTGGGCCTCCGACTAAGATCACCTTGTCTATGTCCTTCGGCTCGAGCTTTGCATCCTTTAGCGCTTGCATTACCGGCTTTGTGGTCCTTTCCACTATTGGCAGTACTATTTCCTCAAGCTTTGCCCTAGTGAAAGTATAAGCAAAGTGCACTGGCGTATTGCCAGGACCCATTGTAAGGAATGGTAGATTTATTTCTGTTTGCAGCGCCGTTGATAGTTCTATTTTCGCTTTCTCTCCTGCTTCCCTTAGCCTCTGAAGCGCCTGCTTGTCTTTTGATATGTCAACGCCTGTCGTGTTTTTGACTTCTTTTAAGAGTAAATCTACGAGTGCATTATCCATGTCTGTGCCGCCAAGCTGGGTGTCGCCACTTGTGGACTTAACTTCAAATACACCATTTCCAAATTCCATTATTGTTACATCCAATGTTCCGCCGCCAAAGTCATATACCAATATTTTCATCTCTTTATTTAGCTTGTCCAAGCCATATGCAAGGCACGCTGCTGTAGGCTCGTTTACCAATCTCACTACTTCGAGGCCTGCGATTTCGCCTGCGTCTTTGGTTGCTTGCCTTTGGTTATCGTTAAAGTATGCTGGTACTGTTATTACTGCCTGCTTTACTTCTTCTCCCAAAAATGCCTCTGCATCCCTTTTTATTTTTTGAAGAAGTATTGCTGAAAGTTCCTGCGGAGTATAACTCTTGCCAAGAAGATTGTATTTGTAATCTGTGCCCATCTTTCTCTTGAACGCTGTAACTGTGCCTTCCGGATTCGCGACGGCCTGTCTCCTCGCCGGCTCTCCTACAAGCCTTTGGCCATCTTTTGTGAAAGCAACGTAACTTGGGAATGCTTTACCATACAAAGTTATCCCTTCGGTACTTGGGATTATCGTTGGCCTGCCACCCTCTAAAACTGCTGCGGCAGAATTAGATGTTCCTAAATCTATTCCTATAATTTTCATCTTATCACCAAATTTATTTTTGCGGCATCTCTTTTGCAACTATGACAGATGCCGGTCTTACCAATATGCCATTGAGCATGTATCCTTTCCTTACGACTTCAAGTATTTTGCCTTCCTTCTCTTTACTCTCTCTTGTAATTACTATCTCATGCTTGTATGGGTCATAAGACCCGCTAGTGTCTATTATTGAAAGGCCCTCGGCTTTTAGCGCATCGACTAGATTTGAGTAGATCATCTCTATCCCTTTTCTAGTGCCTCCATTCTTTTCATCCTTCTCTATGGATAATGCAAGCTCAAATTCATCAAGCACTGGAAGTAGTCTTTTAATCAGCTCTATTTTTCCGAATGTTTTTGAATTCTCAAACTCTTTTACTGCTCTTTTCTTGTAATTGTCAAACTCTGCAGCCAGCCTCAGGTGCCTTTCCTTGAGATCGACATATTCGCTTTCGCTGACATTGCTTGAAGCGGCAGCTTTGCTTTCAGATTCTGCGTCGTTCTCTTTACCTTTTTGGCTTTTTTCTTCATTTGGGTTTTTTCCCTCTTCCATAAGATTCGCCTTCCATGATCCTATCAAATTTCTCTGCAAGTTCCATAAGCTTGCTGAACTCCCTTAGCATGTCGTCTTGTAGCTCTTCTATAGTGTCCTCCATACTTTCTGACCTTAAATAATACTTCCTCCCCTTCCTTACAGCTATTCCAGAGTTTATGAACCTGTTTAAATGGTATATTGCTGTACTTCTCGGCATGCTTAGGATTTTATTTAGCTCTTTGCTAGTTACGCCCTCTCCTGAAAGGCTCCTGCTAGCAATTATCCTGAGCATCTTTGGTTCCACGCTGGATCTGCTTTCAGAAAGGTTGAAGACCTTGCAGAACCAATTTACAAACTCGTCTGCAGTGTACTTTGAAGGTTTTGCTACTTGCCGTATGACTAATCTTCCTTCTGCTGACATGTTATATATTATGCATGAATATATTTAAATACCTTTTGATTTTTACAATAAAAAGTTAAAAGTTTTGCATAATTTATTGATAAAAATAACATTTTATTGATTTTTAATGCTTTTAGCCTGTTTTTTGGCTTACATTCAGGCTTGAGCTCTCTATGCTTGAAATTATTTTATCTGTTAGCTCTTTTGCAACCTTTTTGTTTGAATTGATGCTCTTTGCATCAGGTATGAAAAGCAGCGGCTGATCCAAGTGTATTAGCAATGATTCTCCAAAAATGACGAGATCAAATTTTTTGTATAACTCTGTCGCATCTATATTGTATATTGCTTTTATCCTGTCTATGCTTGTAGACTGCGCATAAAATAGAGAGGCACCGACCTCGTCAATCGATTTAAATCTGTTTAATAAATCATGGTATATTGCCTTTATTTGCTCCTCTTGTTGAACTTTATTATTCGCCTCGCCTCTGAATGCCATTTTCAAAGCATCAGGAAATTTTTTCACTGCATTTGTAAATTGATAATGCAATTTAGGATAAAGCTCGTTCTCTAATTTGAGTATTTCAAATACTGTTTCTTCAATTCTTTTGTGCCTTTCTGATGGCAAATCTTCTCTATTTCTATTAGCAATCATAATAGTCATTTATGTATTAGCTTAACTTATATATATAGTTTAACCACAATTTGTTTAGCTTAATGTTATTTGATTAACATTAGATTAGATTAGTAGCAGTAACCTAGATTAATGGACTCCGCGGGAATTTCGTATATTTGCAGCACAAATTTATTTCGAACCCGCAACCTCCTGCATGCCATGCAGGCGCGCTACCGTTGCGCTAGGAGCCCAAGAATGAATTATGTGATTAAGCAGGAGAAACAAATAAAATGTTTCCTCCCCTTAGCAGGATAGTGCCCAGCTTGACCTTTAGATTTCCTTCATCAAGCTCTTCCGCATCCTCTAGCACTATGTTCATGTGCACATCGAATGACGTGACTCTGCCTCTTATCTCCATATTGTTCTTCAGCCTTATCAGCACTTGTTGCCCAATTGCCTTATTGAGCAGATCGAAAGGTCTCTCTTGTACCATTTTTCCACCAAAAATTCAATTAATTAAATATTATAGATGCATCAGCTTTTCTTCTGCTCCTTCCTGCTTATCTTCGAAAGGTCATCTTTCTTTACTGCAAGCTCCACTGTGCCTGTTCCAAGAAGGATTTGCTTGCCTATAAGTATGCTTTCTGTTACGCCACTCATTGGATCTATCTCACCGAAAGCAGCAGCGTTTATAAGATGCTTAACAGTTTCTTCGTATGCTGCCCTTGCAAAAACAGATTTCTTTTCACCGCTCAATCCATGCCTGCCGACATTCTTTATCTCGCCGGTATATGTCATTGCATCGGCAAGAAGCATTATATGGCGTGGGCTCACGCTTATGCCCTGCTCCTTTAGTGTGGTCATTATTTCATTAGCAATGGCATTCCTTGCTGCCTCTATTCCGTAAATTCTATACATTTCATAGATATTATTAGTGTAAATCCTCGACTTGTCAACGCCTTCAACTTCAAGCAGGGGCGCTATGTTGCATTCATCTGCTATGATATACATTTCGCCGGTTTTCTGGTCCTGCTGCAGCACGCACTGCCCTATGCCCTCTATGCCATTGATTGTAAGAGACATTACCTTTACTGCAGTATCTCTTATGAGCTTGAGATTTTTTGTGTGCATGCTAAGTATTATCTTGTGCTCGCTTGAGCTTACATCCACCTTCAAAAGCTTGCCTATCTTGCTTTCCACCGCTTTTACTGTTAAATTATATGCTTCTATCTTCTGCCTGTCAATTATCAGCGTTATGAGGCCTTTTGAGAAATTTTCTACAACATGCTTAGTTATGTCTGCAATCTTGACCTCACTTATCCTTCTTGCCAACGCATCTGCCTTTTCGAAATTGTTCTTTATTTTGTCATCAAGGTATATGAAAGTAAGAGGTGAAGCAGGCTTTTTCCTAGCATCAACTAACTCTACCATTCTAGGCAATCCTGAAGTAGCCATCATAGAGGCTATACCTGCAAGGTGGAATGAACCTATAATCATCTGAGTTCCTGGCTCCCCTATTGACTGAGCTGCAATTATGCCTACGGGCTCGCCAGATTCAATTTTGTAATTTTTCTTATCCATCGCAATCACTCTGTTCCTTCTACCTCTTTCAAACCTTCTTTCACAGGATCAACCGCGTCTCCACCATATATTGTCTGTATTAGTCTGCCATGAACATCTCTTACGCTAAAGTCCTCTTTTACATAGTAGTCCTGCAATGCGTTGCTCACACGCCTATAGAGGTAACCTGCCCTTGCAGTGAGTAAGGCTTTGTATACCTCAGAACCTCTTGATCCTATAGTGTGCATGTAAAAGTCTATTGGCGATAGGCCATAGAAATAATTTGTCGTGACAAAACCCCTTGCCGGAGGCGTTATGTCGTTTGGCCTTATGTGTGGCAGCACCCTGTTCGTATAATATCCCCTCTTTATCCTTCCTCCTGTCTGCGTTGACTGCTGGCCCAGCAGCATATCCATCTGCACTACATTCAATACGCTCCCCCTAGAGCCTGCGAAGGCCATGAGCACCACGCTGTTGTCTTCTTTGCTGTGCGTGACAACGTATTCTCCTGCTGCTGATCTAGCCAGATCTAATTCAGATATTATCAGTTTTTCAAGGGATTGCTTCAGCGTATAGCCTACAAGTGGCTCAAGCTTCCTGCTCTTGTAGCTTTCTATAAGCTCTGCCACTTTTTTGAATGCTTTTTCAACTATTGCAGATCTCTCTGCTTCAATTTCCTTGCTTACTATATACTCTGATATTCCTACTGTAAAGCCCTGCTGCGTGACGTATGCATCTGCAAGCCTTGAAGACCTGTTTATAAATTTTTGAAGTTCGTCGGTTCCAAAGTCTAATGCGATTTTAGCAAGTAGCTTGCTTGCCCTTCCATATAGGGTTTTGTCTATAACCCCTTCCACAAGTTTTCCATGCTCTATCTTGAAGGTTTGCTTCTTTGTCTTTATCTCAAAATTCAGCGTGCTTGGCAGCAGCATCGAGAATATGTCCTTACCTCTGTACATCCCATCTTTGTCTGGCTTTGGCAGAGAATATATTTCTGCAAGCGAAAGCAGCATACTCGCCTCTTTTTTGGATAGCCGTGTTGCATCTTTTGTAAGCAGGTAC
>JBMFHL010000007.1:0-29916 GCA_049976845.1 Candidatus Micrarchaeia archaeon | reverse complement strand
ATCAGGCTTGGCTGTGTTATGGCTTCTGTTATGCCTCTTACAGCCCTTGCCGTTATCTCGTCTGCAAGCATAAATGCTTGCTCTATGCCGAGGTTTGGATACAGAGAGACAAGTTTTTGGTTGTCTATTACTATCAGCGTATCTACATTCTGCCTAAGCTTTTCTATGCCCTTCCTTGCTACCTCAAACCTCACTTTTTCAAGAGAGAAAGGTATTGTGACTATGCCTATTACAATAGAGCCGTTCTTCTTTGCCACATCTGCAACTATTGGAGCTGCGCCAGTGCCTGTGCCGCCGCCCATGCCTGCGCACAGAAACAAAAGATTTGTGTCCTTTATTAAAAGGTCTATGTCATTCCTTGACAGCTCTGCAGCCTTTTCCCCTATATCAGGAAAGCCTCCTGCGCCAAGTCCATGCGTTATTGAAAAGCCTATGGCAAATTTCTTTATAGAAGGATTAAGCATATTGAGGTGCTTTGAGTCTGTATTGAATGCAAAAAGGCTTGCGCCTTTGATGTCGAGCGTACTTAACCTGTTTACTGTATTGTTCCCTCCGCCACCAACGCCTGCTACTGCAATCCTTGGCTTAAATAGATCACTATCATTATTCGCATTCTGCATCGCAGCATTGAGAAGGTCATCCATGGCAACACCCTAAGGTAATACTATACAGATAAATAAGCTAAAATACTTTTCTGTTAAAAAGGATTTGATCCCTTGGTTAAAGGTTTATCTAATTTTTTATCAAATGAATTATTGTGTACAACAAGAGGATTTCAGAAATTTTCGATGAAATTGCGGACATGCTCGAGCTTGAAGGAGAAGAACGGTCGTTTGAGGTAAGGGCTTACAGGAAGGCCGCAATGACTATAGGCACGCTACAGGAAGACGTTGGAGACATACTCAAGAGGAAAGGCACTGATGGCCTTATGGAACTTCCAGGCATAGGCAAAGGGCTTGCTGATAAGATAAAAGAATTTATAGAAAAAGGCAATATTGCAAAATACGAAGAACTCAAGAAGAGGTATCCTGTAGATTTCACTACCTTATCTAGCATACACGGGCTTGGAGCCAAGAGGGTGTATACGCTTTACAAAAAACTAGGTATAAAGAATTTGGACGATTTGAAGAAGGCAATTGCTGAGCATAGGGTGAGCAAGCTTGAGGGCTTTGGAGAAAAGAGCGAAAGCGAAATTGCAAAGGGCATTGCTATGCTTGATGAAACAAGCCGGCGCATGCTGCTAGGCAATGCACTGCCAGAAGCCGAGAGGATTATCAAGGAGCTTCTTGATTCTGGGCTCGTTAAGAATGCAGTTATAGCAGGTTCAACTAGGAGGATGCGAGAAACAGTAGGGGATTTGGATATACTAGTAACATCGGAGAAGAACAATGAGGTTATGGATTTTGTATCTGCAATGCCTGAAGTTGAAAGCGTTACTGTGAAAGGACCAACAAAAACAACAGTTTGGCTGAAAATTGGATTGAGTTGTGATATAAGGGTTGTAGAGGAAAAAAGCTTTGGGGCTGCGCTGCAATACTTTACAGGAAGCAAGGAGCACGGCATAGCAGTAAGAAAAATCGCAGTGAAGAAGAGGTACAAGCTTAATGAATATGGCCTTTTTGATGCAAAAGACAAAATTGTTGCAGGAGCCACAGAGCAGGATGTTTATGAGAAACTGGGCATGCAGTATATAGAGCCGGAGATGCGAGAAGCAAGAGGCGAAGTGGAGCTTGCGGTTGAGCACAAACTACCAAAGCTTGTAAAAATAGAAGATATAAAGGGCAATTTGCATACGCACACAAAATTTAGTGATGGGGCCAATAGCGTAGAAGAGATGATAGAAAAAGCAGTGGGCATGGGCTATAGTTATATTGGCTTCTCTGACCATAGCAAAGGGGAGCACATTGCAAACGGCATGAATGACGAGGAGTTTGAGAGATACTTTGACTACATAGACAATGTAGCAAATAGGTATAATATAAAGGTATTGAAAAGCGGGGAAGTTGACATATTGAAAGATGGTTCGCTAGATTTGAAAGAGAAAACTTTAGACAAGATGGACTATGTAATAGGGGCAGTACACACCAGCCTTAGGATGGATATGAAATCAATGACAAAGAGAATAGTTAATGCTATAGAGTCAGGCTATGTAGACATACTTGCACACCCCACAGATAGATTGATAAATGAACGTGAGCCGATCTCGTTTGACTTTGACAAGGTCTTCGAAGCGGCTAAAGAGAATGATGTTATTATGGAGATCAATGCATTTCCAAACAGGCTGGACCTGAACGATGAGAATATAAGGAAGGCGATGGAATACAATCTACTATTTGAAATTGGCACAGACGCACATAGAATATCGCATTTGGAATTCATGCGCTATGGCATTGGAACTGCAAGAAGAGGCTGGCTAGAGAAAAAGGATATAATAAATGCAATGGATTTCGACAACCTTATGAACTTCTTCAGAAAAAGAAAATAAAAAGAATCAGATGAATTAGTACCATCCCCTTGTCTTCATTGCTTTTGCGACCCTTTCGATTGCGATTATATATGCGGCATTCCTCGGGCTTATTTTCTTTCCCTTGTCTAAATAGCTCTTCTGCATATTCATAGTGTCTACAAATGACTTTGTTATTATCTTGTCAAGCTTCTGGTAAACTTCATCCGCACTCCAGTAATAGCCGCCAATGTTCTGCACCCATTCGAAATACGAGCCTATGACTCCACCGCTGTTTACCAAGAAATCAGGCAGGTCTAAAACCCCTTTTTCAAGCAGTATCTTATCGGCATCTGGTGTGACTGGCCCGTTTGCAAGCTCGAGCACTACCTTTGCCCTTATCTTGTCTGCATTGCTACTTGTTATCTGGTTCTCTATTGCAGCTGGTATAAGTATGTCAACGTCGCTCTCAAGAAGCTGCTCGTTTGTTATCCTCTCTCCACCCTCGTAGTTTTCAACACTGCCGGTTTTTTGCTTGGCCTCGTTCAATTTAGCAAGATCAAGGCCTTCTTCATTGTACACGCCGCCTTTCGAATCGCTTATGGCTACAACGTTTGAGCCGAAGAGTTTCTTCGACAAAGTATATGCGTACATCCCCGCATTACCGAAGCCCTGCACAGCAATCTTTGCTTTCTTAAGGTCTATGCCCAAGGATTTTGCGACTTCTCTCATCACGAACATGCCACCCATGGCCGTAGAATCGCCTCTTCCCTCTGAGCCCCAGACCTCAAGGGGCTTTCCTGTTATCATGCCAAAATCATTGTAGCCTTTCATCTTGCTGTATTCGTCCATCATCCAGGCCATTATCTGAGGGTTTGTATATACATCGGGAGCTGGCACATCTATGTCAGTGCCTATGAACCTGCTTATTGCCCTTATATAGCCTCTCGAAAGATTTTCTGTTTCGCGTTCATCCATGCTCTTGGTATCGCAGATTACGCCGCCTTTAGAACCCCCGAAAGGTATGTTTGCTAATGCTGTTTTCCAAGTCATCCATGCTGCAAGAGCCTTTACGGTGCTGAGATTTTCCTGCGGGTGGAATCTTATACCTCCTTTGCCTGGGCCTCTTGCATTATTGTAGAGCACCCTAAATCCTTTGAAGGTCTTTGTTGAATTATCGCGCATTTTTGTAGGTATGCTTACTTCAACTGTCTGCATCGGTTCCCTGAGCAGCACGCGCGCTGCAGGCTCTAGTCCTATCAGCTCTGCGGCCTCATCAAATTGTTCTTGTGCTATCACAAAAGGATCTAATTCTTCTGCCATTTTTATCACCAATTAATATTATTATTTTAATTGCGCAATTTGCAGTATTTCCTTGTTCTCGCAAAGCGCATTTATCTCATTATCTATTTCTTCCGGCTTGCCACCACTTACTATGCTCTTCGTGATGTTTTCTGCCAACCCTTTTGATTCTATATACAATTTTATCTTCTCAACTTTTTTTGAGTATTTTTTGTTAAGATACTTGCTCACTGCAACTTGCACTATCCCAAGTTTCTCTGCAATCTCTTCTTGCTTGTAGTTATAGCCTTTGCTAAGCGACTCTGCTACTGCAATCCTTATTGCAGGCAGAACCAATTTAGTTATGTCTTTGCATGTCAGCTTTATCGTACCACCCAATCCTATTCTCTCTTTGCTTTGTTATCTTGTGACTTTTTTGTGCCGATTATGCCTAATGCATTCTTTATGCTCCCTATAAAACCTTTCCCGTTGCCCAAATCTATATGCGCCTCTTCTTCCTGGGCATTTCCTTCTTGCTCACTGCCAACATCTTTGCTTACAACTGATTTGCTATTTTCCTTAGCCTGACCTTCAGCTGCTATGTGCTGATGCATCTTCCTTTTTTTAATTGCTGCTTCATTGGCTTGTGCCTGAGGGGCATCCTGTGTTGCTTTTGGCACACTTGATATAGGGGCATTTAATATAGCATTAAGGATTTCCTCTTTTTCGCTTGCATCTTTTAGTATTATTACATTCGCGCCATCCTTGTATGCTGATGCTACATCTTCAGAAGTGCTGCATAACGCCGCATTAATGCTTCTGTTCTTGTTAAGACTTATGCTGCTATGCATTGGATCTTTGGCCAATACTATTATATTGGAGTCCCCTTTGGAAACTGCATCCTCTATGTAGCTGCTCAATTGTGCTTGGTCAGAGACCTCTTTGGCTATTACAGTAACGTTTCCTTTCTCCAGAATGTTCACTGCATCCTCTATATCATCTGAAGCGTCGCCTATTATATAAATCTTCAAATGCTCACCACATTAATTTGTTCCAATATATATTATTATTTCTTTCTAAATTCTTCAGGTTTTGCTTTGTTTTTGAGTTGGATTTTGCATATGTGTACTATTTACTGAAATACGCCTTTTGCGAAAGTATATAAACTTAAATATAGCAATATGATAAATGAATGTATTCTTATGTTTAAGGTGTTAGATTGAGAGGAAAACAACAGCTAGTTACCTGCGATAATTGCGGCCGAAGGGTGCCAAGGAGCAAGGCCATACCATTTGACAAAGTGATAAGGTTCGGCACCGAGACCCACACGGGCAATGACGTAAGGTTCTTTGAAAGGAGAAAAGTGTATTATTGCATCAGCTGTGCAAAGCACTCAAAGATATTTGAGAAGAAGAGAGAGATAGCTGAAAGGAGAAGAGAAGGGTGAGTATTTTTAGGGTGTGCGCTTGGCAGTAGACCCAGATGATTTGTTTATATTCAAGATGAGAGAGAAGGCAGGCGCTACAGAAAAAAAGCAGGCATCCAAGCAGCAGACGGCCACACAACCGCAGCAAATACAGCAACCCAAGCAGGCACAACAGAAAGAGGTTATACCTGTAAAATCACCTGAGCCTCAGCCCAAACCACAGCAACCTCAGCTACAGCAGCCTCAGCCGCAACAGCAGGTAGCTTCTAGCTATTTAAAGCTAGGGAGTACTGCAAAAGAAGAAAAACCCAATAAAATTGAAGTTCCTAAAGCAATGCCTCCTTCAGAAGACCAAAACCCCATAAATAAACTTATAGGCATGCAGCATCCTGCATACACTGCTACGCCAAACACGGACATGATACGCACTCCAAAGAAATCAAGCAAGGTTGAGAAGGAAAGCATAGAGCTCGCAAAAGGGCTTACCTGCGTAAATCATCCTTGGAGACCCGCTTATGCAATATGCAATTATTGCAAGAGGCCTTTTTGCTATGCAGATCTTGTCGAATATGATGGAGCATTCTACTGCTTAGAGGATATAGATAAAGTAGCTGGCAAGGCAGGATATGAGAAGGAGGGATTTAATCCTTTTAGTCTAATGTCAAGCGCGTTCTTCTTGGCGAATTCGATACTGCTAGCTTATTTTGTTTATCCTCAATCCACTTTCATAATTAATTACATACAGAAGGTTGGCTTTAGTGACTTCCTTAACACATTGACCTACAGCTACAGTATCTCATTCATTAACACGCTGCTTGTTGTATTAGGGATTATTGGCGGACTTCTTGTCTTTGCAAAAAAAAGCAGGTGGTTCTATGCAAGCTGGAGCATCGCTGCTGGGATACTACTGATTATAAGCTATGAGTACCTTACCACAAACTTTTATTACCTGCTTGCAATAAGTATAATTGCATTCATAAATATAGGCACCCTCGCTTACAGCAGAATGTCCTTGACAGCAAGCAGAGCTAGCAGTGAAATTAGGGAAGAGATTAGCTGGGCCAGGGCCGAAACATTCTGAATTTACGCTGAGATTAGAAGGATTTATTCTAAGGAATTGTACATCTTGTCATTAAATTCGTAAGCTGTTACCTCGCCGCTGGTATCATTGCTTTTTATGCCCATGGCCAAAAGCAATTCGTCTTTGTTCTTGTATTCTTTGATCCCAGAGTCAAGGTCCATTGCAATTATGCTATTATTAAACTCAGAGTATACTAAAAATTCCCTTTCTGAATCCTCAACTTTTATTATTACCTTTGCTGAAACGTTTCCGAGTGCTACCAGCAGGCTGCAGAGGAGAACAGCTTTGTCGAATATGTCGCCTGCTCCGCATTTTATAGTTTCGTCTGGGGTGAGCCAGAACTGTATTGGCAAATTTGCCAGCGTTATTTCATCTTTCACGTAAGAATACGCAAGCCTTGCGGCATCGTAGTAATTTTCATCGTAGGTGTAATTGGGCACTGAGCCCTTTAGCTTATTTGCTATGTTTACCACATCTTCGTTTTCTGGCATGACAAGCTTTGGGAGCTCTGCAACATACAGGCTCTCCTTCTCCTCTATATACTCCTTGTAGCGGAGTATTATCTCTAAATATAACTGGTTGTATTTCTTGAGCAGCTCTATATCATCCATTTTCAACACAGCTTTTAATACTGCCTTTTATAGATATAGGATAGAAAATTCTATTATCTTATGTATTCGCTGTTATGCGCTGCATTGTAGATGATTTTTATATGTTTATGCATAAGAATATTTTTGCTTGAATATGTGGCAGGGGGCATGTAATGAGACTTATAATCTCGTGTATGGATCGGAGACTGAACGAATACCTTGATAGCCTGAATGATGGAAACACAATCTTCCTTAGGAATGGCGGCGCAAATGTGAAGGCCCTGAAGTATTCCATAGGCAGTATAATCAATGATAACAATATAAGTGAGATAAAGGTGATTACACATACCGATTGCGGGGCTATGAAGGTAGTTGCAAAGGCGCTCAATGATGAAATAAAATTAAGCCAAGACCTTGTTGATAACCTTGTGGAGCAGTTTAGAGGGGTAAAGTTCAATAATAGCGCGGAGCTTGAGAATTCTAACAAAGAGATACAAGAAAGAGAGATACTTACAATTGCAAGCAAGCATGGCATAAAGGCGAGTGCAGAGCTGCTTGACATATCCAAAATAGAGGATAATGGAAGTAAGAGAGAGCATGAATTTTACTTGATGAAACCTGAGAAAATTAAGTACGCTGAAGTTATAGGCAAAGACAAAATGTTCAGCACGTATGTGATCCAAAGCATGAGCCTTGATGAGCAATACAGTGACATAGAGATTGCCACAAAGGTGCTTGGAATAGCAAAGGGGGTAATAGCTGCAAATGGCAGCAGCGAGTACAGGCAGGCGCAGATAGACATGAACAGGCTAAAGATGAGTCCTTTTGCAGAAGGGATTGAGCTTTCGATGAAAAAGGTGTAGCATGATACTTCTACTATTGCTTATACTGGTGCTGGATTTCGCAATATCCATATGGAATGCTTATGCCAGCGGCTACAATATAGGCCTGCTAAGAAAATCGGAGCATTCCGGTTTTACTGCTGCTGCCGCATACTCGGGCTTGGGGCTTGCATTCACAGGTATGGCGTACGTGCTTATCATAGTGCTCTCCGCACTTGCATATTACATAGGCTATATCCCAATAACTGTATTGGAGTTTGCAGTAAGCCTCGACTTCCTTGTCTTTGGACTGCTCATAATAGGCTTCGGCTTGATGGTTACAATACAATCGATAATAATAGCTGCAAAGAAGAAGAGCATTGGGAGTATACTTATTGCCCTCTGGAACACGTTCGCAGAGGTTTTTGACATAATCAGTTATGCAAGCGGTTTCAGTGAATCTGTCCAGATGCTGAAAAGGAACAGCAAAGGCAGTGGCAATGCTATCTTCATTGTGATAGTGGCATTGCTTATAGCCTTCTTCATAACCCATGCAGCATATAGACATGGATTAAAGAAAGCAAGAGTGGCGATCGGCTAAGCTGACATTCTGCTATCAAACATTTAGAGCAGCTAAGATGCGCAAAGTTATTATATCTTAAATGAATATTCTATTTGGTGTTTCTTTGGATTATGATTATGAATCACTCCTCAACAGGGCCTTTTCTAAGCTGCCAAACCTGTCTAAAGAGGTATCCGATTTCAAGATACCTGATGCAGATGTTATTGTGCAGGGGAGCAAGACTATAATAAGGAACTTTGCACAGATTGTTGATATTGCGAGGCGCAAACCAGAGGAGATTGCGAGGTACTTCACCAAAGAGATTGCTGCGCCAGTGAATATTGAAGAAGGCAGGCTCATAATAAGCAAGAAAATAAGCCAAAGTGAAATTAGCGAGAAGATAAGAAAGTACTTCGAGCTCTATGTTATATGCAAGGAATGCCACAAGCCCGATACACGCTTCGAGTCAGTGGAAAGGGGCTTTATAACTATTGTATGCGAGGCTTGCGGGGCAAGGTACAGCGTAAAATATTACTAGTGTTTTTATGTATAAAAAGAACAATAACCAAACAGTGCACAGGCTTCCTTATCCAAGGGACAATGAGGTCATTGGCAAGGTTGTAAAGGCTGCAGGTGCATCTAATTTCCTTGTCATGTGCTCTGATAATAATGAAAGGATGTGCATGATACCAGGAAGGCTGAAGAGGAATTTCTGGATAAAAGAAGGGGATGTTGTGCTCGTAAAGCCATGGGTTGTACAGGGAAACGAAAGGGGAGACATTATCTGGAGGTATAGCATAATGGACAAAGATGAGCTTAAGAGGAAAGGCTATAATGTACCATAGCCATTTAACTGTTTCATTCTCCTTGCCCCTTTTATTAAATTTATTCTCTCTATTTCTTCTACTTTTGAAAAAAGATATATAGTAAGTTCTTCCTCGCTTTTCATCTCACATGACTTTTTTAGAGTTTGAATATGCTTTGTGGCTTCAATGCGCTGCTGTGCCCACGCTTCTTCGCCAAGTTGCTCTTCAATATACCAGAAATCATCAACAAAGCCCCTTATGCAGAGCCCCTTGCCAGTATTTATCTCTTCTTCGGGCTTGTCAGATGCAAAGATTATATAGAAATTAAATTCTTCCCTAACCGCCTTCAACTTCTTCATGTAGTTTAAGTTGATTAACATGGAGAAATGAGGCTCTATTATTACCTCCTTGCCGTTTATGAATAGGCCTGTAATAAAATCTGGAACATAGAATTTTTCGTCTTTTTTAGAAACTGAACCTGTATGCAAAGGGAAGGCTATAAGTTCGTAGAATGCAGGCACACTTTCGCTGAGCAGGGCTTCTTTGAAAATGGATTCATATCCCGTGTGCACGCGCTTTCCTTCACTAATCTTGTGCTCGGCAAGTTTTTCAAGTTTTTCTGCATTTCCTGCTTTTTCCATTTAACCCTCTGCTATCATATTGGCCTATAATGTCTTTAGATATTATACCCGATACTTTACCCCTGCTTTACTATATCAGAAAAGATCTTTTCTGCATCTTCGTTAATGCCATAATTCTTTGAGAAGTATGCGATTACGTTGTTTATATCCCTCTTAAGGAATTCTATTGCTTTTGGATGCGCTAGGACTACCGCTTGTCCGAAGTCGATAATATAAGGCTTGCCCTCGCTGATTAAAATGTTGTATTCGCTTATATCGCTGTGGACGAGTCCGATTTTGTAAAGCTTCTTTATGCTCAGTATTATTTCGTAGAGCATTTCATTTGGGTTGCTCAGCTTTGTCTCCTTCAGGGAACTTGCGGGCATGCCATTGCTACCTATAAACTGCATTGCTAGCACATTGCCAGAGAACATGTAAGGCTTAGGCGCATTTATTTTTGCTTCCTGTGCCAGCTTCAAATTACCATATTCTTTCTTGCACCACGCATATACTATTTGGAATATGCCATTCTTTATCTTCTCAAACCTCGGATCGCCAATTATATAGTCTAGCCTCTTATCGAAACTAGAAGTCTCTATGCGGAAGATTTTTACTATGACAAGATTATCATTCACGCCTTGCCCGGCTTCTGCTATGTATATATCTGCTTCCTTGCCCCTTGCAGTGAGAAAATACAGCTTTGAGATTATCCCATGGGTAAAAAATGGCCTTAGGTTCATCATTGTCCTTTTGTCGAATACGCCCTGCTCTATCTTAAGCTGCTCCCGCAGCATGTGCTTTTCCCTGCTGGGCCTTTTCTTCTTGCTTCTTCTCTGTGCCATAATATTTATTTGTTTATATTTACATTTATAATCTATGCTTAAGATAATAGTTGACAGCAGAGAGAGAAATATGGAGCTCGTTGAAGGTTTGGAGAGCCAGGATGTCGAGCTGGAGTTCGCTACGCTGCCTGCAGGTGATTATATACTTTCAGACAGGGTATGCATTGAACGCAAGACTGTGAGCGATTTTGAAAGCTCAATAATGAATGCAAGGCTTTTTGAGCAATTGGAGAGGCTTAAGGGAAGCTTCCAGAAACCAATGCTAATTATAGAGGGGGATAAAGGTGATATGAAGCTCAGCAATAATGTAATTTTGGGTGCTACGCTGAAGGTGTATATAGATTATGGCATACAGGTTTTGTATTCCTCTTACCCCGGAGAAACGGCGGAATTGCTTGCTTTTATAGCGAGAAGGGAGCAGGAGCACAAAGATCATGAGCCAAGGCTTGTCGGCATAAAAAAGGCTTATACAGAGAAGCAGTGGCAGCTCCTTATACTGGGCTCAATACCCGGCATAGGGCCAAAGCTGGCAATGGCTTTATTGCATAAGTTCAAGAGTATAAAAGGTGTAATGAATGCGAGCATTGATGATCTCGTAGAGGTGGACAAGATAGGCAAGAAGAAGGCTGCGAGAGTATACCAGATAATCAATGAGGAGCTAAAGGACGAACAATGAGTGTTTGATATGGGAATAATCGACAGAATCCTGCAAGGAGGCGAAGAAGGGATTATAAAAAAATTCAACACGATAATAGGTGTAGCCCTTGACACAAACGAGATGCTTGATAAACTCATAGAGGGGAAAAGTAGCCTTGATTCGCTTAGGGTTCTTGAAAAAAGATCAGATGATGTTGCATTTGAGATAACAAATATGGTCACCAGCGGAGGCGTTGCACCAAACCTGATCGATGATATGCTAGCACTCGTTGACAAAGAGGATAGTATAGTCGATTCAATGTATAACCTTGCAAGAGAGATAGGAAGGTATAAAATCAAAAACAAAAAGGCCCGTTTGCTTATGACAAGCAGTTTAAAGGAGATGACTGCCCTGGCAAGGCAGGCGCTGATTATGCTGAGGAAGATGCAGGCAAGCGACGACCTTGCTGAAATAAAGAGGTTAAGGAAGGAGATAGAGGGCTATGAGGAGAAGGGAGACGAGATAAAAGACAACTTGTTCGATTTCGCATACAATGCAAAGATAGGTTTCAGGTCTTTTTACCACTTGTTCGAGGTCGCACACCAGGCTGACGACATGCTTGACAACTGCGAGGACTCTTCAGATATATATCTCACTATAATGTCTTCCATTATTTCATAATTAGGATAATAAAATGCAAACCTCTAACGTTTAAACTTTATTTGGAGCTTTGGTGATTATTTGATAGAAACTTTGTTCGCTTTTATACTTTCTTTTATTCTAATTATGCTTGTCTCTGGAAATAATCTGCCAGCATGCTCTGGTTCAGTTATAGGCAGCAAAATTGTAAGCAAAAAAACGGGAGTATCAATTACCATAATAGGATACGCACTTGGTCTAATTTTAGAAGGAGGTATGCTGAGGCGTGGAGTCAATGCAATATTTCCATATCGGTTTGAGCCGTTATTGATAGTTGCATTGTTTACAGCGATAGTGGTATTCCTCATTGCACACAAGATGAGAGTACCGCAGTCTTTGGCGGTTAACTTTACCGGCATATTGGTTGGAGTAAGCCTGGCAATGCATTTTAGTATAGGCTGGGGATTCGTTATGCTTATGGTGCTTTTTTGGGTTGCCGCGCCAGTTGCTTCTATCCTGTTGATAGCCCCGCTCATGAACTTGTCTCACTCGATTGTCAATGGCAAAAAGATCTGGAGGAGTATAAAAAGAATTAAACTTGTGCTTATCTTCCTTTCCTTCTTCTCGGCCTTTGCGCTTGGCGCAAATACAATAGGGCTCGTTTATTCTTCGATGCCGAATAACTCCTTTGCAATGATTGCTGCTCTGCTTGGCATATTGATAGGGAGCATTTTCCTAAACGGAGGAGAGTTGAGGCGCATAAGCAGCGATATAATTTCAATGAGGTATTTAAACTCGATAAACTCGCAGTTTGTATCGGTAATTCTTGTGGAGATTGCAACCTTTTTGGGAATACCACTATCAAATACACAGACATTCGTGGCAAGCGTCTATGGCACCGGGCTTAGCTACAAAAACAGGATAATACTCAAGAAACCGGCAATTGCTATAGCATTTACATGGATTGGCGGAGCGGTTGTTAGTTTGCTGCTTTCTTATGCAATAACTTCTCTATTCCTCTAGAAGCTCTGCTGCGGCAACCTTTGCCGCCTCTTCCGTTACAAGGGACAGTTTTAATTTCTTTATTACCTTTACTTTTCCAATGTCTTTGAATTTTTTAGCAATCTTCTCGCTTGTGGCAAAAAGTATGAATTTATTGCTTGATGAGATGCCATAATTGCGTATTGCGTTCTTTATATTCATGCTCGTACTTGCAAGCAACAGGAATTCCATGCTTATAGAATTAGAACGCATTGTACAATCCTTTTCCCTTAGCAGGGCATTGAGGTATGCAGGCAGAAGCCTTCCTGCTAAGTTAGGCTTGTCTGCAAACAACTGCACAAAGCACTTTTTCGAAGAGATCTTTGCTGCATGCGCTATTAGCTCCTTTGGCTCCATGCTTGAGGAGCACAGGTATGCAACAGGCTTGCCACTCAGCATGCATGCCACGTTTTATTTATATGCTACTCTTTTCTTCGCTTGCTTGTATCTTTTCCTCTTGATTTTTCTTATTCTTATCAATGCGATTTTCCTGTGCGCCTTGCCTATTTTTCTCTTTCCCATTTTATCACCACTTTAGCTTATTTATTGCTGTATAAGTATCTAATAGTTATGTCGCTTACTACGTCCATTACGTCAACGCATTTGTCAGTTATTAGCTCGAGCAGCTCATATATTTCTTTGTATTTCATTATTTCCTTGAAATTGCTGCTCTTCATTATATTGCTTAGGGACATCCTCAATATCTCGTCTGCTTCGTTCTCAAGCTTTGCTATCTTGCGGTGCATTTCCCCTATGCCCTTTATGTTCTTTTGCGCTTCGAATTCTATAAGCTCGTTTATGGCTAGGTTTATGTTACTTACGCTCTTGTTTATTATTGCAGAGAAATCCCTTAGATAGTTGTTGCTCTTTTTTATTGAATAGATGTTTACCCGTGATGCTACAGCTTCTTCCAGATCTATTATGTCATCAAGCCTCCTTGCAAGGTTTGCAAGGTCGCTGAATGTATCTGGATTTGCTTCGTGAAGCGCTATATACTCCATTATATTCTTCACATTTATGTCTGCCTCGTGCTCCTCATTTTTAATCGAGGAGAAAAATTCCCTGCGTGTTTTGATTACATCGCTACTGAACATTGTCGACATTGTGCTCGATGCTCTCTGCATGTGCCCAATTATGCTGATAAATTCGGAGGAGAGGTCTGTGGAGATTAGATGAAGCTCGTATTCCCTTGATGTCTCGAAAAGGGATTTCTGCTTTGTTTCAGGCAATAGTATTATTGTCACGATGAAACCTAGCAGCGAGACAAAGCCCAACAAACCTATGAGCATGAACTTGCCAATTATAGGTATTAGTATTGGGAAAAGAACCGTAGAAATGGCGGCACCAAGCTTGCCAAATGTAGCTGCAATTCCGTGCCCTCTTGCTCTCAATTCAGTAGGGTATAATTCTGCAGGATAGACATATGTTGTTGTGTTTGGGCCATAGTTGCTGAAGAAGAACGAAAGACCGTAGATTATAAGAAAAACAGGCAATAAGCTCGCAATCAGGTAGCTTCCGAAGAGCAGTATCAGGAAGAAAGATACTGTTATTGCCAAGAACCCTATTGCCTGCATGGGCTTGCGCCCTTCTTTGTCGATAAGAAGCACAGCAACCCAGTACCCAGGAACTGCAAAAATCAGGAAGATTACTCCTGTGGTTAAAGTGGGGGCAAGTATACCTTTCATGCCAAACAGGGTTGCTAGATAAGGCGTAAATATACCTGTACCATAGTATGTAACATCAAGCAGGAACCATGAGAGTGCCGTACCTATGAGTATGCCAGGGCGCTTCTTTATTATGCTTCTCAGGCTTGCGCTTGCCTGCGCCTTCGCCTTGCTGGCTATGAGCTTGGTATACCATATTGTCTCCTTGAGCTTTTTCCTTGCAGGTATTACAAGAAGCGCAGGCACAGCCCCAATAGCCAATAACAGACGCCAAGCTATCGCATTCGGCACGCCCATGTAGAGAAGCAGAAGCGCCAGTGCAACACCAGCAATTATTCCAAAGCCCTGCATTGCGAATGTTGATGCAATTAGTTTCCCCCTGTCAATTTTGTTTGAGTATTCGGCAACTATTGTTGAACTGAGCGGATAATCTCCGCCTATGCCTATGCCTAGAAAAAGCCGCCATATCACTAATAGGATCAGGGTCTGCGAAAGCGCGGAGCCCAAAGCGGCTATGGCAAGTATTGAGACTGTTACCCAGTATATATATTTCCTTCCAAATTTGTCGCCAAGATACCCAAATAATGCAGGCCCAATAACGGCACCGAAAAGCGCGGAGCTTGCCAAAAGGCCCAGCATAAGCGGCGAGGGGGAGTAAATAGATTTCAGCATTATTAATACGACGCCTATTATGAAGAGATCATATGCATCGGTAAAGAAGCTTGTGCCTGATATCAGCATTATCTTCAGGTGCTCCATGCTGAGCTTAGACTTTTCCAACTGACTTATATTGGATTCATTGCTGTAATCCACTTCCATAAAAAATAACCGCACCAACTTCTAAGAGTATTAACCTTGCGCTCTCCGGCACAATTTATATTTATAAGCTCGAACTTTTATACCTTGCATAATATGAAATGCTGTTTGAGACTATTTGTGTAAGCTCAAAAAATACGGAGACGCGTTTGTGAGGAGTGACATGCAGGATGGTAAATATATCATCTTAGCTTTGAGAGTGTTGTAACATTGCTGGTTATGTAGTCTTTGCTGAATGCAAAAACAAGTACCTTTGTGTTGCTGTTTACAAGCGGCAGTATAAAATTAACAGTATAGTTCATTGTGGAGCCTGCACGAAGCTTAGGAAGCAAGGAGCCAAGCATGTACGCTTCTTCGTTTGGGCTTCTGCTTATCATGTAGAATGTAACTGTTTCATTGCGATTTGCATTGCTTGAGACATTGGCAATGAAGCCTTGCATAGAATAGCCGTAGCTACTTACGCCTATTATAGGATAGATGTGATTTATTGATATTGTCTTTTCGGCAGCATAAACACTGTGAGAATATACTGCAAACAAGGAAAAGAGTGCAATTATCGCAACTATTCCATAGATTATATAATATTTCTTCTTCAGCATATCTGTAGTTTTCACTTTGCTTTTGTCATAATAAACCGCAAGGAGCAATGGTATGTAGGCAAGGCCATATATTGATACGTTGCGCCACGATACAAAGAATATGAGCATTGGCGCAAGCGCCAGTAGCAACTTTGCGCTCTTAGGGTAAATATAGTATACAAGCATTGAAAAGAGGAGCACCGTTATAGACAATGCAGAGATATAAAGCTGTGAAACAGGATAAAAAGCGTAAAAGAACTGGGCTATGTCTTGGCCAAAGAAAACAAGCGTATTAGGGCTCATTATGCTAAATATGCTTCCGATGAATGCGCCTGGCGAAAGTGCAAAGAAGTAAACATTGATTGCGATAAACGATGCAGATGCACCAAGAACCTGCATGCCTAATTTGCCTTTGCTCCTATATGTGAGTATTAAGAAGAAGGGCAGCGCGAACCAAGCAAGCTGAGAAACGCTTGCCGCAATGCCAAGGAAAATTCCCGAAGCAAAGCCCCTATTCTTATATACAAATGCAAGGACTAAGAAAATTGAAACGAGGAGTGCGTTCGAAACTCCAACAAGTGCATAGCATCCTATAAGCCAAATTGCTATTGGAATTAGCATGTGCATGTCGCTGCCTGAATGTATGTAGATGATAGACGAAGAGGTTATGGCGAAAAAGATAAGCACTGCAACAAATAGTAGTAGCGATTTGCTCCCGATGCCAATCGCGACAAGCGGTATATAGGCAATGAAGCTCATTGCTGGATATGCATAAAAATCTTCGTAAGAGCCGTTGAGCAGCACTGTTGGAAAGATTTGCCTTGCATTATATATCGTCTGCATGCTTGTCGTATATGGGTTGACGCCGTGCAAGGAAAGGTATGCAGAGTAGTAGTTTGCGGCAAGCTCGTCCACGCCGTTCCATGAGGCGTTGGAGAAGCCGTACATCGAAATATAGGCAAAGGAAGAAGCCAATATTATAAGCACGATTGTATAAAAAACTCCAAAATGCCTTGAAGAAACTATTCCTATCAAGTATATGAAGAATATAGATATTGCAGTCGCAATCGAGACAAGGACAAATACACGCAATATGTTTTCATATGCGCCAGGTAATGGATGTATATATGCTAGGTTAAGCAGCAAAATAAACACTATTGATGAAATG
Source organism: Candidatus Micrarchaeia archaeon (assembly GCA_049976845.1). Lineage (GTDB taxonomy): Archaea > Micrarchaeota > Micrarchaeia > Micrarchaeales > CABMGC01 > JAGDYD01. Next base: position 12,901 of record JBMFHL010000007.1, on the reverse strand, counting down.
CCAAGCGCAAGATAAGCTTTCTTCTTCGCAAACTTATTAGAAAATACGAAGAGGAGTAGCGAGATTACAGGAAGCAGAAGCACTGAAGCCATCATATATGGCGAAAATAATTGCTGGTAAGTAAAGACAGTATAAGAGAGCAGCAATGCGACAATGCCTGTTGAAACTGCAATTTCCCTAATTATACAAACAATAGTTTATAAGAATATAAATAAAGTGCTTTTGTAAGGCGTTGTCCAACAATTCCAGTAAATGAATAATATTTGCACTACTTTTTCAACAATTTTAATCTCAGATTAAAAATCTGTTATAGGCAACCGCTTTTAAAAGTAATTCCTTCTCTTTCATATCTTTATTTTTTGAAAAAGTATACTCCCCAAATACATTTTTGAATACAGAAAAAGTAGATTCAACCAATGATCGCATGTGATAACCTGTCTGTTTTTCCAATTTATTTGATTTATCACTCGTATTTCCTTTGGAGGTATAATATTGCAATTGTAACCTCTTTTACGAATTATATCTAACTGCTCTACGACATGTTTGCGCCTATGTTTGCTGCGTTTTCCTATAGAATTGATCCTCACGGGTATAAATGCATTTATGTTGTTATCGTCGCAATACCTGAAATTCTCTTCTGAATTATAAGCACCGTCTGCAGCTGCATTGCCAATTGTGTTTGCTTCTTTTACGGGTTCGATTAAAGGTTCAAATTCCCTTACATTTCCTATGTGATCATCTGTAACTATAATATTAAGTATCCTATGTGTTTTTCTGTCTACTGCGACATATATTTTTGTCCATACCCCCTTTTCCCATACTTTGTGCCCCTATATTCTCCATCGTTTGAAGATTTTTATGCCGGTCGAATCAATAAGCACGTCGACATCTTTGCCCTTATCATATATCATGAACTTTATACCTTCTTTCTTCATTTGCGGTACTCTCAACTATATCGTCCTAAAATTGGGGTATTCAAAAATATTATTTCTCTCTGCATAATCCCTGATAGTTCCTTCTGCTGCCCTATAAGGGATTTTGAATACACATTTTAATGCAAATACAGAAAGTATAACAATATTCAAATATACATACGAGTGTCCAACCTTGTCTTTGTTAAGTCTCGAGACTTCTGCACCATTATCTGCAAACGCGGATTCTACATATGTGGAAGGCCTTCCTCTGTTGACCAACTGTAAGTTATATAAATTCCAATTTCTCTTATTTACATGCATGCTAGTCGCCAAAAACCAGTATGCACCCACGGGCTTTTATGCCTTTTGAAATAGTGGAACTGAATTAATTATTGGACAATATCGTTTTCAGGGCTAGTATTTCATTGTTAGCAAGTACCGGTATATGGAGTCGAATAACCTTCACTACATGTGCCAACACTGCTACCACATGAAGGACAGGGAGTGCCGCCGCACTTTAGTGATTGAGTAGCTTCGCAGTCCCATGAATAACTACAACCATCTTGCGTTGCAGAACACTTACATGTGCCAATTTCATCTGATGGAGTACCTGAATTACATGTATCAGGATTGCTACCACATATCGCATTTACGCCTACACAGTTCCAATTCCAGGTACAGCTCCAGGTATTATCACCCTCACCAAGGTTACACTGTACGAATCCAGCTATTGTAGTTGTGTAGCGTATTGAGGTTGTCGTTTTTGTTGTGGTTGAGGTTGTTGTAGAGGTAGAGGATGTTGTTGTTTTTGTTGTTGTCGATGTTGAAGTTGTTGAGATTGTTAGCGTCGTGCTTGTGGTTGGCTTGCTTGATGCTTTTATTATTAGCCTTCCAAAAACAGTTTGGGCAAAGCCAGTGACGTCATCAGTATAATTTACAGAGACGTAGCCCTTGTAAATGCTTGTAAATGTTGAGTTCCTTGCTGCAGGGCAGTATATATTGAATGTGTAATTCCCACCTACTGGTATATAGACTTGATTTGAAATTGGAGAGTATGGCGCTTGCATGCCTGAAGTTGTTTCGTTAGTTACACACCCTAATGCTGTTATATTTATAGGATCCTGCATCGTATTCTTTATAGTGACAGTAAGGATGCCGTTTGTCGATAATAGGTATTTGCTGCAGTCCAAGCCCGAGGGCAATACACAGCTGCTTAAGACGTAGGTATTTGGGTTGAATACGCCGAGCTCATATAAAACAGATATTGTCAATACGATTATCAGGATTGCCCAGCCATAAGTGGTCAGGTATTCCATTGCTGACTGGCCTAATGACCTTTTAAGGACTTTGAACCTCATAAAATGCACATATTTTTCAATTTACTCTGAGGACTTTAATTCTTAAATGCTTTTGCATCAATTAACAGCGCCTTGCCTGATAGACTTATACTATTGATGCCCTTTATTAAAACCAGTTGCCTATGCCCTTCTGCCCTGCACTCTGCTTTATGGCAACTAGCTTGTCAGCAAATTTTGATATCCTTTCCACTGAGAACTCGTATTCGCTGCACATTATTTTTAGTATTTCTTCCTTGCTTGGAGAGCTCTCTTTTATTATATTGTCTATGTCCTTCTTTTCAATATGAGCAACTTCTGGCTCGATGAATATCTTTTCAACCTCGAACGGGTCCACATCGAAATCGCCGTATTTGTCTCTTGCGTATTTTACCAGATCTGCTGCATTGGGCATCTGCTTTACGAGCTTCAACGCTGTAGCAGGGCCAACGCCCTCTATGCCCAAATTGAAATCTGTCCCCATTAGTATGCCTATCCATATAAGCTGCTCCCTTGTTATCTCCAGCTTTTTTAGCATATCGCTGAGCAGCGCTTTTTCTGTACTTACTTCTATATAAATGTTTTTTCTCGGCAGCTTGCGCTTCCCAGTTATTGCAAGGTTCCTTATTACCACTTCTGAACCGAAAAGGAAGAGGTCGTAGTCTTGGCTTGCTGCTGCATACACCAAATTTTCAGAGACCATCTTTGCAGCCTGCGCCTCGCCTTCGCTAGGCGCCTGTATATGAGGAACGCCCATTGCGCTGAGAAGGGCCTTCGAGCTCTCTATTATCTGCTTGTTCACCCTGCTGCTCGCCATGGCGTGCATCCTCGCCTCCTCAATAAGGCCTTTTGCCTTTGCCTCCTGCCATTCCTCGTATGCTTCTTTCCTTTTGTTTGCCCTCGCCTCTATTGTGCGCTGCTTGAGCAGAGGGGGCATGCCGTCAAAAACATATATTGGTATTATGCCATTCTCAATCATGCTTATGGTCCTGTAAAAAATTCCAGAGAGATGGCTTGTCACCCTGTTCTTTGAATCTACGAGCGGAGTGCCATCTGGTTGTCGTATTATTGATAGAAATTGATAAATTGTATTGTATGCATCTATGGCAAGCCTTTTTCCTGAGAGCTCCTGAAATGATATAGGCTTTTTTACCTCATTTACGAACTTGCCCAAATCGACTGCCATTTTTACTCACTTGTATTTTCATCGCCGCTTACACTGCCATGCTTTGCTTTCTCTTTCTTCTCCGCGGCATCCCACAGCGTTATAGGCTCGTTTGGCCTAAGCTGGACCCGTTTCTCCTCCTTCACCTGCTCTGTGAGCTTTATGCCCAGCTCTTTCTCGAGCTTCTTTGTGAGCGTTATATTGGGCAGCGTCTTCTCCTCTTCTACCCTTAGCAGCGTGCTCTCTTTCTCGTTTATCCTTTCTGCAAGCACTTTCAGTGGGAGCCCAACGCTTTCTCTTGCTTTCCTTATTGCTGCGCCGTAATGAGTTATTACTTCTTCTGCACTTTTGGAAGTAGTGCTCTTAGAAATGTACTGCTTGTTTTTCTCGTCCGCATGTTGGCTTAGCTTCTCAATTACCTTTTTGCCTTTTGCGCACTCGCTGCAGACATCCATTACTGCGCCTTCCACTTCAACAACATACAGCATGTCAGTTTCCCTGCCACAGATTTCGCATGTTTCCATAGCATCGCCATTAAGCATTAAGATATTTATGTTATAAGTATATAAAATAACTTTTCTTATATAAGTTAGTTGTGAATAAATGGCTGCACATAGAAAAAATGCTTCTGCTAAATTGGAGATTGAAAAAAAGCCAAGGATACTGCTTAGCATAGCCGTGGGCATAGCTGCGGTTGCAATCATAGCATATCTCTATTTTATGAATGCTGGGGCACTGCTGCGATGGGCTTATGCCCTGCTTGCGCTCGTATTAACAGGAGAGGCAATACGCAGGATAAACCGCCTGAATGGATCGTTTGGGGCTTACATGCTTGGAGGCAGGCACGGCATAGATTTCATCGACAGGCTGTCGCGCTCCCACAAAGGATTGTGGATAGCATTGGCAGAATGGGGCCTTACAGTAAGCTTTGGCATATTTGCATATCCCTTTTTTAGGAGATTCATAAGCAAGAAGGTTTTTGCACTGGGATTAATTACCATAGTTGTTTTTCTGCTCTTTATTCTGCCTTACCTGTCCATTTCAATGGGTTTCCTTAATATACCTTCAATTACCGGAAAAATAAACGGAGAGATGGCAAACAGCACAATGAACACAGGAGTAAATGTAGAGGGCATTGCTCTTGACTCCCTGTCTTTTGTCGGAGGCTTCGCCACATTTACATTTGTGTCGATACTTTACAATGCAGGGAGCATACTTTATTCCACATTCTTTTTTGTCTCCACAGTGGTTGCTGGGGCGCCGAACAATTCACTCATAAGCTCACAGATCCCAGGCATTGCGCCGGTGCTCCCAGGCTTGACAATGCCACTCTTTGCCGGCATAGTTTCACTTGTAATACTGCTTGTAGTGCACGAATTCTCCCATGGCGTGCTTGCCAGAATAGCAAACGTCAAGCTCAAATCGGTTGGAGTTCTGCTTTTCGGCATTATACCTATGGGTGCATTCGTCGAGCCCGATGAGAAAGAAATGAAGAAGCTTAGCAAAGAGAAGCAGGACCGCATGCTTATAGCGGGAATTTCTTCGAACATGCTCTTCTCAATATTTTTCTTCCTGATAATGCTCGTGCTGCTTTTCAACATAGGCAGCTTTTGCTTAACTAGTATAATGGTCACTGCAACAGTCCCGGGGTACCCTGCCAATGGCATAATTGCACCGGGCTCAAGAGTTATAAGCTGGAACGGCTACAGCATAAAAAACTTCAGCAGCTTTGACGTCGCTGCAGCTGGTGACAAGCCATTTTCAACTGTAAGTGTAAAAACGAATTTGGGCTCGTATTCGTTCAAGACTGGTAGCTCTGGAAAGATAGGCGTGCTGCTGAGCGAGGAGTATGTGCCAATAGGAATTTTAGGCTCGCTGTTGTATTTCATCTTCACTGTAGCGGCGCTTTCGTTCATGCTCAACTTCCTAGTTGCTGTGGTAAACCTTCTTCCAATACCAGGATTTGACGGATGGCGCATTTATGATCTGGAGTTCAAAAACAAGCTCTTTATAAAAGCGCTTGCTGTTGCAATAGTAGTGGCACTGCTTATAAATCTTCTACCGTGGGCCTGGACTGCTTAGCCGCAAGAGTCACCAAGGCACATCTTTCAGCTTGGCTTTATGGGCTGCAATATTTGTAAGCCTGTGCAATATCCCTGTAAGTATTACCAGGAATATTAAGCCGTAGAGTGAGGGAAGATGCCCAAAGGGAAGAGCAAAAAGCAGCGCCATTACGAAGAATAAGTATTGATCCATTATTGGTATGTTCACGCCTGGCTTTGCACCTATGCGCCTTTTTATGAAGCTGCCAAGCAGATCCCCAATGTGTGTTCCTACCGTAAGCAATATTCCTATGGCAAGCATGTAAGGAAAAAATAAAGATAGTACTATTGAGACTATGAAACCGCTCGCCAGGCCTGCCAAAAGCCCTTTTATTGTTTTGTGGTCCCCAAATATTCTTTTGCCAAAAAGTTTTTTCCCAAGGTCAAGGGGCTTGCCGCCTCCGAATATTACTGGGGCGCCATTTGCAACATACGCAGGCAGTATGTATATAATTGGGTAAGCGAACACAGTATAGAGTAGTATCAAACCACCTAATTATCTTTGAGCTTGCCTTCAGCTACCTTTGCAGAGCCCCCTCCTGAGAAGTTCTTAAGCGTGGACTTGGCAAACTCTATTGCACTCTTGCTGCTTGAGCTTATACAGACACAATAGTCCTTGCTTTTGACTAGCGCAATGCAGTTGCGCTTTTTTGTAAGCTCCTGTGCCACGCCCCTCATAAGTTCGACAGGGGCATTGATTTCTATTACATATTCGCTTTTTTCAATGCTGGAATCTGCTATTGCCTTTGCAGCAAGCTCTACTACCAAGGTATAATTTTTATAAAGCTCCTTCTGCTTCTCCTTCAACGAAACTACGCCTTCGTATACCTTGTCTTTTTCTAGATTGAGCAGCGGAGACATTTTTTGCAATTGCGAATCTTCCATTCTGAAATAATCTAGCGCGGCTCCGCCTGCAACGAACTCCATCCTGTCTACACCGTCATGAATTCTGTACGAGCCTATTATCTTTACCAAGCCAAGCAGGTATTCCCTGTTAACAGCATGCAAGCCGCCGCATGCTTCTGCGTCTATGAGCTTTCCCTCCTTTGTGGTTATTGTTACAATTCTCATCTTCTTCGCAGGTACGCCATGCCCCTGGTATATTGTGAAGCCGTACTTGCTTTCAGCCTCGCCCCTGTCCATTTCGCTTACCGACACTTTTATGCCGTTCATTATGTAACTATTTACTTTATTTTCTATTGCCTTAACCTGTTCTTCTGAAAGCTTTTCGTAGTGTGCTATATCTATGTGCGCCTTGTCTGGAGCTTTGCTTGCACCTTCCTGCCACGCATGCTTGCCGAGTATCTCCCTTGAGCACGCGCTTATGAGATGCGTAGCGGTATGATGCGCTATGAGCCTGTTCCTTCGCACCTCGTTTACCTTTGCAACAACCTCCGAGCCCTGCTCAAAATAACTGCTTTTACTTATGCTTGAATCCAATACGTGCACTATCACATTCCCCACTTTCTGCACGTTGACTACATTTATGCCGTTGATTGTGCCGGTATCGGGCTCCTGCCCGCCACCTTCTGGATAGAATGGGGTTTTATCCAATACGATATACTTGTCTTTTGCATAAAGAACCTTTGACTTTGACTCAACTGCAAATTCGTAATAGAGCTGTGCTGTTGCTGGGAGTTCCGGCAGGTCTATTTCTATCTTTTTTGCCTTCTCTTTCTTAACAAAGTCGCTCTCCACTATCTGGGAATAGACGTTCTCCGAAAGTTCAATGTCTATCTTTTTCTCCTTTGCTATTGCAGATATGAATTCAGGTGTTACCCCATGGCTTTCGTATAGGACTTTTGCTTCCTCAGCACCTATTGGCTTGTTCTTTGCAATTATGCTTTCGACTAGCTTCCTTGCGCTTGCCTTGCTTTTTGCATACCTTTCTTTCTCAACTTCCACTACATTGCCGAAAGTGTCCAATGAGCTCTCGAGCTCGGGATACAAGCCATTCAGGTCTTTTGCTATTGACTTTGCAATCTCCTGTATGCTTATGTCAAGCTTGTATTCTTCTATGAATGCGAACATGCGCCTTAGCAATACTCTAAGATTGTAACCGCCACCTATGTTTGAAGGCAATGAACCATCATTAACTGCAAAGAGTGTTGTCCTTGTATGGTCCAATATAGAGTATATGGCCTGTATTGGCCTCAGCTTCTCGTTGTATATCTTGCTTGTTATACCTGTCTTCTCGAATATCTTCTTCTCGAGCACATCCACATTCTTTACTTCATCCACATTTAGCTCTCCGGCAGCCATTGAAAACTTCTTGAAAAGATTTGAATCAAATTCTATACCTGTTTTTTTCTTTATCTCTTCTATCTGGTTATGGAATACTGCTTCGTAGGCATTTTCATGACCAGTGTAAAACCACAACAGCCTTTCGAAGCCCCAGCCGACATCAACTACCTTACCCTGCAGCTCAGAGACATTCCCATTAAAAGATTGAAACTGCGTGAAAACACTGTTGACGAGCTCGTTGCCATTGGAAAAACTTTCGAGGCAAGGCCCAAATTCAGAGAAATCGCCCATTGCCCAAACATCTTCATGGTATACTAGGTTTTCCTTTTTAACGCCAAGCACTCCAGTAAGAAAATTGAAATTTAGCTCTATAGTCTTGTCACGCCAGTAGCCTTCTTTTGGCCAATTGAAAGCATGCTGCCCAGCCATCATGAAGCTTGTGAAATGCCTTCCAGTTACGCCTACATTTTCTATATCACTAAATCTTAGGCATATCTGCGGCACTATCAACGGATTCGCATTGTATTCAAAGCTCATCTTGCCGTTTTCTATTCTCTGGAAATCCTGTATACTTGCTATAGTGAAATAAAGATCCTGCCTCCACCTGCTCACCACAGGGTACCTTTTTATTATTTCATGGCCATTTTTCTTGAAGAATTCTTCGAACTTCTTCCAAAATTCATAATAACTTATGTTGGTTGGCTTGTCGCTGAAGAATGTGTACTGTGTGTGTATAGGGTCATCGCAAGTGTCCCTGTCGCGTATGCTCCAGAAATACCTGCCGCATATCTTGCACTTCCTACGCTTAAATCCTTCTCTCTCAAAAAGCTCTGTTGAGTAGTACTCCTTGAAGTCTTTCGAGAATTGCTCCCTTAGAGATTCTTTGCTTAGTTTCATGAATACCATACCTTGCATTCATTCCCAAAAAATTTGCAGAACTTGCACTTCCATTTCTCACTCTCCGATACAGGCCTTGCTTCTACTTCTCCGTTCCAGTATTTCATTGCATTTATTATCAAATCTTCGAATTTTTCTTTCTCGTATTTGAATGACACCGCTGCGGCTTTTTCTCCTGTATACCTGTCTATATATTGCACTTCTAGGCTTTCGCTTATTGGAGGCATTGTATAGATTTCTTCAAACATCTTTTTATAGATTCCTTCTATACTTGCAAGGCTTTTCTCTATGTTGAAGGCCTCAAGCTGCTGGAAGAAATGCTCAGACATAGGTTTGAGGCCTTTGCCATAAGTATTCATGAAATTGTCAATAGTGTAGTTCTTAGACATTATGTCGTCGAGTATCTTTTTGTAGAGCATCACTTGAATCTTGTGAGGCCTCATTATTGCCTCGCTTATCTGGTACTTCATCTCCCTCGTCTTATTCTCCACAACAACAACCTTGCCTCTGACCATTTTGAGCTCATCTATTTTTCCGACAAGCCTGTAGCCGTTAATGGAGCCGTAGACTTTTATCTCCCTTCCAACACCCTTGGACTTTAGGCTCTTCAAGGATAGATAATTTTCGTACCCTTCTTTGTAAAGATAATCTGTATAATTTATTGGCTCTATGGCAAGGGGCACATAGGTTTGGGCTTGAAGCTCTTCGTGTATCTTTGTCCCTTTTGCCATCGCCTTCGTATACCTCTTGCCATATATGTAATTGAGCTCCATCTGTTTCTCGCACCAGAACTGGCTAGCTATGTCCGTAGCGAGTATACTGCTTTTCCCCAGCTTTCCGAGGATATCTTTTTGCTTCAAGTTTTCCAATCAGACCGCCTATCTATCGTCATCGCAAAGCATGGCTCAGCGATCACCTATCTCATCACATGCTTATCTTTGGCAATTGAATTTTTAAATACCTATTATCGCAGCTATGAAATAATCAAGTATTCATTGCTCTTCCAGCATAGAATCAAAGCTTTGACCTTTACATTTGGATCTAGCAATTGCACAAGGCAGGAAAAGATAAATAGCTTAACTCAGTAAAAGTTTCATGCACCTCTCAGATTTTGACCTTTTCGTCTTCGATTTCGACGGCACGCTAAGCACTTCAACAGCGCTTGTCAGAGTGCTTAGATTATTCAAGCGCAGGTATAGCATGAACTATGTGCTTACGCATAGGGACAAATTCAACAGGAATATGCTTAGCGCAATACAGCTGGACAGGAATGAAAAGTATGGTGTCTACGATCTGTTTTATGAACTGTACGCATTTTTTTTCAAGCCCAGGATAAAACCAGGGGCATCTGAACTGCTTGAGAAGCTGAAGAAAGAGGGTAAAAAAATTGCGCTGTTCAGCGACGGCAAGAGTGATAGGATAAGAAAAGAGCTTGCCATGCTCAGAATAGAAAATTATTTTGATATAGTACTTAGCGCCGATACCATTAGGATATACAAGCCAAACCCAACCCCATTGCTCCTGATAATCAAAAACATGCACAGCAGTAAGAGAAAGAGCATATACATAGGAGACATGGGCACTGACATTCTCACTGCAAAATTTGCAGGGATTGGCTCCTGCGCAATTGCAGACGGCTTTGGATCTATTGAAACCCTTAAAGAGGCGAAGCCCGATTTCATTTTTAAGAACCTTAGCGAATTCAAAAGAAAGATTTAAAAATAGGGCATTAGTTTATATATGAGAAACAAGAGGGAATATTATTAGGGCATAGGCCTCTGGGGTGGGGAGAGATGCTGAAGGCTCAAAATAGTATAGAGTATATATTAGTTTATACTGCGGTATTCATTATCGCTGCACTGGTAGTATATCTAGTTTATTCATCATTTTCTAATGCCAATTCATTACTACCTTCAAAGTGCACATTTGATTTTGGCATAGATTGCATAGGCATTATAGAGGCTTCTAACCAGACTGGCACGATGTTTGCAATGTTAGGTACCAATATGCAGCCTTACGCTATAAAAGCGCCTTCGTTGAGCATAAGCGATGGAAGTAGCACATCGACTGTTAACTGCAGCCCTAGCTATGTTAAACCAGGGCAGCCGATGCTCTGCATCGGTAAACTCAATGTGTATAAGCCCTTGCTTTCATACGCCTCTGGAACTTTGGTTGTTAACGCTTCGTATTGCGGCATGCCCGGAAACGGCTGCACTAACTCGGTAAACGAGAAATTTATAGGGAATTATACCACTGATGCAAAAAAGCTTGTTGTGCCCAAGTACAGCCTTGTTGTAACTCCTTCTTCGAAGATGTCAAAAGCAAATAACAATGTAAGTCTTGAGGTTGGATTGAATGTATTTGGGTATACTCTACCCATCGCAAGCCCGAGCCTCATTTCTAGCAATCCTTCAATAAGTATAATATCTGGCATTGCCCAGAATACATCAAATGGGTTTATAAGCTATCTTTCAAGCAATGGCACCACAGGCCAGACAACTATAACAGTCTCTTATGCGGGACTTACAACAAATGTTACTATAGTGTTTATTCCTTCAGAGCCCAGGCTCTTCATTGCAAACCTTCTGTCTGACAATTTGACAGTAGTAAATATGTCAGATGGAGTTGAGAGCACAGTTTCTAATCTCGCTGAACCGACAAGCATGGCGGTGTCAAGCAACCAGACCTTAACATATGTAAGCGAGATGCAAGATAACAAGGTTGAGATAATGAATGGGACTAGCGGTGCATTGATAAAGACAGTTGCAGTTGGGTCTTATCCGTTTGCAATGGCAGATGCAAATGGCTATGTGTATGTTGCAAACTCTGGCTCTGGAAATGTGACAATAATAAATGAGAAAGGCAGTATAGTAAAGAATATTAAAACAGGAGTATATCCAGATTTTGTTCTGGCAAGCGGGAATTCCAAATATGTGTTTGTGCTGAACCAGTTATCTGGCAGCATAGGCATTATAAATACCACAAGCAACAACCTCGTTGATACTATAGCACTTCACGCAATACCATATGCACTCGCCTCTAATTACAATGGCACTGTGATTTATGTAACGCTGCCAGGATTCGATAGTGTGGTTGCTATAAATACAAGCAGCAATGCAGTATTGTGGCAGAGTTCTGCAGGATTCATACCATTCGGCATAGCATTCGATCAAAACAATGGCTATGCATACATAACAGATGCAGGCAGCAGCTCTGTTTCAGTCATCGACACAAATAGCCGCTCCTTTATACAGAATATAAATGTAGGGTTCTTGCCCACATTTGCAACTACCTCCTTCGACGATGGGTATGTGTATGTTGCAAACTCTGGCTCAGATAGTATATCAATAATAAATACCACTACAGACAAGGTGGCAGGCGCATACAAAACTGGCATATTTCCTATATGGATAGCTTCGCAGGCTTAGCTTAATTGCATTCAATTTTGCCTTCTCGCAAACTTGAGCAGGCTTGTGCCAAATTTTGATGAAGATAATATAGTTAAGCTATTGCCAGTGCGACATAGCCTATTGTTGCTATGGCAAAGCCAAGTTTCTGAAACATTGTGACTTTTTCTTTGTACAATGCTACGCCGATGAGCCACACCACAATCGGCTCCATGGTGAGTATGGCGCTACCTATAGCGAGTTTGTGGCTAAATGAAACAAATGCAAAAAGGATATTGCCGGTGCCGTCTGCCAAACCTGCAAGAAGCGCAAATGCAATTATTGATGAGGTTGCTAGCTTTTTAATAGATACGCCAGAGGAGGCAGCGCGGGTACTATAATTGCTATAATATGCGAGCGCAAAAAATGCTGCAAAAACGCGTATAAACAGCATGAGCAGTGCATACTCTTTAAGGTATGTTATGGCGGTTACAGCCACAATCCAATATGATGCCCATAGGATATTGCCTGCCACAGAGGGTAGAAGCTCCTTACTTATCTTAAATTCCTTGGTTATTAAAACAAACGCTATGCCTATGAATATTAGCGCCATGCTTATGAGTTGCCATGAATTTAAGTGCTCGCTCAGCGCAAGCAGACTAAAGATTATTAGTATAGGGGGCTGCAATTCTATAAGCATGTATGAATTTGCAATGCCTGCATTATCTACTGACCTGTAAATTGTAGCAAAGCCTGCAAAGAGCGCGGCGCCAGCAACCACAGCCACTATTATTAACTCAGCCAATCCTGTGAGACTCATTTGTGGAATACCAACAATAGCTATTGCTATGATTGCAGG
>JBMFHL010000006.1:0-32162 GCA_049976845.1 Candidatus Micrarchaeia archaeon | reverse complement strand
CTCACTGCTGAAGAGATAAAAAGTGGCGTTGGGGCTAATATAAGATACAACAACATGCCTGTATCTATAACACTGCAGAATGTCAGGACTATACTTACGCAACTTACCAATTCAGGGGATTTGCTTGAGGCTGGTGGCTATTATGCTCCAAAGAAGTGGATTGAAGAATCTGGTTACGGCATAGATTATCTGGCAACCTTCAGGAAGCTCAGGGACTACTGCGTCACCGCAGGTATTTTGTTCACTGATCTTGGCGGCGCAGAGAACGCGGATATGATACTCACTAAAAACGGCGTGCAGACATATCTTTTGATTTATTCTGCATCAGGGAAGATGAAGAATCTTTTCATAGATGGGGAGACTAGGAAATACGTTGTTTTCTTGGACGAAGAGAGCAGGCTGAAGTTTGTCGAGGAACTTCACGAAGCTTATGGCGAGCAGGCCCAGGCACTCAAGATAGGGCTCGCAAATGATTATGTGAGAATAATAGACGCTGATCATCTTGACCAGCTGGTACTCTAATTCAAAACTTTTGCCAGTACCTGCAGCTTATCCTATTTATTAGAATCAACTTCTTCTGTATTATCTTCCTTGAAGAGCTTCTTGTACTTTACATCTATAAGGTTCTTCAGCGATCTTTCTATATCTGTTTTCTGCTTCCCTGTAAGTTCGCTCAGGTCGTTTGAAAGCTGACTAATATATCTCATTATAGTCTTGTATTTTGACTCCACCACATTCCTGCTTCTTATGCCACTTATATATCTCTGAATTACCCTGCCGGCATCCATGAGGGCAAGCTTTATCTCGTCTATTATTTCATCCTCCTGAGCTATTGCCTGCTTGCCTACGCCAGAGTAGGGTATGAAAACAGAAGAGACATTTACAAGCACGCTTATTGGCTCTTCTTCAAATTTTGAGATACTGTATCTTTTCCAATCAACGTCTCTTACCGCAGAGGTTATTGCGCATGTAGCACTATCAAATAGCAATGGGACCTTGTTTGCAAATCTTATTATGTTTCCGCTTACTTCCTCTTCGCTGTGCTTGCCTGCATTGCCGCCGTATGCCAAAGCCACCTCAACAATAAAAGGTATTCCGCCGCTGAACACCTTGGGTTTTCTCTCTACAACTGAGATAAACGCAGGGTTCAGTATGTTCTTTGTGGCAGCTTCCAGCTGCTTCTGGCCTATAGGAGAAACAGAATCTAGTTCAGGCGCAATCCACTTTATTTTCTTAAAAGAATTAACAAGCTCCTCTGCATCTGCCCATGTCATTTCCTTAGGATTTTTTGACAAGTCCACATTTGCAATTCCTTTTATTTCGTCAATTTTGTTAGGCGTCACTCTTGAAAATGATTCCAACAAGAAAGAGGAGATTCTCCTGCTTTCGCTCATGTGAGCAAATTCAAGCAAATCCCCAGCTTCCAATCCCAATGGATGCGGCTTTATTACTTTAGGCCTTTTTGGCATCTCATCCACAGACCTCGGGAATGCATATTCCTTGCCACTAGGGATCACAAGAGTTATACTTGCATGAGGGTTTGCCAACGCTGTCCTTTTTATGTATTCGTATATTCCATGTTCGCTGTCTTCATATTTGACATCTGCAAACTCACCGTATACAGAAAGCCCCTTTGGTACATTTTCCAAATTGACAAGATTCTTTACTATAGGTTTGTTTGACTTTATGTCTATGGAGATATCACATTCATATGCTTCCTTTCCCGTACTTGATTTTGCGTGTATAGGCTTGCCTGTAGTTACCTGCGCAAATAAGGTACAGCCTGATGCACCTATGCCCTGCTGGCCCCTTTGCTGCATGTATCTATGAAATTTTGTACCTGCCAATATCGTGGCAAGCGCCTTTCCAATTACATTTTTTGGTATGCCTGGACCATTGTCAGCTACTAATACACTATATTTGTCTTCCCCCAACTCGATGACCTTTACATATATCTCAGGCAATATGCCAGATTCCTCAGCCGCATCGAGGGAATTTGTAACGAATTCGTGAACAACTGTAGTGAGTGACCTTACCTTGCCGGCATAGCCGAGCATCTGCCTGTTCTTCCTGAAGAACTCTGCTATTGAGTTCTCCCTGAACTCCTTAAAGATTTCTTCAGCAGCAACATATTTTTCATCTACCATGTATATCACTTATCCTGATTTTTTTGCGTGCAGCTTCCATTACCCTATACGCTTTCTTGTGGGTACCTCCGTCTATAAGCGTGTTTATAGCTGCTTCGGCTATCGTTATTTCATTGTTTGTGCCTATTATGCTCACTGTGCCGCCATAGACGCTAATCAGTGCTCCACTTACAGATTCTATATATTCTTTTGTCTTGCCTTCCTTGCCTATTATTCTTCCCTTAATGCTTATTATCTTATCCTTGCTCTTGAATATTTCCTTCAGATTTATCGTTTTGAAGAAGTAGTCTTCAAGCAACAGTTTGAATGCATTCTTCAGCTCGAATCCCCTGCCGAATGCGGTTATGACATTGCGCGCATTGTATTCCTCGAAAGGTTCGCCAGATATCGTCAAACTACTCTCTTCTACAGTTATGGTGCATTTGAGCTTCTCCTCCAGCTCCTTTATTAATTTGTTATCAAGGAGCTTTGCACGCTTTAGTGGTATTAGAATCTGCTGCATCACAAGTCACCTTTTTATTTATGTTGAGAACAAATAAAAATATCTGCATTGAAAGCTTTTCCCTCAGCTCACTATAAACTGGAAGTTCTACAAGAAAGCGCAATATTTAAATATGTTTATTATTAGAAGTATATGTGATTCTATCATGATTCTTTCATAGATGCTTCGTGCATCTTTCATGAAAGAAGCTTGTGGAGAGCGTGCTTACAGTGCAAAAAAAAGAGATTGAGGAGGAGCTTGAAAGCATAAAGAAGGAAGTAGCCAAGCTCACCGGAAGCGGTTATACCCAATATGCTGAATCGGAGGATTTGCCTTCACTGGTCAAATATATGATAAAGGAGAGGGAGAAGACAAATAGGATTCTTGCCAGTGTAACTGATAGAATAAGAGAGCTTGCAGCTAGGCTTAATGAGATTGAGGATAAGGAAAGCGCTGCAGAAGCCACATTCCCGCATGAGAACGCGAGGAAGGAGGTTCCGCTTTCCGAGACTGATGTAAAGATTGTAGAATATGTGCAGTCGAAAGGCCTTGCCTGTGCTGATGATATTAAAACTTTCATGAATTATACAGGTAGAAATGCAGCGTGCGCAAGGCTTAACAGATTGCACATGATTGGCTTGCTGGACAGATACCAGCTGGGCCACAAAGTTTATTACAAATTTGATGCTGGCAAGACGACCAATACGCTAATTGTATCACCTCCACAGTAACTACCTAAGGCCTGCTTCCCCCAAGCAGGCCTTTCTCATTTAATCACTTCTCGGGAGCTACTTAAGGCCTGCTTCCCCCAAGCAGGCCTTACTTTTTCTAAACAATATTTTTATCCTAATGCATAGCAGATGGAAAAAAAGTATCGAGGGTTTAGGGATTTGCTTAATATTAACTTATGACTCCATACCCTGTAAGTCTCCAGCGCTGTGAAAAATTTCTCAATACTGAGATCTTCGCGCTTTTATCTGTGCAGACCTGGTGCTTGAGCGTAACCTTCACCTTGTTCTTCCTGACTAGATTTATATAGCCGACAGTGGTTGCTGTACCTACCCCTAATATTATCGGCTCGCCTTCTTTGAGGGCCTGCTTAGGTATGTCGCTCCTTTCTATGGGATGGTATTCCATTGTAAACTCCTTTACCATGTCAGGCAACTTGCCCACGTGGCCCGCTACGCAGCCCGCCAAGCTGTCCGCCTTCGTAAATGCAGGATCCATATCAGTGCTTATTGCTATCAAGCCACCGGCTATGGCCTCTTCTATTTCGCCTGTACTGGTAGACATGCTCTCTATCCTTGTTATTATTGTTTTATACTCTTCGCGCTTTTTATCAGAACTGATATCGAATCCTGGTCTTATCTCTATCTCCTCGCCTTTCCTGAACTTGCCCTTTGCTATAGAGCCACCTATAACACCGCCTATAAGATTCTCTATTGGAGTTCCAGGCTTATTCACATCAAAAGACCTTGCAATATACATCAATGGCTCCCCATTTATATCTCGCTCAGGCGGCTCTATTTTGCTTATTGCCTCAAGCAAAACATCAACGTTTATACCCTTGCTTGCAACCACAGGTATCACAGGAGCCTCCTCTGCTATTGTACCTTTAACAAAGTTCTTTATCTGCTTGTAGTGTGCAAGGGCCTTTTCCTTCCCCACAATATCTATTTTAGTCTGCACTATTATGATTTTCTTTATTTTTAGTATGCTCATTACCATTAGATGCTCCTTCGTCTGCGGCATTGGGCAAGGCTCGGTTGCAGCTATTACAAAAAGCACAGCATCAATTATATTTGAACCAGCTATGGCAGTGGCCATGAGCATTTCGTGCCCTGGCGCATCAAGCAGCGATATACGCCTTACAGGGCGGGCTTCGCCTTCGCAATTTTCACACTTTAAACTTGTAGTGTATGCTTCTGGACCTTCGCAATTTTCGCATTTTCTTATTATTGCATCTGCATAGCCCAGCTTTATTGTCATGCTTCTCTTTATGCTCTCACTGTGCTTGTCTGTAAATACGCCCGTTATTGCCTTTGTGAGCGTCGTTTTGCCATGGTCAACATGGCCCAATGTACCTATGTTTAGCTCGCTTTGGCTGAATTTTACATTTTCGCTCTTGTCCATAAACAAATCCTCAAATAGCTGCGGCTACGCTGCTATTGCGCCGGCTGCTCCTTCTTCTTGAAGAGCTCTTCAACAGGCATCGAACCATATTCTGCTATTACTGTATTTATCTGCTCGGTATCAATACCTATAGTGTTGCCTCTAACTATCCTCTTCCTCCTCTCTCCTTTTGAAGGCTTCCTTATCCCCGGCCCTGAGCTAAGAAGTGGCCATGCTTTCCTTGTGCCCTCTATTTCAGATCTGGAAGGGGCGCCAGTCTTATCGCTTAGGCCTGTTATCTCAAGCTTGTAGCCTTCCATGCCTATTATTGAACCATCTATCTGCTCCTTCATTTTTTTGCCGATAAGCAGTGCTTCCCTTTCTTTCGGCACCTCGGCTTGTGCTGTTTTTCCAGTTTTCTTGTCCGAATAAACAATCTTCAAAAAATCACCATTTTATTTTTTAGCGTCAATCAATTATCTGTACATGCTAGTTGGTTCGTCCTTGAACCTCTTTATCCTTTCTGTTACCTCCTTTGGTATTGCCGGCTTTACCTCCCTCAATGCCTTTTCAAAATCTTCCTTTACAACCACTTCCCTATTTGACCTTATTGCATTCATGCCAGCCTCCCTGCATACATTTTCTATCTCTGCGCCTGTATAGCCTTCTGTGCTGTTTGCGAGGTCAGCTAGCTGAACACTTTTGTCAAGCGGCATGTTTTTGGTGTGCACCGAGAATATTGCAAGCCTTGTCTCAGCATCCGGCATTGGTATCTCTATTATCCGGTCAAACCTCCCAGGTCTAAGCAGCGCCGGATCTATCGCCTCTGGCCTGTTTGTAGCTGCAAGAACAACAACATTCTTTAGCATTGTCAAGCCATCCATCTCTGTAAGCAATGTGTCAACAACGCGCTGGGATACACCAGAATCTATATCTTCTAAATTGCGCATCTGTGCTATTGAATCTATCTCGTCTATAAATATTATGCATGGAGCAGCAAGCCTTGCCTTCCTGAAAATTTCCCTTACCGTCTTCTCGCTTTCCCCGACAAACTTGCTCAACACCTCTGGACCTTTTATTGATATAAAATTGGATTCCCTTTCTGTTGCTACCGCCTTTGCGAGCAGTGTCTTGCCTACTCCTGGAGGACCCACTAACAACACACCTTTTACAGGTCTTATGCCCATTTTCTCAAACGCTTCAGGCTTCTTTAATGGCAATTCAACTGCTTCCTTTAGCTCTTCCTTTACTGCTGTCAAACCACCTATATCACTCCAGTGTACATTTGGCCTCTCAACAAAAACTTCTCTGAGTGCGCTTGGCTGTATGTTCCTAAGGGCATCTGAAAAATGCTCATTCTTGACTGTGAGCTCTGCTAATATGTCATTTGGTATGTGCTGCTTGTCCATTATCTTTGGCAGTATTGAACGCAGCGTTGACATTGCCGCCTCGCGAACGAGAGCACTTATATCTGCACCCGTATAACCATGTGTGACATTTGCCAATTCGTCTATACTAACATCTTTTGCGAGTGGCATGTTTCTAGTGTGTATCTGCAGTATTTCTTTTCTTGCATTCCTGTCAGGCACGCCTATTTCTATCTCCCTATCAAATCTACCTGGCCTTCTAAGCGCCGGATCTATCGCCTCTGGCCTGTTTGTAGCTGCAAGAACAATGACCTGCCCCCTCTTGGACATGCCATCCATCAAAGTAAGAAGCTGCGAGACCATCCTCCTTTCAACCTCATTTGTCGCCTCTTCGCGCTTCGGCGCTATCGCGTCTATCTCGTCCATGAAGATTATGCTAGGCGCCTTCTCACTTGCCTCCTTGAATATCATCCTTAACTTCTCTTCGCTTTCACCGACAAACTTGCTGACTAGCTCAGGGCCAGATATTGATATAAAATTTGCATCACTCTCGTTTGCTACCGCCTTTGCGAGCAGTGTCTTGCCTACTCCTGGAGGACCATAAAGAAGAACACCCCTTGGTGGTTCTATGCCAAGCCTCTCAAATAGCTCTGGGTAACGTATTGGTAATTCTACCATTTCCCTTATCTTCTGGATCTCATTCTTCAATCCGCCAATGTCTTCGTAATGCACTTCACCTATTTTTACCAACGATTCTGATACAGGTTCTTCTTTTACCACAAAATTAGTGTCCTTTGTTATTTTCACCACACCATGAGGTATGACCTGCACTACAAGAAAATTGAAGACTATGCCAAACATTGGTATTGGAATTACATCGCCTTTTGTCATCGGCTTCCCCTCCCATTTCCTTTTTGCATATTCTGAGAAGTCCGGCGAGATAGGAGTTCTCTGTCCTGGAGGAGGCGCAATTATGACCTTTTCGGCATCCTTTGCCTCTGCCTTTGAAACAAATACTTTGTCACCAATGCCCACGCCAACATTCTGCCTAAGATATCCGTCAATTCTCACAAAGCCCAAACCCTCATCGCTTGGATGGGATTGCCATACTATTGCAGCTGTGGATTTTATTTTGCCCTTAATTTCTATTATGTCCCCTGAAACAAGATCTAGTGCCTTCCTAGACTTGGAGTCTATCCTTGCTATGCCTTTGCCAGAATCGGTGACCAAGGCATCGGCGACTGTAAGCTCTATTCCATTGGACATTTTTCCACCACAGCCAGGCAGAGGTCAGCGCGATGCTGAATTACTTGCCTGAGATTGCTCTGTTCATTAATCAACATAATATTCAACATTTATATTTATATAGATAGCTGCAGTTCTCTCTAAAACAGCACATTCCTATAGAGCATTGAGAAGATATATGCAAACACCAGCATGAACGCCAAACCGATTATAAGCGAGACTAGGGGTATTACAAGCGCAAAAAGCGCGAATATTGTTATGAGCATTGCAGCGTATATGCCCTTGTTCCACCTGAGCACCTTGCTGCCGTCAAGCGGGTATATTGGCAGCATGTTGAAAAATGCGAGCAGTATGCTTATGAAAAGCGTGAGATTTATCATGTTGTGCAGATACGAGTTATGCATGTACATTGATATTGACAGAGTAGTTGTGACATTCGCTATGAAGTTCTTGTATAGGAGCATGCCAGCTGCAAAGAACACAAGGAATATCAAAAAGTTAGTAAGCGGGCCTGCTATCGAAACATGACCATCTTCCCGCTTTGTGAAGTTGTTTGTATATATTATAGTTGCTCCAGGTATGCCAATCAGGAAGCCAAAAAGGCTTGTTATGAGCGTTATTGCTAAGCCATATTGCGAGGTTTTGAATGCTGCTATTGCGCCGTATTTTTGGGCAACGAATTTGTGCATGAGCTCGTGAAGTATGAAGGATAGAGAGACTGCGACAAAAGAGATTGGAATAAAATATATGAACACATTGAGCAACTGTGAGATATCCCCTATGCCACCGACAATTACAAGCGAAAACGCAAAAGTAAGAACTAGGTCTGCGAGGAGCAGCTCCTCAATTTCTTTTCCAAAAAGTATATGTTCCCTCATGTACACTAAAACACTCGCTTCTGAATAGAAAAAGTTATTAAAGATAATATACAAGAGAATATATAAAAATTAGCTCCATCGTCTAGTGGTCAAGGATAACGGGCTCTGGACCCGTTGACGCCAGTTCGAATCTGGCTGGAGCTATGTTCAATTTTAGGTGTTTGGAACTATTTTTGGGATTTCAATAAAGTATATAAATACAGGATAAAATATAGTATAAGAGAGCATTTGTTTGAAGCAATTGCATACAACAAACATAATGAATTGGCTTTATTGATCAGATGCGATTGCAACATTTGTTTGTGCAGGCTCTTCGAGATGAACCTATGGAGAGAAAGGACCATGTTATTGTTTGCGGCTATGGCATTGTAGGAGAGCGCATTGTCGAGATACTTTTGCAGCATAAGCTTTATGTCGTGGTTATAGAGATAGACCAAAAGAAGGTGGAGCTGCTTAGGGAGAGGGGCATTGACACGGTAGAGGGCGATGCAACTTCTTCAAAAGCTCTAAAAGAAGCGGGTATTGCAGACGCAAGAGCAATAGCAGTTGCAATGGATGACGATGCAAAAAATCTCTTTACTGTAATAACAGCAAAGAGCCTTAACGAGAATGTACTTATAGCGACTAGAGCAAACGACGAGCTTTTTGAGACGAAGCTCGCAGATGCAGGGGCTAAGTTCATTGCAACGCCGAACAGATCCGCGAGCGACGAGCTTTTCAACGAGCTTATTAAAGGGCTTTGAATGCTTGCTAAAAACCAGGATCTTAATACGATGGATATTCTTGTTTCTATTACTATAATCGCTGCGATAATAATTGCTTTTTCTATTGCATCCCTTTGGCTACTAACAAAAAATATATATTTGGATGCATATTACACGCTTGAAACTTTTTTTGAGGCGCCCAATGCTGCATCTTCATTTAATCTTGCTGAACTTGTAATGGGCTATAACATTTACAACTTTGCGGCTGTAGTAGGAATAGTTATAATTGACAATATAGGCAGGTTGCTTATAATAAGCTTTATTATCGCTGCTGTTCTGGACATGATAGCATATGCCAATATAGAGAGGTTAATGAATATAATCAGGGCGAAGAGGCTCAAGGGGCATGTCATAATATGCGGATATAATCCTGTAAGCGAGAAGCTTATAGAAAGGCTAAGGGCACAGCGGAAAAAAATAAAATTTATAGTGCTTGATAGTGATGAGAACAATGTTGCTGAGCTGCACAGAAGGCATATAATCGTTTTAAATGGGAGCTGCACCAGCGAGAGGGACTTAAAACTCGCATCGGTAGAGTATGCAAAAAGCATGGTCATGACTTCCCAAGACGACATAAGCAACTTGATAAGTGCGATAGAGGCAAAGAAGGTGAATAAAAATATAAAGGTAATTGCCAGGGTCAGCAAGGAGGAAATAAGAACTAAGATGTACAGAGTAGGGGTTGACATGTGCGTGCTGCCCGAGTATCTTGCAGGCATAACCATAGGCGAGACTATTGCAAAGAGGGTGAAGGTGCTCAAATGATAGGGCTTAGAGCTGTCCAAAAACTACTCATAGGGCTTCTGCTTGCAATATTCATAGTTTCAACGCTGCTCATCGTTTATATAGGTATTGGACTTATGCCTGCTATGCTCTGGAACTTCCTCAACATAATTGGGGCCACTTTCCCTATAGAGATGGCGCTTGTAGACTCAACAAACATATTTGCATTCACAAGCTCTGTTCTTGATATAATTGGAGAGCTTATAATAACCATATTACTTACTTCAATGTTTTACCAGGCGCTTGGCAGAATAAATATAAAGAGGGGGATTATAGCGCATAGGATTAATGCTCTAAACAGGCATATTGTGATAACGCCAGTGAATGGGATTTCAATCAATATAGCAAAAATGCTGAAGAAGAACAGAATACCTTTTGTCATTATAGATCCACGCAGGAAAGACGTAGAGAGGTTTATCGAAGAAGGTATGCTTGCAGTACAGGGAGATGCATCCCAGGCCAGCACGCTAGCCGAGGCGCATATAGAAAAAGCATCAAATCTGCTTGCACTCGAGGAAGAGGACATAAAGAATGTATTGATAGCGGTAACTGCAAAAAGAATAAATGGCAAGCTAAGGATAGCATCAAGGATAAAAAAATCTGAGGATACCGCAAGAATGAAAAGGGTTGGCATAAACTATTTGATAATGCCAGAGGTTGCAGTTGGAGATGAAATCGCTGGATTTATTTTCAGTATGAGAAGCAAGCAATAGGTTATATAAGCATGTAAATTGGTATCTTTATGAATATTCATAAAAATCTTTTTAATATTGGCGTAATTCATGGTAGAGTAGATTTACACTAATATTAATAAAATTTGTCAAATAATATAGTGTTTGGATGGCCGAACCTGTAACTACAACGAGCATAGACGCGTTGGTAGAGTATCTGAAAAATCACGGCGAAACAGATTCTACGACGCTTGCACACGCACTAGGGGTTAGCGATGCACTTATAGGCGAATGGGCCAATGTCCTCGAAAAATCCAATATAGTTAAGATAAGTTACAGGGCAGCAAAGATGTACGTGTCGCCTCTTGCAATTTCTAAGGAAGGAGTTTCCACCCTAGAGCACAATGTCGAGATAAAGAAGGAGAATATAATAAACGAAGTAAACACGCAGCTTAATGCCATAAACCAGCTGAATGAGAGGCTCGATTCCTTAAACAAATTCGTCTCTGGAGGCGAGGCTATATTTAAGAGCAAGATGGGACCGCTCAAGCGCCAGCTCGACGATTTGCATAATGTTGCAAATGAAGCTGAAAAGAGGTATGAGGATATAAAGAGAAGTAAGAATGAAGTTGACAAGATTGCTGAGACGCTGAACAAGGAGGTAATGGGCTTAAAGGAGCGCGCAGAGAGCATAGAGCATTTTGAATTGAGCGGAGGCGCAGAGCGATTGCTAGAGGATATGAACAAAAAGCTCAAGCTTATGGAGGCAATCTCCGAGGATACAAGAAAAAAATCAGAGGAGGCAATAAATGATTACAGGAAAAGGATAAATGAAGTGGCAAACGAGATAAAGGAAGAGATATCTGCACTGCGTGAAAATATAATAGCCAATGAGAAAATTTTAAATGAAGATAAAAGGACGAACGAGGAATACAAACGCAATGCACTGAAGCTGAAGCATGAGCTTGAAACCGTTAGTTCCAAGGCAATGGATGTTGCAGAAAAGAGAAAGCAGGAGATAGATAGGTATTATGGCCTTGCAGAAAAGTCGTATGATGAGCTTATAAGCAAGCTTTCCGAATTGAAGAAGGAGATAGGTGACATTACAAAAGTAGACGACACGCTGAGGAAGGTAGAAAGCACCATCGAAGAAGCGAATAAGAAGAAGGAGAGCTTGGCTGCGGAGCTTGAGAAGATATTGAATGAAGCAAAAGCTATTAATGCACTTTCAAAAGAGGAGATAGTAAGCAATAACAAGAAAGTAGAAGAGCTTTCAAAGGATATTTCAAAGACCTCGTCAGAAGTGAGATCCTTGGATGATAAAGTTTCCGATGCAAATAAGGATATAGGAAGCCTTTCGGAGTGACAATATGGTAGAGGAGAATTTGGAGAAGGAGTATGCCTCTTATGGACTTGATGCACATGGGCTCAAAGTCAACATAAGGATAGTGGACAAGGGAGACTTTGTGCCAATATACGAGATAACACTCCCAGGCATAGGAGAGGCAACCAAGGTTCTCTTGCTTTCCCTTAGGCAAGAGCTTCTGTCGCTTGTGCCCATAGACCCTACAAGAATAGAGGACAAAGAGTATCTTAATGAACTTACAAACAGGTATATCGAAGCCTCTGAGGTAATAATAGATAGATATTTGCCAGGCACTGGAAAGGAGTCAAAGCAGGCGCTAATAGCATACATAATAAATATAATGCTTGGCCTTGGAGACTTAGAAGCGCCTCTTGCAGACGACAATTTGGAAGAGGTTGCTGTCAATGATTCAAAGGAGCCAGTATGGGTTTTCCACAAAACATATGGCTGGTGCAAATCAAATCTAGTAATACCTAGCGAAGATACTATATATGACGACGCTGAACAGATTGGGAGGCGTGTTGGCAGGCAGATAACAAACCTGTCTCCGCTTATGGATGCTGAGCTTCCTGATGGTTCGAGAGTAAATGCAACGCTTTATCCAATATCGCAGAGGGGCAACACCATAACAATAAGAAAATTTGGAAAAAATCCTTGGACAATGCCTGCGCTTGTGGCAAATAAGACAATATCTAGCTACCTAGCTGCACTCACATGGCTCTGCATACAGAACGAGATAAGCCTGCTTATTTCAGGAGGCACTGCAAGCGGAAAGACAAGTTTTCTCAATGCTATGAGTATATTCATGCCGCCTAACCACAGGGTTATATCGGTAGAAGAGACTAGGGAGCTTACGCTACCAGAGTTCTTGCACTGGGTACCGATGATTACAAGGCAGCCAAATCCAGAAGGTAAAGGAGAGATAAAACTTTATGACTTGATGATTAACGCACTCAGGCAGAGGCCAGATATAATGCTGGTTGGAGAAATAAGGACAAAGAGCGATGCTGAAACGCTGTTCGAGGCAATACATACAGGGCATGCCGTATATGGCACAGTGCACGCTGATGATGCAGAAGATACTATAATAAGGATGACAAATCCACCTATTGACATACCGAAGCTAATGATAAATGCAATAGGAGGCACTATAACATTGTTCAGGCATAGGAGGCTCGGTATAAGGAGGGTTTTGGAATTTGGAGAGATAACAAGGGTGGGAGATGCCAGCGTTCTCTATAGATGGAACTCCAGGATTGACACATTTACGCAGATAGGCGAACTGGCGAGACTCGCTGACATGATAATGCTTTATGGAGGCTACTCCAGGGAAGAGATATTTTCAGACTTGGAAGAGAAGAAAAAGGTAATAGAGTGGATGGTAAACAACAAGGTATTTGATGTTGACGCAACAGGCTACGTTATAGCCAACTATTATAAAGATAACAGCAAGGTGATGCAGATTATAAATGACAATGTACCTTATTCGAATGACTTGTTCAAGAAGGTGTGAATTTGGAGAATGTTGAAGAGTTAGACTATGCCAAAGCTGCAGAGATTATTGAAGGGATTCAGAAGAGCACGCATGGCATAGAGATAAATCTAAAGGACGCAATCTCAAATAGGCTCGATATAGAAGAATATGGCTATGAGAAGGCAGCTGACATGCTTGGCAAGGCAGAATTGAAGGTAGAGGCTCAACGCCCACTGGTGCAACAGGCTGTTCCACAATTTAATAAGGAGCCAGGTGTGGAAAAGGAGGTACTTGAAGCTACAAAGGAGATCAAAGATATAGTAGGCTCTGCGGGAAGAGAATTTGAGAAGACTGTGAAGAAAGAGGTAAAGAATATAAAAGGAGGCAAGCTCATACTTCCAAGCTTGTCACTGCAGGATCAGATATCAGATCTTGAGAAGATGAGCGAAGGAATAGATGAGCATGTATTTACAGATGACCAGATTAATATGATAAGATATGAGGTCAACGGGCTTTCTGACAAGATCAAATTTGAAAAGGTACCGAGCAATGACGAATTTCAGATGTCGCTTATAGCGCTTAGGAATCAGAAGCTTGCAGAGGTGCTTAAAAAAGTTTCATTCTAATATTAATTGGCTAGAGTATGTTTGGAAAGAAGAAAATAAAAGAGGATTCTGTACAGCAGCTCCAGCCTATAGGCTTTACAAAGCAGAAAAAGTTCCTTTTCTTCAAGATAAAGTCAAAGCCCATCTATCAGCAAGCTCAGGAAGCGACGCAAACAGGACAGAAGCCGCAGGTGCCGCAGAAGGAGGTAAGTAAATTTCAGATATATGTGGCAAGCATAGCTGCAAAGCACAAGGGCTTAGATATCGCACTAAGGGAACAGGGCATAAAGGAAAGTACCTATGATTTCATAAAAAAGATGATGATTAATTCTATAATAATCAGCGCTATACTTACGATTGCAGTTGGGGCGCTGATGATTCATTATGGCTTAAGCATTATATTCGCATTGTTACTTGGTATAGCGTTCTACTATGTTTTCTTCAACAAGTTCGTGCAATTCCCAATAGACAAGAGCAAGAATATAGGCAAGGATATTGAAAGAGACATATTATTTGCAACAAGGGATTTGGTTATCGGCATGCGTTCAGGCATGCCTCTGTTCAATGCACTCACAACTGTCAGCACTGGCTACGGAGCAGCGAGCAAGGAGTTTGCAAAGGTAGTTGAATTGGTTCAATTGGGCATGCCAATAGAGCAGGCGATCGATGAAGTGAGCAGCAAGAGCGAATCCAAGACTTTCAAGAATCTGATGCTGCAGGCGTCTGTGAGTATAAAAGCTGGCGCAGATATAGTAGGAGCACTGCAGGGTGTTGTTGATGACGTGATGCAGGAGAGGATAATAGAGCTCAGGAGGTATGGGCAAAGGCTCAACGCACTTGCTATGTTTTACATGCTTTTTGGAGTTATATTCCCAAGCATGGGAATAGCAGTAGCAGCAATATTAACTACGTTTATAAGCTTATTTAGCATAGACCAATCTACATTGATCTTCGCACTTGTGGGAATATTCTTCCTGCAGCTGATATTCCTGAATATAATGAGGTCCTCCAGGCCTGTGTTTGCAATGTGATGGCATGATATCATTCGAGAAACTAGTGGCAAGGAACGTTGTGGTATTCATATCAAGGGAGCTTGACCTTGCAGGATCAAAGATGACAGTAAACAGATTCCTCGGCATAGCCATAGTTGGCGGCTTGCTTATACTCATAGCCTCTTCATATTCAATATATTTCATATTTAAGTATTTTGTGGGCATTGCCATTTTGGTAGGAATTGGAAGTGCAGTCATATTCGAGCTTTTACTTTACATGCTCCTTGAGTATAGCATTGAAAAAAGGAAGAACTTTGTAGAAGAAATATTGCCAAATTACCTGCAGATTACCGCAGCAAATGTCAGGAGTGGAATATCTCTGGACAAGGCGATGGTGCTTGCCGCAAGGCCAGAATTCAAGTATTTCAGCGATGATGTCAAATTGGTTAATAAGGAGCTGTATGCGGGAGAGACGCTGCAGAATGCACTCCTTCTCCTTTCAGACAGATACAGATCATTGCAGCTGAAGCACACAGTAAGAATGCTTGTCGAGGCAATACAGTATGGAGGAGGCATGACAGACCTTCTTAATCAGGTTGCAAAAGATATAAGGAATCAGCAGATGATACAGAAGGAGATCTCTGGGCAATTGTTCATGTATACAATTTTCATAGCATTCGCAGCAATAGTTGGAGCTCCAACATTATACGCATTGACAACGCAGATGATGACAATAACAGATACTGTGTGGGCAGGTATACTAAAGCAGAATCCTGGAGGCTTGCCTACAGCTGGCGTGTCATTCCTAAGGCCAAGTCCACCAAAGATAACAATAGGCATGTATCATGACTTTGCATTGTCTGCTGTTTTTCTTATCACTGGATTCGGCGCATTTATAGTTTCTGCTATATCCACTGGCTCAATAATCAAAGGCCTTAGATACTTGCCAGTATTCCTTGTAGTAGGATTAATAGTTTTCTATATAGTAGGCATAGTAATAGCAGGAATGTTCAACAGCATAAGCGGCGTCTGATATTAGCATGTTTTATTTGCTATTGCATGCTATAATCAGTAAACAGCATAGCATTGCACACCGCACTGTTTGCTGTTACTCATCCAACAAGGTTTAGAAGCTGCCTCTCGTTTTCAGCATTCATGATATTAGAAAGCCCGTTGTAAGGGTAAGCTCCTGAGAAGTATGGGTAGAAAACATTGTAAGCCGTGCCATTATTTCCAAAACCAGAATAATCGTTTGCATTGCCATTAAGTGGCCACCATGCAACAAGGTTTGCAGTGTATGGCATGCCACCTATGCCCTCTTGGTAAAGTGACTTAATCTGGCTTGAGGATAGAGAGGTATTATAGAATTGGTAATCTGCCATTTGACCGTTGAATGCTGCTCCACCATCACCACAGTTTGTACCATCAGGAGAGCCAAGTGGATAATACATTGAAGAAGATCCGCCAGGAATACTTCTACTTCCACTCCCAGAATTTTTGTATACCCCATTTATATATCCCGAGTAATTAAGAGAAACCCCATTATAAGAAAGTATCATGGCGATATTAGACCAAGAGTGGAGAGGTATAGATCCAAGGTTAACACACCCCAAGTCCCACACTCGTATATAAATATTGCCATTTGCAAGGTCTATCCATGTATCATGCCACCCGTTGTTTATGCTACTCTGACCAAGTTCATCTACTATATCTCCATTTGGTAAAGAAGGATTTGCCCATATGGAAATTGTTGCTTGCTGATTGGCGTTATTCATAAATGAAAAACCGTTTGTTTGTTCAATGTAGCTGTTCTGCCCGTTGAAACCTGCAGTTTGCATATATCCTTGACCCATTTCCAAAGGCAAGTCGCTCAGATATAATGCAGAAGAGCTTGAACATGTTGGGCCCTTAATGCACGACAATATTCCTGGAATTGGATGAGTTTGTGGAGTTGAAATAAGGAAGATGCTATCCCTAGTATAATTCTGCAGAGGCAGATATGAAACAGCTGTGGCTGCACCATTGTTCCCAAAACCAGAATAATCATTTGCATTTCCATTTAGTGGATACCAAGCAACAAGGCCCATGTTGCTAATAGGAATTCCTCCTGCTCCCTCTTCATAAATATTATATGCTTCCTGAGGAGAAATGGCTTGATTATATATTTGCAGATTCACTATCTGGCCAACAAAATTACCACTATTTCCCTGGTTGCTTGCAATGTCTCCAGTAGCAGGTGAGCCCAATGCCCCTGTTGAAGTTGCCGAGCCTACAATATATGTAACGGGTTCAGATGTACCATTTATATAAATGCTAATCCCTTTGCCACTGCCCCACGTTGCAACTATGCTGTACCATTTATTGATACTAATAACATTTGCAGTGGTTTCTGCAGCTGCAATCCAGCTCCCAGAACCAAAATCGGCTTCTACTTGGCCGTCTGTATGGATGTAGAGCTGCAATACTTGACTTGACGACCAGTCATCAGAAAGAACTATTTGATTATTAGCCAGAGAATTTGTATTAATCCAAGTAGACATGGATGCGGCAGTGCTGCCCGATATGCCACTTATAGAAGGCACAGAGATATAATTGGTCCCCGAAAAAGTAGCTGCATCTTTGTTAAAGTTTGAAAATGTAAATATGCCATTTTGTGATTGTCTGAGAAAATTTGCATCGGATCTATCTAGATAAGATGGTGCGAAGGGGGATGCAAAATATGAATTATTGGCTATTGCATTTCTCAATGCTTCTATATTCAAGGTGTCCATGCCAGGCCCATACAGCAGAACATGCTCTCCGTTTTGCAGGGCTTGCAGTATATTTGTAGAGCTTGAGTATTCGAGCCACGGCACTGTGGGAGGATTGCTTATGCTGTTTATTGAGTATGTTATCAAACCGCCATAATTGTTTGCTGCGGTGCATGTGGAATTTGTTATCTGGGCTGCATTTGGAGTCGCAAGTATAAGCAAAGAATTGAAAGGCGCTGCCTGAAACTGCGAGGGGATGTTGCTTGATAAACTGGTACATGTCACTCCGCTGGGCACTTGATATACGATGCCGTATATGAATGCATTTGCGCTCGTGTTGCCATAGGTGGCATATGCGTTGCCAATTATGCTTGTCATATTGTTTATTGATGAGAACTTTATTTTCCTGTATATGCCCTGCTGCGCATAGAAAAGGTCTGCTGTGCCGTTCAAAGGCATAGTTGCAACTACAGGCATGCTGTAGTTGTATACCCCTGTTGCAGAGCCAATGCTTATATTCTCTGTATATGATACTGAAATTGTATATGGATTGCTTTGAAATACTGTTGGCTTTGTCTCGCTTATCTTCAGGTAAGCTGGCGACGGCCTCAAATCAGATAATACTGTTGCATTATATGCTTTAAGCGTGGAATTTCCCATTAACGCTAGAAGGGTATTTGCCGCAAGCGAATTAGCTGGTACATTTGGCAGGGTTCCGTTTATTATCAGAGTACTGAGGTATAGACTCGTGTTTGATATAAAATTGCCCTTTCTCATGCTAGAGTTATACTCATAGCTTTCCAATGTGCTCAGAGCCTTTGAGAGGGAGGCGCTAGCAAAAGCGTCTGCGCTCGACTTTAGCATTGCTGCGTAATTTATTGAGCTCGAGCTTGCTGCCGCAGACTGCTCTATGTTGTTGTAGCTGGTGTTTAGCATTGTGAATATCAACAGCTCTGCCAACATTAGCGTAAATATTACTACTACAAGTATAGTCATCAGGAATCCTTTCCTATTCTTTTTATTTTTCATCCCCATGAATAAACACTTACATTGTATAGGTATGTTCTATTAAGCATTGAATTGAACAAGGGTATTGGTATACTGACTCTGCTTATCTCGCGCGCATTAGAGAAAGTAATAGGCAGCGGGCCATTTCTTAGTAGCTGCGTGCATGAAGTGCCTATGTATCCGCTGTAATTCAGCGCATAGAGGTCATTTGCGCAGCCCGATGGATACCATGCCAGCAAGTTTGCATTGCTCAATGGAGGGCTATCTATACCCTGCAGGTAAAGCTGGGCTGCTTGCGCAGGAGAAAGGGTATCGTTGTAAATCTGCACGTCGGCTATAAGTCCGTTGAATGAGAATGCACTGCCTGGCAAATATCCTATGTAAAATGGGCTATGCTGCCTTGCTATTGGAGGAAGTTCTTTCTTGCTTTGCTGCATTAGTTTGCCATTTATGTATAAGGATGTTATGCCTGTTACGTAATTTGAGGTCACTACTACGTGATACCATGAATTTAGGCCTACTGCTGCGCCCAACGTATAACCAGATTTGCTCATGTTGTTGCTGAATACCAGCCTATACGTTGTAGATAGATTGGAGGACTGATAGATATATGGATATCCGGCGCTCAGATTTTGCTGGCCTATTATGCCGTTGTTTGTATTCCATGCATAAGGATACATCCAGAAAGACCATGAATAAGCATTTGTCTCAAGAGATTGATAGTTTGTTATAGAGATGTAATTGTTATTGCCTAAATATGTTGCGCCCTTTATGTAACCTGTCGCAGGCAATCCTTTGCCTGAAACTGAGATGCTGTAATTGGACATCGGAGACACCGCATTTGCCAATGCATCAGCGCAGCCCGTTTCATTGTTTATGTAAAGTGATGCAACTGTATTAAGCACCGACGCATTAGAAAGAGACGCTTGCTTTGGTACATAGCAGGAGCCGAATGCCAATACCTTATTCCCACTTATTGCAAATAATTTTCCATATGCTATGGTGAGATTAGAAGAGAAGGTATACGGCTGCGGCAATGAATATGACCATGCGATATTTCCTGTAGTTACATTCTGCGCAGTCAGATTGCCTGACCAGACAGTGTATACTAAGCCTCCTCCAATTACAGGCATTGCGCCTGTAACAGCAGGACCATAAGAAGAAGACGAGCTCCAGAGCACAGCACCATAAGGATTCGTCTCCAGCATTGTACTTAAACCTTGATAGATTATGATTTTGTTATATGCATCGACACCCTGCACAATAGAACCTGCACTTGTGCTAAAGCCCTTTGCCCCACTTATGTAAGTTGCATTTGCAGAGCTTCCTGCGCCGTAGTAGAATGTGTTGTTTATTGCTGCTACATTGCTTATCTGAGCCGACATTGTCCTGATAAAGAGCGTTTTTGCGGCATTGCTTGCTGGAACTATTACGCCGATATTGTTGGATGTCGTTCTAAAAGCTATTGAGCTATATAATCCCGCCATAGAGGTCACGCTACTGCCAGTATAGTTTGACCATGCAAGCGTGCCATTATTGGCGTAAAATGCGTAAACATAATAATCGGATGCCCCGAAAATTACTTTCCCATTGTATAGCAATATAGGTGATGTAGAAGTTATCTGGTAACCTGCTAATGCCACTGTATTGGCACTCCATACCATTGAGCCGTTTGCCGCATTCACTGCATCCAGATTGGTTGCATTTGCGTATATTAGCATATTATTGTACAATGCAGGGGTTTCCGTAACTGCAGATCCGGCATTCTTGCTCCAGCTTTGCGAGCCGGTGGTTGCATTAACTGCATAAACATTAGCCCCGGATGCGAAGTATATGTTTCCATAATCTGCAACTATGCCGGTTTGTATATTGCTTGACGCAGCAAAAACAAATGAAAGCATAGAATATTCTGGGCCATAGCCAGAGCCGGCATTTCCGGCAGGGCTTTTCCGTGCTTGGGGCCACGCAGATGCGAATGCGTCAGATTGAGATATGATCTGGCTTGCAAGTTTGCTGCTAACTGCTAGCGAGCTCATGTTTGTAGACAGCAGCTTGTTCATTACCGAAGAAGCTTCTGAATACCTGAAGGAATACGAGCTCTGCGGCGTATAGAAGAAGTAGAGCATTATTGAGATGCTCGCTATTGCTATAATCAATGCGAATATCGAATCCAATGTAAATACAATACCTTTCATCAGCTCACGCCAAAAGACATGTTGGTCCAGACCAAAACCTGCATGTTGCCAGGTGCTCCGTTTATTGATATTGGCTCGTTTATTACTTGTATTGTAAGCGCATTATTTGCGTAGGGGCTAGAGCCTATTGGTATATTTATGCCTTGCGAATTGACTATTATATAATAATCGTATCCTATACCCATTGCTTGCTTTGTTGCTTCGTAATTGTAGTTTGACATCGATTCCAATGCAGCTAGCTTCTGCATTGATAGCTCACCATTGCTTCCCAACAAACCTATGCTTATGTTGTTCCATGTGCTTGTATTATTAGCAACTATTATTGAGCTCCATCCAACAGGTGTGCCAGGGGTCAAAAGCCTTGCGGCAAGGCTCTGCACCTGCATCTGCATCGAAGCTACCCCATATCCATATGACAGCGAGAACTGGTTGTTTATGCTGTACCACACGAATGCTAATATTGTTACCGCGAAGCTGAATATGATCATCGCAAAGATTACATCGAAAGACCAAAACTGCAGTTTCATGGAAGTACACCCATTGAGGCTTCGGAAGTTGCATATGGAGGATATGCATTCCTGTACAGCTCGTTTATCTGCTCATTCGTAAGGGCTTTGTTGAATATCTGCACATTTGCAATAGAGCCGTTTAGGCCCTGGAAGCCCTGGCCGCCTAGGTAGCCAACATTGAATCCTATCCCCAGATAATGCGCGCCGGAGTTGTTCTCCTCCTGCAACGTAAAGGTTTGGTTCTGCGAATCCGTGTATAGCGTTGCAGCACCAGTGCCTATGCCACCATTCTGAAGGCGCAATGCCACAAATGTCCACGTATTGAGCGGCACTTTGAGATTAGATGTAAAACCTACCCAGTTGTTTGTTGTTTTTGCATTCCACGCCGATGCATAGAGGTTACCATTGGCACTTACACCAAATGAAAGGGTGTTTGCAGGTATGCCTTCACTGTAAATTACAGGAGAGCCTGCATAAGAATTCAAGTAAACCATCGCAGCTATTGTGAAGTTTGGCTGCAGATTCAGCGGCGCTGCTGTGGCATTGTATATGTAGCTGTTCTGCCCATTGAAATCTACGCCATAGCCGTTTAAAGAGTTAATCAAAGATGGCTTTGATGCCTGCTGCGCATTGAATATTACATTTGTAGGAATGCCGTTGTTGCCGTTGCCGCTATAGTCGTTGGCGTTTCCTTCCAATGGGTACCAGCCGACAAGACCTGCAGCACTGATAGGCAAGCCCGTTATGCCACTGCTGTAGATTTGAGACACTTGATTAGGAGACAGTGCAGAGCGGTAAACCTGAACATTTGCTATGTTGCCAAAAAACTGATTTCCTGAAACACCGTATGCAGTAGTAAGCCCAATTTGCAGATTGCCGGTAGCGGCAGATCCCAGCAGTTTACCCACTGTTTTTGACCAAACTTCCTTGCCGTTTAGGTATACTGTGTAAGCACTTCCATTATATGTAGCCCCAACAAGATTCCAAGTATTTAGAGGGAATAAGGAATTTATGCTAAGCCAGCCACCAGTATTGTAGCCGTTTATCATTATCTGAGTAGAGCCGCCAGTAGAAACTTCTATTGCACCACTATCTCCACCGCTTGTGGCTAATACCTTGCTATAAGATTCAGCATCTGTTGGTTTTATCCATGCAAAATAAGAAAAAGTGCTATAATTTATTGGGACTATGCCAGGTATATTTATATAGGCGCCTGTGGTTGTTGATCCTGTCGGATTGAAACTTCCTGCTAGGAAACTTGAATAGTTTCCGGCACCTTGCTGGTTTGCAGATGCTTGAGTGCCGACAAAATTTATATTTCCATATACTGCGCCGTTGTTGCCACTACCACTATAATCATTTGCATTTCCATCTAATGGATACCATGCCACTAAGCCTGCGCTGCTTATAGGCAATCCGGCAATGCCTTCGCTGAAGAGCTGATGAACTTGTGGAGCATTCAGCGAACTTGTGTATATCTGCACATTTGCAATAGAGCCGTTGAAATAGGAAATGCCGCTGCTTGTTGTTCCTGCGCCTATTGTCCAATTGAAGGGCGTGCATGTCTGTGGAGTCAATGATGCTGTTGCTATTTCTACTCCATCAAGAAAAAGTACTTGCTGCGTTGCCGTCTGATTTATTATAACCTGATGCCATTTGCCATCTGCAACAAAGTAGTTTGTATTAAATGCAAGAGTGCCTGTAGAAGATGAGTCTCCTCCAGCCAGATCGCCTTGCGGATTTATGTATATTATTGGAGAGTAGCAAGAAGCGCTGCTTATTTGTGGCTCGTTTCCGTTCCAGAGCACAACGCCAGTGCTTGTTGTCTTGAACCATGCTACTGCAGTAAGCACTGAATTTGCATTGAGCGAGTTCTGCGGAAGGTTTATGTAAGAATTCCCATTGAATTTTGAAACATAATCTGGCTTATTCCAATATGCATTTTCTATAAAACCGTTTCCAAGAGGATTTGAAGAATACGCAATGTTTCCAGATCCAAGATTCATTGGCCACCAGTCAATGATATTTGCCGCAATAGTTGAATTGCCGTTAAATGCTGTTGCCTTAACAAGCGCCTCGCCGTTTGTTGCTTGCTGATTTAGAAATGCAGTTGCTGTACCATTGCTGTTTGTGAAATTTGACTGCTGCGTTGAAAAGCTTCCATATGTAGATGCAAAGTTTACCAAATCTCCTTCTAATACTTTTCCTGTGCCACTTCTTACCTTGGCAAAGAACTCAGCGACACTTGTAAAGAGCAAAGGACCTTTTATAACGCCGTTGTTGCCGTTGCCGCTGTAGTCGTTTGCATTGCCATTAAGTGGCCACCAGCCTACGAGGTTCTGCGAGTCTATTGGTGCACCTCCTATACCTTCTTGGTAGAGAGTTTGGATTTCGCTTGATGAAAGAGAGGTGTTATAGATTTGGATATTTGCAGCTGTGCCATTAAGGAATTGGCTACCACTATTTCCATATCCTATTTGCCAACCTACGCTCGACTGGCTAGAAATGCTAAGCGGATCTGATAGAACTTCATCTCCATTAATATACGCTATTTCATTTCCGTTGTAGACTTCGGCAAGCATAAAGTACCAAGTATTTTTATTTAAAGAGTATGTAGACTGGTAGTTTGTGGCAGTACCCCAATTATAGAAACACACATTTAAAGAGGAACCGCAAACACCTACTCCGTATGCAGATTGCTTTGCCATAAGCCAATTCCAATTACCTGAAGTAGGCCCTCTATAGTTTACCCAGCCTCCAAAAGTAACAGTTGGTAGTTGAAGCTGCTGCACATTGGGAATTTGAATGTAGCTGTTCTGCCCGTTGAACTGCGCCACATGCACATCTTGGCTAGAAAGGCTTATGCTAGCAGCAGTGTTGCCCTGCGAAGCGCATGGATAATCTACGCAGATGTTGCCAAATGAATTCTGAATCGATATCGAGCCATTAGATATCGGCAACATATAGGAATTTGCATTGCCAGGCAACGCATACTGAGGATTTGAAACAATATTCTTTGCCATACTGTATGCAACTGCTTTTACGACCTGCTTACCTACCAGGGCTTGCAATACTACTACGCCATTTTTAGTGACTGTTACATTGTATGGTATTATGCCTATCAGGCTTGACACAGGAACCGAGCCTATGTAGCCGTTGCCTGCCTGCTGTGCAGAATCTATACTTGTTGCTATGCTCTGCGCCTGGAGCTGCAATTGCGAGAATGTCTGATCACTTAATCCTAATGACCTTTGGTTCGAAATTAGGGCAAACATGAAGAGGAATACTAACAAAACAAATGAAAAGACTATTAGGAACTCAAGTGAAAGCTGAAGCTTCATCGAAACACTATGTAAATGGGGTAATATAAACGCAAGGCATCGGCGCAGATGTGGGGCAGACGCTCATTGCTGTTATATTTATTAGATATGTTCCTGTAGAACTTATGCCACCAAGATTGCCGCTCACATTCACTGGCGTGTATGCTGTCACTGAGCTAAGCCCTGATGGTGATCTCACTACGAAAATTATTAAGTGGCCTGTAGCGCCGCTCTGCGAACCGATATAGATGTATTGAACTCCTGGAGGAACTTGTATCTGCGTTATTTGCCTTGCAGGTGGCCCTTCGCTGCCAACAAATGATGCCACACTTGCTATCTTTGAAGCCGCCTGCTGCGATTCTATCGAAGCCAGAGAAGCACTTGAGCTTGCTATCTGCATAAAAGCAAGAACGACTATTGGCAAAAGAATTGCTAAGCCAAAGGAGAGGGTTATAAGTAGCTCGAAGCTTGACTGCGCCCTAAATCCCTTCTTTATGTTATTCATGCACCTCATTCTCTCTTTTATTCTTGATTACTATCTCCTTTTTCCCCTCTGCAAACTTATAGAGCTTTTTTGTTATATCGCGCAATACAGACTCTAGAGAATAACCCTGTGATGCTGCTGCAAACGTTCCGCCCTTTTTGAGTACGAGTTTACCTCTCATCTCGTAGTTCCTCGTCTTTGACCTTTTTATGTTTAGGCTTATGTAATTTACACCTATCCTGCGGAACCTGTTTATTTTATTTGCCAGGTCATTAAGCTCTGCCTTTATGTCTTCTTCATACTCCTTTGTATAATCGTCAAGCCCTGATATTATAACTTTGTTTGCACTCTCCAATGATGAAGAGGCAATGAGCTCAAATACATCCTTTACGGTTATTATTCCGACTGGTTTCTGGTTGCGTGTAACTATAAGGGAGGAGATGTTCTTGTTAAGGAACTCCCTTATTGCATTGTCCACAAGCATGTTCTGCTCTATTGTATGTATGTTTCTCTCGCATGCACTCCCAACAGTGGTGCCGCTCAATGAATAGTAATTTTTATACTTTGGCGCCCTTCCGCTAGAAGTTGAGAATGCCTTCATCATGTCCTTGTAGGTTATTATTCCGAACAGCTTTCCGTTGTTTATTACTGCAAGCCTGTTCACTTTATTCTCCTGCATTGCATCCTTTGCCTGTGCCATATTGGCATTGCTGTCTATTGCTATTATTGGTGAGGTCATTGCACTCTCAACCTTTATATTAGAGAGCATGTGGAAGGAGAGTATTGCCTTAAGCATCTCACTTCTTTTTACTACGCCTTTTATCACATCTCCTTCCATGTATGGCAGCGCCTTCACGCCTTCCGTATAGAAATATACTATGGCCTTTTCTATCGACGTTGAATTGTCGAGTAATGGAACCTTTTTTGCAAATTTCCCTATTGAGTACTTTTTTGTAAGCTTAAGCGTGCCTTTCCTTGTCAACGTCCTGTCGTCAACTATCCCATAATAGCTCTTGTTCTTCGTTATCACTACAGCGGTAAGCTGATTTATTTTATCAAGCGCTTCTGTTATTGGCACTTTATACTCGTATATTGGCGTTTTTGTCACAAATTCGCTCGGTATGCCCTCAAATGCTATCATCCAAACCCCTTCTTATATGTTAATATTATAAACCTATAAATTTATTTATAAGGTTGTATTTATATATGATGAGCTGATTTAAACCACTCAGCTGTAAACAGCCAATGCCAGGATGGCAGATCGGCTATGCGGCCGCCTGCAGAGCGGCAAAGGGGGGTTCAACTCCCTCTCCTGGCTCATAATCTTATATTATTGGTTTCTGAGGCACAAAGATCTCTACTAAAAGTTTTTTCTAGACGTCTAGTATTACGCTTATGCTCCATCTACTCCCTTCTTTTACAGACAATTCAGAAGGGGTTACCGCTTTTACTTCTAAAAGATGAAAATCCTCCTTGACTTTTCTGAAAAGCAGCACGCCCTTTAGGTTTATATCGCTTTTGCCCTCTTTTATCCTTAATACTTTAAATTCATAAGCGTTAAGCGTTTTCTCATCGACCTTTGAAAGTATATCTTGCAAAGTATACCACACCAACTCCTCTCTTGTGCTAGCGCGCTCCACTATGCTAATCTTACCTGCAATTGCATTGCTCCTCTCTATTTTTTTAATGTCAAGCATAACATTGAGCATTGCAGCTGCTGCACTTTCTATTGCAGAACTAAAGTTATTTCCATATGCCTTAAATTTTATCTCAGCTGTATGGGGAAGATACCTAAACCTGTGTCTTTTCTCCATGATAGGTTATTGATAGATAAACTTATATATGTAAAATGTAAATTACCTGTGTCCTGTGAAGAAAAGAGTAACTGCTGAATATGATGAAGCCTATATCGGCTGAGGACAAGTGAGTGCATGAATTTCAATCATAAGCGAGCCGTGATTGCAGTTTTTTTGGTTGCACTGCTTATAATGCTCGCAAACTCCTTCCTTGCTACGCAACCAAATATACTTGACACGGACCCTTCCACTTACATAATTGTCCCGTTAATCATGATGCCGTTGCTTGCGTTGTTTACATTCAAGAAAAAAATAGAAGTCAAAACAGATAAAAAAAGCATTGCTATAGGATTGATTGTTTTTGCATTGTTTGTAATCTGCACTATATATTTAAGATCGGCTTTTTCTTTTGTCTTCATGAGCTATAGGCTCGATCTTCTTGTGCTACCGCTGGGCATTGCAGGACTAATCATAGTACTTTTTGGCTTCAAGAGCATAAACTACTTTAAGGCATTGCTTGTATACGCTCTTTTTGCTTCCCCAATTCTGATGAGCCCAATATTCGAGTTAAACGCCCCTTTTGCA
Source organism: Candidatus Micrarchaeia archaeon (assembly GCA_049976845.1). GTDB lineage: Archaea > Micrarchaeota > Micrarchaeia > Micrarchaeales > CABMGC01 > JAGDYD01. Next base: position 4,630 of record JBMFHL010000006.1, on the reverse strand, counting down.
GAGATGAATACCATTATAGTATACTCCATACTGCACTTTTTCGCGAGCAGCGCCACTTACATTTTGCCAGGAACAATAAAGCTGAACGGCTACGTGCTTGGCATAGGCGAGAGCTGTGCTGGTATAGGCGCATTGATCGCAATAGTAATGTTCCTTGTGCCCGTAGCCTACCTTTACGATGGAAAAAATATTAACAAATTTTATTGGGTCTTTTCTGGCTTTCTTTTGCTTCTGCTCTTGAATGTGCTGCGCATGTTTGCAATAGCAACTGCATGGTTTGAATACGGACCAAATGCAAGCACATCTTTTGCGCACTCGTTTGCAGGCATATTTATATTTTACATTTCGCTCATTGTCATTATATTACTAGCAGGTAAATTTGGCTTGAAATTGCAAGTAGATAAAGCAAAAGCGCAGAAAGGCAGTGCTAGATTAAGGGATAAAAACAAAAATGGCTACTTGCTAATTGCTATGGTGCTTGCTATTGCCTGCTCGCTTTTATATTATATTATATCATTCAACTATCCACATTCTCTTATGATATCACCCATTTACTTTGAAAATATTAAGGCTTTGAATTCTAACAGCAGCGCTTTTGAGAATTTTGTTTCAAGTAGCATAAATACTACAGGTTGGTTTACTAAGGAGTTTACGATTTCAAACTTAAGCAGCGTAATATTTTTTGTAAACAATACATTCAACACTACAAATCCTGTGGTGCTTTTCATCACATTGCCAAATCCTGAGGAGCAGAAGACTCTACTCACAAATGTTAGTATAATTGGAGAGAGCAATTATCTGACAAGCACAGGGCTAAACGTAAAAGTGTACAAGTTAGAGTCTAAAAACACAACGTTATTTGTGACAGAGGAACTTGTCCCTTATATCTCTAACTATAATTCGCTTGCAATGATAGAAGAATTTATGGTGATACCGGAACCTGTGGAAAACCTTAAACTTAATTGCAATTCCTACAACTGGCTTTACAGCAGCGCATATGATTTTGTAAATTTTGATCTATACAATGCTTCTACTGAAAGCGATTTATTGAGTGCATACTGTTTGCAGGAGAAAATTATTAATGGCTGATGATTTGAATGAAATTTGAGTTTTCGGCAGGGTCATTCATATATAGGGTAAGAGGCAGCAGCATCGAAATGCTGTTCCTGCTAAGCCCAAAAGGGGATTTGGACATACCTAAAGGCCACATAGAAAAAGGAGAAAGCGCCGAGCAGGCCGCACATAGGGAGATAAAGGAAGAAACAGGATTGGAGGTAAAATTTATAGCGTTCTTTAAAAGGGTAAACAAATATTTTTTTTATGAGGGGAAAGATAAGATAGTTAAAACTGTGACATTATTCCTTGCAGAGAGCAACCGCAACAAGGTCATCGTATCGAGTGAACATTCTGGGTACAAATGGCTTGACTACAGTTCTGCTATGCATGAATTGAGATATAAGGATATGAAGGTGCTTGTTCCAAAGGTGTTTGACTACATTTCTAGATATGAAGCAATGAAGAAGCTCAACAAAGAGTACGCGCTTCTTGAAAAAAGCAAAGGATGGAGCCTTAGCAGAAGATTTGTGCCTGGGGAAGGGCCGCTTGATGCAGATATAATGGTGGTTGGGCAGGCTCCTGGAAACAATGAGGATATAATGCAAAGGCCGTTTGTTGGAAGAAGCGGCATGCTTTTGGAGGAGCTGCTCAAGCATGCTGGCATAAAAAGAAAAAATGTTTATATAACAAGCGCTGTGCAATTCTTTCCTCCGAAAAACAGGGTGCCAAGCCCTGAAGAGATAGAAAGATGCAGACCGTTCTTGATTAAGCAGATAGAGATAGTAAAGCCAAGATATATTGTAGTTCTAGGCAATGTGGCACTCTCTGCGCTCTTGCAAATGAATGCAATAGGTTTGCTACATGGAAAATCAGTAAGCAAAGATGGAATTACCTATCTTCTGACATACCATCCTGCAGCTGCGCTTAGGTTCAAGAGAGTGAAGACTATTATGGAGAATGACCTCAAAGGATTCTCGCAACTAATAAAAAGGAATTGACTACTTGTATTTGTCTGGCTTAAGCTTCTTTGACTCTTTCACTGCGTACAGATACGAGGGGATTGAGATTATGCCGACAACCGCTATTACCAGTATGAACCCTATACCCAGACTGTGCAGGTTGTGGATCTTAAGCGGGGTAATTATGTTGTAGTTGTAGAGCTGTGGAAACAGTATTAGTATAATTCCTGCAATTGCAAAGACAATCCCACCATATGCCAGCATTCTTCCGGAGGTTTTCTTTGCTATGTATGCTATCTGGTTTTCTGCATATTTCCTTGTCTTGAGCCAGAAGCCCATCAGAGCCCCAAATATCACCTGCATCACCATAGTCCCTATGCCAAAGAGCATGCCAGGAATCCAGGCAACCCAGGCATTGGGCATCTGCGGCACAATTACTGTATACAGTATTAAGGCAAAAGCGCCGAAGCCAAAGCCCGCTATAAGTCCGTGAGCGAATGTAAGCTTCAATGGAACAGCGCGCGGCTCTAGCACCTTGTGCTCGGCAAACATGTCGTGGCTCTCTAATCCTTCTTTTTCATATATGTCCTTGTCATGCATACCCATGCAGATATGGAAGAACCTGCATGTAAGATTTGCAAGGCTATGCCAATGAATGTAAATTCCCTTCTTTAATATGTAGAAGCCAGATAATGCCATCACTATGCCTACAACTATGTAGATTGCGCCATCTATATTATTTGAAAGCAGGAAAGGCGCAAGAGCGAGATATGCGAGTTCTGCTAAAATGGCCCTCTGCACAGTAAAGCCTGCAGAGAACAATAAACCGGCCTTTGCCCCTTTTTTGGTGCTGTATGAGCCTATTGCATAGCTGAATGTAATTGGCCATGTATGCTCATCAGGAGTTATGCCATGAACTATTCCAAGAAGAAACGCTATTATAAGAGCAGAGGATACACCCACAACTGTAGGATTGTATAAGTTTATCAGCATGAAAGAGATCATAGGAAGCATAATATGTTATATATGCAAAAAGGTTATTAAATTCTACCCATTGCTTATTGCTGGAGAAACATTGCAGATTTAGCAAATATTTAATTATATTCGCTGAATAATATAGTGCGGGCTCGTAGCTTAGCCTGGTTGGAGCGCCCGACTGATAAGCTTGAGAATTCAAGTGCTTTGAAATCGGGAGGTCGAGAGTCCAAATCTCTCCGGGCCCACGGATACTTATCGCAATGCAGTGCTGCCCAAGACAATATATTATAGCAAGATATTATAGCAAGAATTGTAAGAAGTTAGCAAAAAGAAAAGAAAAAGAAAAATTAGAGAAGTGCAAAGGTTATAAACACAGGGGCAAGAAGTATTGAGATCGTGCTTACTACCTTTATCATTGAATTTAGTGCCGGTCCTGCCGTGTCCTTCAAAGGATCTCCGACTGTGTCTCCAACTACTGCTGCTTTGTGTGCATCGCTGCCTTTTCCTCCGAAATGCCCGCTTTCTATGTACTTCTTTGCGTTGTCCATTGTCGCTCCGCTGTTAGCCATGAAGAGCGCAAGCATGAAGCTTGCTGGTATCATGCCGACAAGCAGACCACCTAATGCTTCCTTGCCAAGTATTAATCCGACAGCTATAGGTGTTACTATTGCTATAAGCTCTGGCAGCGCCAATGATTTCAGCGCATTTACTGTTGCTATGTCAACAGCCTTTGCATAATCTGGCTTAGCTTTGCCCTGAAGAAGGCCTTTTATAGTCTTTACCTGCCTCCTTACCTCTTCGACCATTAGGTTAGCAGCCTTGCCAACTGCCTCCATTAGGAACGAGGAGAAGATAAACGGAAGCAGAGCCCCTATGAATATGCCTATTGTGACTACAGGGTTAAGGGCATCAATAACATTAAGATGCACAGCCTGGGCAAATGCGACAAACAGCGCTGTTGCTGATAGAGCTGCGCCACCTATTGCAAATCCTTTTGTGGTTGCCTTTGTAGTGTTCCCTATTGCATCAAGCTTGTCTGTGACCTTCCTCACATGCTCTTCCAATCCAGCCATCTCTGCTATGCCTCCGGCATTGTCAGTTATAGGGCCAAAGGAGTCTATTGTAAGTATTGTTGCAGTGAGCGAGAGCATGCCAACAGCGGCTATGCCTATTCCATAAACGCCTACCAATTCATAGCTCACGAATATTGCCGCGACTATTGCAAGCACTGGGAGCCAAGTAGTGCGAAGTCCGGTAGCAAGGCCCATTATAACATCGGTGCCTCCGCCACCTCTTGCAGCGTCTGCAACTTTTATGACTGCTTTGCTTTCATTGCCGGTATAATAATCGGTTATCCAGAATATCAATATTGCAAGGACCAAGCCCGAGAATACGGCTATGAAATAGTATACTGGCAAATTCATATACCAAGTAAGGGCAGAATCCAATACGGCTGCAATAATTACTGCAGAACCTATGCCTTTGTAAAGCGCTTTCGTGGCATTTTCGCCCTTCACCTTCATGAAAAGCATGCTGAAGAGGCTGCTTACTATGCCTATAGTTGCAATGTATAATGGATATGCAAAATTGGCCTGTGAGAATGATTGCATGCCAAATGCTATGAGCAATGCGGCGAC
>JBMFHL010000005.1:0-37520 GCA_049976845.1 Candidatus Micrarchaeia archaeon | reverse complement strand
CTATGAGCAATGCGGCGACAAGCGTCACGGCATAGCTTTCGAATACATCGGCACTCATACCTGCACAATCTCCTACATTGTCTCCAACATTGTCTGCTATCACTGCAGGATTCCTTGGGTCATCTTCAGGCAAATTAAGCTCTGTTTTGCCAACAAGATCAGCGCCGACATCAGCTGCTTTTGTGTATATGCCGCCACCTACCCTTGCGAACAGCGATATGAGTGAAGCGCCGAAGCCAAAGCCTATGAGGAGCTCCACCTTCGAAACAGTAAGGTACATTAGCAGAAGGCTTATGCCTATTAAGCCGAAGCCGACAGCCGCGAATCCTGTTACAGAGCCGCCTATTATGGCAGTGGAGAATGCTGCGCTAGTGCCATTTTCAGCGCTCTTCGCGGTCCTTACATTTGCCCTTACCGCCACATTCATGCCGAGATATGCGGTTAGGTAAGATGCGACTGCGCCTACTACAAACGCAATTGCTATCTCAACGCCGCTGGGCAGGAAAATGAATAGTATGCCGAGCACCACTGCAAAAATCACTATTGTCTTGAGCTGCCTGTTCAGATATGCTTTGGAGCCTGCTTTTATTGCATTGGAGATGTCCTGCATCTTCTTTGTGCCTTCCGGCTTCTTCAGCGTAATGTATGCTTCAAACAGAGAGAAAAGCAGTGCTATTATTCCTATCGCGAGCGTGTAATAGTAGAATTCCATCTAACCACGTTAGATAATAGTTTTCCTAATAATATTATTAAACATTTCTTTTGCTTGCACAATTCTGAGAATATGGAGGAAGAGGTATTCTGCACTGTTGTCAGTGGCATCTGTATAGGCATGTAGATTTTGACACTGGAAAGTTAGGATAAGATTATTCCTTTGCGCATCTTTTTATGTGCCAGAGGAAATCGCCGGGATTTGAAAATCCCCTTCCGCAGGACCAGCATGTATAGCACTTTTCAGCATTTAAATCTGGACCACGGCTTTGGGATTTAATATTAATTGGTGCGTAGCGCATAACATGATGGGGATCATTAGCATAGTGGGGATAATTAATAGTACTAAGCATGCTACGCACCATGCTGAATATATTATTGCTCATTATATAACCCATTTAAACATTATAGTGTTATAACCTTCAAAATCAACAAGGGATAATATTGCAATTTAGGTATTTAAATGGTTCTAAAAAGACAGATTTATTTGTTAAAATTTGTCATATTGATACTATTTCCCTCTGTATTCCACTGGAATCTGGTATACTCTTTTTTGATGTCCACGTTCCTGAAAGGATAACTGCCCTTTATTGCTGCAACCACTTGCGCGTGCTTTATGCTTACTTCTTCTTTATCAAAAATGCGCATGTGCGCTTTTATTGCAGAGTTTATGGCTGTTTTCCTGTCCTCAAAAGCGCCCATGCCGAAGAACCTGTAGCTGCCGCTCATGGGTGCGAGAAGGGAAAATGAGTTCATTATTGGCAATTCCTCATCATAGTTTTTGTAGTATTCCATCATTCTTACCGATCTTATGTGCGAGGTTTTGTTGAAGGTATAGTTTACAAGGTATGCTATTATGTAGTTTTTAGGCGGCTTGTTTATTGATATTGTAAATTTCTTTATAATGTTGGCTTTTCTTAGAGAAAACAGCCTGTAATTTGCAGTTGTCCTGTTTATGCCGAGCTTCTTTGCCAATGCTGTCATCTTTATCCTGCTGTTCTGCGCAAGGAGAGACAGCATGCCAATGTCCTTTGCATTCAGGTTCCTTGCCATTGCTGTTATCTGCTCCGGGCTTATTGGAAAGTAGCCGAAGTTTGTCAGCATGAGCTCGCTTGGGTATATTTTGGGCTTGAAATCGCCAAGCTTTCCTGGCAAAAGGCTTTCCCACACTATATAATCCATTGAGTTGTTTGACCTAACCTGTACCAGAAGGTCGAAATCGCCTTTGCACAGGTAGATGTTGCTGGAATATATGTCATCTTTGAATGCATCTGCTATTTCGCTTCGGCTTGGCTCTTTGCCAAACTTTATCGCAATAAGGTGCCTCTGCGTAAATCCCAGTGCATCGTCATTTAGCTCAATGGTGAATTTTATGCCGAATTCCTTGGTGAGCCTTTTGAGTATCCTCGTTACTGTTGCCCTAGAGCACTTTGCCGTTTTTGAGAGGCTGCTCAGCGATGCGGATGCGTCCTCGCTCAATGCACGCATTATTGCACGCTCCCTATAATTGTATAGCTCCATGCATTGCTATTGCACATGCTAATTATATATACATTTGCGCATTTTGACAGTTTTTTTCAAATTAATTTCGCAAAAAGCTTACCTTTTTATTAATTGTATTATAAGTCAAATAGCTAAAAGCTAAAGGTGCAGGAATGAAATTCAAGAGCAAGGGCTATGTTCTTATAATACTCGCAGTCATAGAGCTTTCGCTGCTGCCTGTGGTTTCAAGCATAGGCGCAGCAAACATAGGCATATTGCAGCTCCTCTTTTTTGTATTCCTTACAAGCAGCGCTGTTTCTTTTGCAGCATTGCTGCTTGCCAAAAGAGCCGATGGACTTGTCAGGCTTGCCAGCAACAAGAGCAATCTCACAATTATAGTAATTGCAGGCCTCCTCAACTATGCTGTTGCGATGCTTTTTCTCACTATTGCAGTGCATGGCTCAAATCCCATTATTATAGGATTGATATCCAAGCTCTGGCCGCTGTTTATGGCTTTAATGCTGCCATTTACACTCAGAATGAAGGTTTCAAAGGGCCAGCTGCTTGCGCTTGCATCAGGATTCGCGGGGGTTTATCTTCTTGCCTCCTCTGGCAATGCAATTATAACCAATACCACTGGATTGTATTTTATAGGAATTGCCATAGTATCAACACTTGCAACAGCTTTATCAAATATAATAATCAGGGGGAGGAATGGTGACATATTCGGCCAGGTTTTTGTATTCAATATAAGCTCTTTCATATTTATAGGCGCAATTATGCTTTTGATGCATATTCCGTTTGCTGCTATGAATTCGTATTCTATAATATCGTTCCTTTTCCTAGGTGGTATAACCTATTCGCTCGGCGCGTTGATGTTCTTCTACACGCTAAAGATGTTTAATCCGCTGCTCGTTGCAAACTCAATGTATGCCACTCCTGTGCTCACAATAATCTTTTCCTACCTGCTTATTGGAACAAAATTCTACATTTACTACGCATACTCTTTTGCTTTCATAATACTTGCATTAGTTATACAGCAGCACTATGCAAAGCAGGCGCCTTCATACAGGACCAAGGAGGCAAAGCACAAGAATACAGCGCTGTTTGACATAAGCGGCGCATTCATAAACAGCAGGAACAATGAAATTGCAAATGCAATTGGCGCTAATGGGCGTGCGCTTGCGGTGAAGGTAGGTAAGGGCTTTGACATACAGGATGCAAATAGGTATGGATGCATTGCATTCACAACCAAGGATGTGAAAGGCTACGCAAACAAAGAGGAGATCGAATTCATAAGGGATGTAATTGGGGCAAAAGAAGAAGGAGAGGATGTGCTTGTTTGCATAGGCAAGACTGACGAAGCCGAGAAGCTGATATCAGAGCACCTTGAAGCATTTGAGAATAGGCAGTTGCATGACGAAAAGGCAGATGCTGTAGGAAATGCAGAGGATATTGCAAACAGGGCAAGGGAGAGGAGCGGAATAGGCTCAGAAAAACAGTAGAAAAAGATAAAACTTAAAGCTTGATGCTCATTATAATTGTTAATATGGAGGGGACTAATGCTGAAAATGCAGCTATGAAGGAGCGTGAAGACAAGCATGTTATAGCATTAGTGCTGCTCAATGTATTCTCCATTGTGCTTATGCTTTCAGCAATCTTCAGCGTACAACTACTTTCCATAGCATATGGCACTGGCGTTGGCGCATATATACAAAGCGCCGCAGACAAGATGAATGTCACGGCAATAATGCAGCCTGCTGTGAGCGAGCTTTCGCACATATACACAAGCATACTTGAGAGTTACCTGCTTTTCGTGCTTGCCATAACGGCTGAGGGGCTTGCATTCATGCTCATAATGAGGCAGTCCGTAAAGAATAGGGAAAGTAAAAGGTACCTGTATATGCATGCATTTGTAATAGCATTGTTTATGCTGCTTTATCTGCTAATTTCTACAAGCTTCAGCATAAGCAACGTCCTGTTTTATACTGTGCTTTCAGTTTCAGGCATAGCCGCATGCTTTATAATAGATTCATATCTGTTTTACGAGCTGCGCAGGCCACAAATTGCCAGGCAGATAAGGAGGCTTGCCATAGAAATAGACCCTTCTACACCATACGCTAATGTTTTGGAATTGCAAGATAGGCTCTTCTCGAAGCTAAGCGGCAACCTGCGCATAATTGACAAGCACTTCAATTCAACATCGATGGCAAACTTGTATAGGCTCATAAGCCCTTATCTAGGAAACCTGACTGCAGTAAGGATAATTACTTCGAAGGAGATGCTTGACAAAGGCTTTTCAAATAACTACAATGACCTCAAGGCGGAACTTGCAAAAAGCAACATCGAGATAGAGCTCAGGATAATGAATGACGATGCAGCAAGGGAGCAGCACGAGAGGTTGATGTTCGACAACAAAGATGCATTTAAGATACCGCCGTTGAACATAATAAACAAGAAGAGCGAGCACGTGCTGAAGATGAACATGCGCGACGCGAAAGAGAGATACGAGCAGCTTTACAGAAATTCTGTAAAATTCGAGAATTATTATTCAGTATCGCAGAACTCCGGCAGCGTCAATGAAAGCTGATGCTAAGCTTGCAAAGATAAATTTATCTATTTTTGTATCCAATTAGTTTCGAGGACCCAGGACCTAAGGCGAGCCTATGGCGACGATAAGGAAGAGGAAGAGGTTTGTTGGTAATTCTAAGAGTGCTGATGCAAGAAGGAGGAGTAAAAAAAGCGCAGCAAAACACCCTAGAGCTTCTGAAAGGAGAAGGCATTTGCCTGAAACTCGGAAGCTTGAGAATGTTAAATCAAAGAAGATTTATAGGAATAGTTCTCAGCATGCCACTAAAAGGAAGCCTCAATATAGGGCAATAGAGGCTCATGCCGCTAGAAAAGCTGGAGGCGCAGATAAAAGGTTAAAGAAGCAAAATGTGCTTTTGCACCACAGCCTAGAAGAGCTGCTTGAGGACAGGGTCTTCGAGCGCAAGGTGAATATTTTGAATGCGCCGCTTATGCACGATATATTGTATAGCGCAACTCCTACTCTGCGTGATCTTGCTTATAAGTCGGGCTTCTCCTTTGGCAGGGAATTGTATGCAAAATCAGATGGAACAGTAAACAAGCTTCTTGAGACTCTGGAATTTGCGGGCCTTAATAATGTCCTTTACTACCCGTTTGAAGACAAGATAATGATAACTGCAATACCAGGGGATAAGCAGAGTATTGGCAAAGGCATGCATGTATACGAATCTGGCATTATTGCCGGTTATCTTAGCGCCACCTCTAAAAAGATGATTAATGTAGTTGAGACTGAAAGCGGCATGCCGAACGGCTCTCGTTGCCAGTTCATTGCCAAGCCCGAAGGGGCTTTCAGAATAGGCAATTATTATACTAGCTATGACTTGAAAAATATTGTAGACAATTTGGCAAACAGCATTTACAACAGCAATGGCGCCAAGGTTTCTGAAGAATTTTTAATGCTTTCAATGCTGCCTCTGACTAAGGATCCTATAGCTAAAGAGATTTCAAAGCTTTTTTACCTTGCCGGATTGAAAATACGCGAGAATTATGGAAGCAGCAAGGAGGTTTTTGAGAAGATGGCAGCGCAGCTTGGATTGAAGGTCGACTCGAGGAGCAAAGGAAGCGCGGAACCAGCGCTCAAGCTGCATTTCGACGAGCTAAACTCTGTGCGAGGTTTTGTTGATATTTCCTCTGCACTGTTTGCAGGCGCAGTAAGCAGCGACAAGAAGCATGGCGTTGAGATGTCACAGAAGCTTGACAAGAACCATACTTATACTGTTGTGCTTTCACCAGCACAATAAGGGAAAAGCTAAAAAGGAATATAATATAAATATAAAAGATACAAGAATTCTATAATCTCTGCTTGCTGATATTATGGCACTTGAAAAGCTAGACCCAATATTAAGGCTCATACCTTCAATAAAGAAGCCGTCAAGCCCACTTACCTTCAAGGACAAGCTCAAGTGGACTGGGCTCATAATGCTTGTCTATTTTCTTATGTTTAGCATACCTGCTGTCGGAGTAAACCTGCTTACAATAAGGAGCGGGCTTTACCAGCTTATAAGCATAGTTTTTGCAGCGCGTATAGGCAGCCTTATAACTGTAGGCATAGGCCCTATAGTGCTTGCAAGCATACTTCTGCAGTTGCTTATGGGATCAGGAATAATAAAACTGGATACAAATGACCCCGAGCAAAAAGGCAGGTTCCAGGGCATACAGAAGATGTCTGCCATAATAATCGCAGTTGTAGAAGCATATGTTTTCTCCGCAACGGGCTTCGTGCCAATAACCAACATGTCCTTCTTCTGGCTTGTTGTTGTGCAATTGGCAATAGGAGCCATAACTGTAGTTTTCCTTGACGAGATGATGACAAAATATGGTCTAACCTCTGGCATAAACCTTTTCATTGCCGGGGGCGTTGCATATTCAATAATCGCTGGAACAATATCCATACTGTTTCCTGAAGCGGTGAACGCTATAGTAAGCGGAGGCGCGGCAGCAATACCCAATGCAATAATGGCATTCGGGCCTTTGCTCTTTGCGGCGATAGTCTTCCTGGTAAGCGTTTACATATATGACATGAAAGTAGAATTGCCTTTAGTATTCAGCCAGTTCAGGGGCGTAGGTGGCAGATTGCCATTGCCATTCCTTTACGTGAGCGTTCTTCCTGTTATACTTGCAACATCTTTCGAGCTCAGCATGACAGTGTGGTTCCGGTTCCTCTATGGCGTAGGCGGAAGCTTTGCCAATCTCGCAAAATTCATTGCATTATATAGCCCTGTCGCAAGCGGCGCTGGCACAACATTAGATCTCAACGGCGGCCTTATTTACCTAATATCACCCAATTTTCCAATGCCTTATGCTGCACAATATGGAGGTATAGGAGGCTACTCCACCTATTTCACATATCTTGCTACACACACAACGCAGCTGTTTTTGCCTTGGGGAGGCTTCGTGCTTGTTCCTGAATGGATACATATAATAGTCTACACTGGAGTTCTCATAATATTGTGTATAATCTTCGGCAAGTTCTGGGTAGAGATGACAGGCCAGAGCCCAAAGAAAGTTGCAGAACAGCTTCAGGATGTGGGCTGGCAGATACCTGGATTCAGGAGAGATCCTAGGATTGTGGAGAGCGTGCTAAATAAGTATATACCCACAATAACAGTGCTTGGTAGCATTGTTGTTGCATTGCTTGCAGCGTTGGCTACGCTTACTGGAGCAATAGGAACGGGCATGGGCATACTGCTTACTGTGGGCATAATGTACATGGTATACCAGCAGCTGGAGCAGCAGCACATGCTGGAAGGCTATCCCGCATTGGACAAGCTTCTATCATAGCGGAAAGGGCATTGCGTCTATTTCACAAAATCGTGTTCGCCACGAATAGGCAAATATTTAGGCATTTGCGCTTTCGCTCTGCTATTTGTTTTTTGAAGCTAACTCCCCCTCCACCTGAAGCAGCCTCATCTCTCCAAAAACTTTTGCATCATAGCCCATCTTATTTAAATTGTTTACCATCTCGCTTGCACCAGAACCATATGCGTATACGTGCTTTGCGCCGCTCCTCTCTATGTATTCTGCAGCCTGGTATATGTCTGCGTGGTCGCTCAGCGGAAACTGCACATCTGTATTAAATTTAGAAATTTTTGCAAAGCCTGTTGCGACTGCAGTAAAGATTCTCTTATTGTGCATGCCTGCTAGTGCTATCTTAAGATCATTAAGATTATTCATGCTTACTATGCCTGCAAAATTACCCCTCGTTACCTCCTTGAAGAGGTTTTCATCCTCATATACTGAAGCGTATTCCAATTCTATACCAAATTTTTTATACACAGTATTTATTGCACTTATATTCTTGTCGACTACCGGCAATATGTTGTCTTTATTGAGTATCTTTATGATCTCCTGCGCCTTTCCAAGAGAATATGCGCCGAAAAGCACTATACCTTGCTCCAGCTTCCTGTTTGCAAACACCCTTATTGCCTCTTCTACTTCCTCCCTTTCATCAAACCTAACCTTTAGATACGGATATGTCGAATCTATTAATGCAATGTCAGCGTGCTTTATCTCTATCCCTTGGGCAACGCATGTCTTTTGCAGCTGGTAATCGCCAGTGTACACTATGGAATAGCCCAAATCATCTGAATTTATGTAAAGCTGCTTTGAGCCGAGGATGTGCCCAGAGTCTATAAGCTCGAAGCCGTTTGGGGGTGCCTGCCTTTTTAGCTCAATGCTTTTCCTAGCCTTGAGAAGCTCTATTGTCTCCTCGCTTGCGAGTATTTCTTTTCCTTTGTGCACGCCGCTTGTATGGTCACTGTGTGCATGCGAGACAAAAAAAGTATTAGCATTTCTGCTGCTTGAATCTAATGCAATGCTGCGCCCTCCCAGATTCAGATCCATCAAGTCGCCTAATTGCTTTTGCTTGTTAAACTTTTTATACTTCACCTACAATATATTATAGTGATTTCTGTGGTTGAAGACTTAATAATAATTGGATCAGGGCCTGCGGGCTTGAGCGCGGCAATATACGCTGCAAGAGAAGACTTCAAGCCTGTATTAGTAAGCGGATTAAATGCTGGAGGGCAGCTTCTTCTAACTACTACTGTTGAGAATTTCCCAGGCTTTCCTGAAGGCGTTGAAGGTTCAGAGCTAATAGATTTAATGAGGAAACAGGCTGAAAAATTCGGAACAAAATTTGTTGATGGAGATGTGAGCAGGGTTGATTTTTCTGCAAGGCCGTTCAAGGTATGGGTCGGAGAGCAGCTTTATGAAGCCAATTCTATTATAGTTGCAACTGGCGCTTCTGCGAAATGGCTTGGCATCGAGTCTGAGAAGAAGTTTATAGGAAGGGGCGTCAGCAGCTGCGCCACATGCGATGCGCCTTTCTTCAAGAACAAGAATGTTATTGTTGTTGGAGGAGGCGATACGGCATTAGAAGATGCAATCTTCCTCACCAAATTTGCCAGTAGTGTGACAATCGTGCACAGGCGCGACGCATTGAGGGCAAGCAAGATAATGCAGGAGAGGGCATTTAGCAATGAGAAGATAAAATTTGTCTGGAACAGCGTTGTGGAAGAGGTAAAGGGTGATGCAAAGGTAACTGGGGTCAGGCTAAAGAATATAGTTACAAACGAAACTACTGAAATGCCAATAGACGGTGTTTTCGTTGCTATAGGCTATTCGCCGAATACAAACGTATTCAAGGATCAGCTCAAGCTCGATGAGCAAGGCTATATAATCGCGACAGACGAAGTAAAAACAGAGATCGAAGGGATTTATGTTGCTGGCGACGTTGCAGACAGAGTTTATAGACAGGCGGCAACGGCTGCTGCGAGCGGGGTAAAGGCTGCGCTTATGGTAAGGGATTACTTAAGCAAATTGAAATATGAAGGCGGCAAAAATCAGCAGTAGTCAGAGCAGCCTAGAATAAGAGTAAAAATTAATTTAGGTAATCATAAATTTTCTTTTGGCCTGAGCTTTTTATAAGGCTTGAAACCCTGAGCCCTATCTTCCTTATCTTTTCATCACTAACATTTCTTTCAAGCAGCTGCGTTGCAGCTTTTTTCAGCCTGTCTGTATCTTGCGTGTAGTAGCCGAGGTTTTTGCTATGCAGGTGCTCTTCAAACCTCTCATTTCTCAGCTTGAGCGTGACCGTTTTGAAGAAGAACCCTTGCTTTTTCACTTCTTCCATAACCTCGTCTGCAAGCCCAATGATACCTTTGCCTATTTCGTCCAAGGAATCCGTATCATATTCGAACGTGTGCTCCCTACTTATTGACTTTGTCTCGTAGCTCTCTACCACTTCCTCGTTGTCTATGCCATTTGCGTGCTCGTATATTTCCAAGCCAAATGAGCCAAACTCTTTTATCAGCAGCTGCTTGCTTGCATTAGCGAGATCTCCTATTGTGTTGAAGCCCATTGCCTTTAGCTTCTCGGCACTTTTAATCCCTACGCCATAGAGCTTGCTTATAGGAAGAGGGGCAAGGAATGCTTTTGATTCTTCTTCCTTTACAAGCTTTATCCCGTTAGGCTTTGCCGACTCACATGCCATCTTTGCGATGAGCTTGCTTGTGCTTATGCCTATAGAGCACGGCAGCATGAACTTCGATGCTATCGCACTCTTGATTTTTTGCGCATATATAATAGCATCGTCATAGTTACTGACAATATTTGATATGTCAAGAAACGCCTCGTCTATGCTTACCTGCTCTAGCTTTGTTGCGAAATTCCTGAGCTCGGCAATTATTTTCGCAGATATTTCTTCATAGTATTTTTCGTCAAGAGGCAAATATACTGCGTCTTTTTTAAGCCTATATGCTGTTGAGATTGGCATGCCGCTCCTTATTCCATATTTTCTTGCTATGTAGTTGCATGTGCTCACCACACCCCTGCCTGCGCCGTTCTTAGGATCCGCTCCGACAACAACAGGCTTGTCTTTTATGTCAGGATTCCTTAGCTCCTCGCATGCAGCATAGAAATAGTCCATATCAAGCAGGAGTATTATTCTCATGCCCTTCATGCTCCTCAAGTTTATTGCTCAAGTTTGACTTCTATTACCTTTCCGTTTGGCGATTCCTCCCTAAAAACCTGCGTTGAAAACTTGTAAAGCGTTGCATTGCCATGCTTCCAAGTATCTTCACGCAAGCCTGCCTTTATGCACACGTTGTTGAGGAATTCCTCCTCGTTCCACTTTTGCTCAACTGCAACTATTGGCAAGAGCAACCCACTCTCATATCCATATTCAATTATTAGCCCGTCTTTGCCTATCTTAATCTGCCTCTTTATCTCGCTTGGAGTCCCGCCGATAAGCACAGGCTCTGTCAATATACTCACTTCTATTATTATGTCATCCAATTCGACGTGAGAGAGAGGAATAAACCTGGGGTCTTCTGTTGCTGCGGCTATCGCCGCCTCTACGAGCGTCTTTTTTATAGGACCGACAGCCCTTGGAAAGCCTATGCAGCCCCTTAGCGACATTGTAGGGTAGTGCTCTATTGTGACGAAAACGCCGACATTGTCGTTGAACTCTGCCAGAGATTTTTCTATTATGCTTCTGTCAAACTTAGGCGATCTTAAATATAGCTCTATTGCATTCCTTGCAGATTTGACAAGCTTTTCACCTTCGCTTAATTTGTAAACTTTCATAGAATCATCCAGTAGCACCATTTACGCCGCTTATATTAGGTTTCACAGCAATATTTATCTTTTCCCCACACTTTGGGCACCTCAGGTCACTGGTTATATTATATTCGAGTATGTCAAATATGAATCTCTTTATGAGCAGGGCGTGGCACTTTGGACAATATGTATTCTCGTACTCATGCCCTGGTGCGTTGCCCACATATACATATTTCATGCCGAGTTTCTTCGCAAGGTTGTAATGCGCCTCGAGCGTTTCTATCGGTGTTTCCTCTATATTTGTCATTTTGAAATCCGGATGGAACCTAAGGAAGTGGATTGGCGTTTCAGGGCCAAGATTATTATATACCCATTTGACAAGCTTCTCTGCATCTTCCAGGGAATCACCTATTTTTGGCACAACAAGATCAGTTATCTCTATAAACACCTTCTTTTCTTTGAGCACCTTGAGTGTATCGAAAATCCCACTTTCTGATACTATTGAAATATACTTTCTTGCGAAAGCTTCGCTTGCGTTTCCTTTGAAATCTACTGTCATGGCATCTATGTACTTTGACGCCAATTCTGCAGCTTCTGGCGTCATGTAGCCATTTGTAACGAAGGTGTTGAACAGCTTGTGCTTCCTTGCCAGCTTCGCCACATCTATTGCATATTCCATGAATATTGTGGGCTCATTGTATGTATAGGTTATGCCGTCGGCGCCGTGCTCAAGTGCAGTCTCCACGAGCTGCTCTGGTGTTATATTACTCCCCAAATGCTCGTGGGTATGGCTTATGTCCCAGTTTTGGCAGTACTGGCAGTTGAAATTGCAGCCCACAGTGCCAAGGCTCAGCATCCTTGCCCCGGGCTTGTAGTGGAAGAGAGGCTTCTTCTCTATCGGATCTATGTTTAGGGCAATGATTTTGCCGTAAATTGTGGAGTATATTTTGCCTTTTATGTTCTCCCTTACTCCGCAGAAGCCGATGCCATTTTCAGGTATATTGCATCTCCTGTAGCAGAGATTGCATATTGCCCTTCCATTTGGAAGGCTCGTGTACAAGACGCCCTCCTTTTCCATATATATGGCTTGTGCTTAAAAAGTATTTAAGGCGTATGCTAAGCAGTTTTGCATGCTAAGAAGGTATTATGCTGGAATTTAGATGAATCTCTTTAACCTCTTCTCAGCGCTGTCCCAATCGGCAAGATTCCACCACGCATCCAAATAGGCATTCCTGTTGTTTTTGTACTGCAGGTAATAGGCATGCTCGAACTCATCAACTATCTGAAGTACAGGCAATTCTGCTATGTGGTTTATGAAATGGTTTTCTATTGTAGAGATTTCAAGCCTGTTAATCTCTTTGTCAAACAGCAGAACAGTCCAGCCAGTTCCAGTAAGGGATTTCATTGAATCGTTGAAGAATTGCTTGAATATTTCAAAGCTCCCGAACTGCTTATCTATTAGGTCTGCGAGTGCTCCCCCGGGCTTGCCGCCGCCTTTGCCCTCAGGCGCCATTGAATTCCAGAACATTGTGTGGAGTTTGTGGCCATTTACATTGAATACAAGATTTCTTACGATTCCAGACATATCATAGCCTTGCACTGAACCCTTCGTTATATTGTCTATTTTATCTAGAACAGCATTTGCACCATTTACATATGCTTTGTGATGACCATTGTAGTGCACATCCATAATCTGCTCGCTTATGTGTGGTTCTAATGCATTTAATTTGTATGGAAGCGTAGGCAGCTCGTAATGCTTTAGTTCAATACTTTTAGAGATATCTTTTTCATCTTTCATTGAATCACCTGCAAATATAACTTTGTTATAAAAGTATTTATAGCTTGGCATTTATTTTTTTAAAAATGACAAGCAAGATGCGCAATAGACGTAAACAAATTTAAGGTTTATAAATTAGAAGGGCATAAAAAAATCATGAAAAAAATATTTATTTCAGATATTCTTGGCTTTGATGTCAATAATAGTGTAGACATAAGCGGATGGATAAAATCGAAACAGGACCTTGGCGGCACGATCTTTGTGCTTTTGGAGGATTCTACCGGTTTTATTCAGGTGGTAGTGAAAGATAATATAGTGGCAGAGGATAAATTCCAAAAGTTAAAGGCGCTTAAGCCGGAATCGGCAATAAGGGTTGTGGGCGTTTTGAAGGAAGGGAAAAATAAAGCCCATGAGATAGAGGCTAAGGATGTAGAAGTAATAGGGGAGGCGCTTATTAGCATAGAGCCAAGCCCAAGGAGCAACTTTGATTTATTTGACAAAAAGTATGTAAATATCAACTTAAGCAAAAGGCACTTGTACTTAAGGAACAAAAAAATGATGTCAGTGCTTAGATTCAAAAGCAATTTCCTCTATTCCATGCATGAATGGTTCAATAAAAGAGGATTTGTTTTCATAGATGCGCCTGTTATAACACAGACCCTCTTATACGATGACAGCATGGCTTTCCCTATTGATTTTTTCGGGACGAAAATGTTCTTATCGCAGTGTGTTGCATTCCAATTAGAAGCTGCTGTGCATGGTTTTGAAAAAGTTTACAATATTACGCCATCGTTCAGGGCTGAAAAAAGCAGGACAAACAGGCATTTGGCAGAGTATTGGCACCTTAAGGCGGAGGTCGCATTTGCAGATTTGGATGACATGAAGAAATTTGCCGAGGAAGTTCTTTATGAGACCCTAAAATCGGCGATGGAGAGAAGCAGCAAAGAAATTGAAGAGTTTGAAAATGCAATTGACATAAATGACATTAAGCCTCCGTACAAGAGCATTACATATGATGAGGCGATCGATTTGGTCCAGTCAAAAGGAAGCAAAATTGAATGGGGCGCTAGCCTGGGTGCGGATGAAGAAAAAATACTTTCAGAGGATATGAAAAAGCCAGTATTTGTAAAAGGCATACCGTGCAGCGCAGAGTCGTTCCCTTTCAAAAAGGACAGCAGCAACGAGAAAGAGACAAGAACTGAAGACCTTATAGCGCCAAATGGTTTTGGGGAAGTATTAGGGGTTGCTGAAAAGATCTGCGACAAGCAGCAGCTCCTGGACAGGATGAAAGAGAAGGGCAGGGAAACGCCGGAGGAGCTAGAAAGGTATAGATGGTATATTGAATTAAGGGATTATGGATGCGTGCCTCATTCGGGCCTTGGTGCTGGCATAGATAGAATTGTGAGGTGGGCACTCGGCATAGAGAATATAAGAAATACTATATCATTTCCTAGGGCTTATGGAAGGGTACCTTATCCGTGATATCCCAAATTAAATAGTGTGGAATTCCCACTAGCATTGTTAAATTAGCAGGGAATTTTGCACTGGAGATATATCCAACGATACAGTCTTTACATTGAACTTTTCTCCAAATAGGGTATCTGCTTATTTTTATTTATAAATATGCAGTTTCTGCTTCTTGATAAAACTTCTTCCCAAGAAGTTTGTGGACTCGGCGGGAATCGCACCCGCGACCTTCTCGTTGCGAACGAGACGCTCTGCTACTGAGCCACGAGCCCCTGCAATAAAGTTATTAATTTAAGGTTTTTAATGCTATTAGTTATCATGGAAGCAGAGAAGGAGAAGAAGCTTAGGAATATCTTTGGGCAGGTATTGAAGGAGATAAAACCTGATGATCTTGAAGTGAAAAGCACTATTGCCCATGCAAACGAAGTGATGTCGAGGCTAGAAAAGATAATACCTAAAGACGTAGAGCTTAGGATTGTAGGTTCTATAGCAAGGAGCACTAATCTATCTGGCGATTCTGATATAGATATTTTCATGCTTTTCAACAAGAGATATGACGATGAGGAGGTATCCAAGCTTGGCTTAAAGTATGCAAAAATGATTATTGGCAAGAAAAAGCACGAGAGGCTTGAGATTAAGTATGCTGAGCATGCATACGCGAGGCTTTACTTAGATGATTTTGGCATAAAAGTAGACCTTGTGCCTGCTTTCAAAATAAGCAACATAAATGAGATGGGGACTAGCGTTGATAGGAGCCCGTTGCACACAGATTTCATAAATTCTAATTTCACTGACAGGCAGAGGGATGATGTCAGATTGCTTAAATATCTACTCAAGGCTCATCACATATACGGCGCAGAAGTTAAGGTAAAGGGCTTCTCAGGCTACCTATGTGAGCTGCTTGTATATACCTTCGGCTCGCTTGAAAAGCTGCTTGATGCCGCCACCAAATTCTCACTGCCTATGTGCATAGTCCCTAAGGATAAAAGTATTGTTAGGGATGAGAGTATATTCAGGAAATTCAATGCGCAGTTCGTCGTAATAGACCCTGTGGATCCAAATAGGAATGTTGCGGCTGGAGTTTCAATCGAATCCCTCTCCAGGTTTGTAGTAGTAGCCAGGGAGCTGCTTAAGAAGCCAAGCCTTAGGTTTTTCTATGGTAAAGGATTTTCCTCCCTTAAAACTCCGTCGCTCTTAAAGGCGTTTGAGAAGAACAGCGGCTTAAGGCCGTATTTAATAGTAGTAAAGGTTCCTGATGAGAGCGAGGATATTGTTTGGCCTCAGCTTAACAAGATTGGCAATGCTATAATGGCAGAAGCTGCTAAAGAGGGATTTGAAACTTATATCTATTCTTCTTTTATTTCAAAAGGCGAAGGGCTTTTGCTTTATTTCATGCCTGACGACAGATCAGCGTCTAGAATGATGAAAGGCCCGAGCACTTTCAAAGGAGAATATTCTGAAAAATTTATTGAGAAGCACTCAAAGGCCCTTGGTCTTATTATAAAAGACGACATGCTCTATGCAATAGAGAAAAAGAGGTATAGGAATGCCTCTGATGCATTAAAGGCAATAGTGAGAGTTAAGGAAATGAATTTGGGAAAAGAGATAAAAATGTCTAAAGCGAAGGTACTCTCTAACATACCTAGGAAGTATGCGCCTGAAGCCTATGCTGCACTTTTAGAAAAAATCTCTTTGTGATTCAGTATTTGCTTTAGCTCTGGGAGCAGCTCTATGTATTCGCCCTCTGCTTTGCCCTTGATTGCATTTAGTATTTTCTTTTCCAGGCTCTTGTCACGAGAATAGAATTCGAATACTTTTTTGTACCTCCTGCTTGCTTCTATGCCGCAGTAATCCGTTGCCTCGCTTACAAGATTATCCATTATCTTTTCACTGGCATAATGCCTTTTCTTCAGCCTTTCTTTTAACTCTGTTAAATGCTCTCTCAGCACTATTGCTATTGCACCTTTTATCCTTATATCAGCCAATATGTGGCCTTCTAGTATCAATGGGCCTTTCTCTTTAGCCGCAATCTCGTTTAGCTTTTTCTCGAGGCTTCGCATCTTTACTATTTTCGTACCGTATTTGTCAGTTCCTGTATAAAGCTTGTATTTGCTTATTACCTCGTTTGCCTCAACTAGCTTTGCGTTCATTATCTTGTTTAGTTTCTTTGCAAAAGTTGTTTTCCCAACTCCAGGAGTGCCGGTTATTACTATTATTTGATCTGCCATAGTAAGGTATGGTTTATTATCCTTTTAAAAGTATAGATTAACCGGTGTTCCTATGGAAATTGAAGAGAGGATTTCAAAAGACATAAAGAAATTTGAAATCTCTACAATAAGATATAATAGAGTTAATTTTGACAAATTGTCCAAGGAAGACTTCGACCGCATCATGGAGATAGCGAAGATGTATGCAAGCGATGCCTCGTCTTGGCTCGAAAAGAGAGACTATTACACTGCATTTGCCAGTATCTCCTACGCCCATGGATTGCTTGACGCGCTTCTAAAGCTTGGGCATGTCATAGAATAGCTGATTGCATGGAAGTTGAAGAAGGCAAAGCACATATTGAGGTTATGGAGGGAGTATTCTACAATCCGAAGATGAAAGGTTTAAGGGATATCTCCATAGCTTATCTTAACGTTGCAAATAGCAACAAAACTGCATTAATGCTAGATGCTACTCCAGCAACAGGCGTAAGAGGTATAAGATACGCGCTGGAAGCGGGCTTTGGCAATGTGACATTTGTGGAGATAAATGAAAATGCTTATGACAATATTGTTAGAAACCTTAACAAAAATAATATGACTAATGCAGCTGCATACAACAAAAGTATACAGGAGTTTGCAAATACATATGAAGGCGCATTTGATTTCATTGACTTGGATCCTTTTGGCTCTCCTGCACCACACATTCATGATCTGCTTAAGGTATCAAAGGACAACAGCGTTATTATGATTACAGCTACTGATACTGCTGTGCTCTGCGGCGCACATACAAACGCCTGCATGAAGTTATATTTTTCTGTGCCAATGCACAATGAACTATGCCATGAATCCGGCTTAAGGATATTAGCATGCTTCGTTGCCAGAGAAGCTGCACAATTTAATTTTGGAATAGAAGTAGAGCTTGCAATAGCAAATATGCATTACATGCGCATTTTTGTAAGACTTAAGAGAGGTGCAGCCAAAGCAGTGGAATCGATAAAGAAGTGCGGGTTTGCGTCTTACTGTAATAAGTGTCACAATGTTTTGTATAAGAAAGGCATATTGGGCATCGAGAACAAGTGTGATTATTGCGGTAACAGCATGCTTGTTTATGGGCCACTTTGGCTAGGCAGTCTGAAGAATGAGGAGATACTTGAAAGAATGCTAAAGCAAGATCTCCACAATGATGAGAGAAAGCTCCTCAGCATTATCCACGATGAAATTGACTTTCCATTCTTTTTCTCTGTTCCAAAATTGACAAAATATTTGAAACTTGGAGCTGTCAGCGTTACAAATGTAGCAAATGCCCTTGCTGCAGAAGGTTATAAAGTTAGCAAAACCCACGTGGATAGTAGTGGCATAAAAACCAATGCAAAAATAGGGGATATTATAAAAGTTATAGAGGGGCTTACGCTATGATTCGGCTATTTTTTAATAATGGTGCAGCCTTTCATATTTATCACTTCAAGAGCCTTTGACAGGTTACCTATCACAGCAACACTTCCTCCATTTTTTATGAAGTTGATGCATGCATTTACCTTAGGTAGCATTGTCCCTTGTTCAAAATACCTTTTTTTTGTATACTCCTCAAGCTCGCCTATAGTAACTTTACCTATTAGCTTCCTGCTTGAAGAATTGAAATTTGTGTATGCACCGTCTACGTTCGTGAGCAGGAACATGCGCTTTATACTCATGTTATTTGCAAGTACATAAGAGGCAGAATCCTTGTCTATTACCGCTTCTGCGAATCTGTATGCATTCTTTTCAAATAATACAGGTATACCTCCACCTCCTGCTGCTATTATTATGCTATGACCTTTTGCCAATAATTTTATTGTGTTAATATTAATTATTTTCAATGGCGCTGGCGATGCAACAACACGCCTGTATCCTTTTTCAAACTTTCTGAAAGACCAATGCATTCTCCTCAGCCTTTGCATTTCTGCTTCGCTGTAGTATAAGCCTATTGGCTTTGTAGGATTTCTGAATGCACCGTCTTTTTTATTTACTAATACAGTAGTCAACACTATTTCTACTTTAACGTGCCTATGCTTTGAAGAAAAGTAATTTAATAGCTCTTTTTTGATGGCGATGCCTATCTCGGCCTCGGTCTGCGCAGTTAGTAGCGCCAAGGCTTTGTCCTCGACACTTGCTAGTTCGCCGACCTGCGGGCCATTGCCATGTGTTATTATAACGCTGCCCTGACCGTAAAGTTTATATATGGCTGGCATTGCCTTTCTGAGATTTTCCATTCTCTCGTCAAGCGCATTTCCTCCTATCGAAAGCAGAGAGTGCATTTTTTCACTTGTTATAAGTAGTTGTGCGAAAGAAATAAATATGAGTTATGTTTGAATAATAATTGAATCGAAAGAGCTGAGGGGAGCTCTGAGAGTGGGGAAAATGGAAAAAATTGGGGAAGGAATAGAGGAAGGCAGCTGTAGCCAGAGGATTGCAGAGGCAATCGCGAGAAAAAGATGCATCGCGGACGGAAGGGAATACGAGAACAAAACGGCGGAAAGAAAAGATTTGGCGCACATTGCCGAAAACAGCTGCATGATGTGCGGCAAGATGTTCGGCTTTGGTGAAGCACGAATCGTACCGCCACAAAGAGTACAAGAACAGGATCCATATATAAAAGAGGGTCTTGTCTCGAGAAGATACATATGTACATCGTGCTACGAGCGCACAGCATCGAGTACAAGGGAAAAACTCAAAGACAGCTATAATAGGACGAAGAGTACCATAAAAGGCTCATTAGCAAGAACATTATCTAAGGAATTTATTGCAAGGGGCTAAGCAGGGCTTAGCCCTCTTTCTTATTTTTATATATCCCCTTTCTTTTTTCTTTTCCCCTTCTCCCCCAGGTTTATACTTTAATATATAAAAAGAGCTTATCAATCCTTAATTTATCTTTGATTTGAGGTGTTAAGGAAAGAGAGCAAAGAGTACAGCTTACTGCTTCGCCGATTTGTCAAAATACTTCGAATCTATTATTATCATGCTGTGGTTCTCGTCATAGCCTATAGCCTGCTTGAATGCATTTACGTCAAGGGTTATTGTGCTGTCTGAATATGGATCATTTATATAGAATGCGTCCTTATCATAACCCTTTACGACAACCCAGTGCGGCGATGATTCTAAATATGGATTTATTACTTTGCCATCTATAAGCACTATTGGTATCTGTTTTGCTGAAAGCACACGTTTTATTGTCTGTATGCTAACTGGTGCATATTCCTCTTCTATATTCATGCTTTTCGCTTTTTCCCTTACTTCATTGAATGAAGCAGTAAGAGTGTCAAGATTTATATTTTCGTATACTGCCAGCTTCTTTTCATAACCCTCATCTTTTATATTGCTTATTATGCCTGCGCGCGCGCCTCTTTTAACTAAAGCACATGCTATGCCGTAGCGTGAGCCGTGCCAGACGCTGCCGTTAACAGCTTCCTGCCATATGCTATACTCGTGTTCCTTTCTGAACTTAAAATCAGGATTTATGTACTTCAATACCATCATGGCGCATGCCGCAGAACTTGTAAACTCCTCTGTCTGTGGATAATGAGGCAGTTCAAACATTACGCTATCTTTCATTTTTGCAGCCTTTGCCTTTGATATCAAGCTTCCTCTGGCTGCATGCTTTACCTTACCCTTAGAAATTGACTGTTTTTTTACCATTTTCATCACCAATCATGCAGGGGAGGAGATTTGTTCCTGCGATTGAACTCCTGTAGGCCTAAGCCAGTAGATCTTGAGTCTACCGCGTTTGACCAAGCTCCGCCACCCCTGCAGTGCTATTAATTATAAACTTCTTATATAAAAATCTTTCAATTTACATTATTAACGATTTATATTATTACATGAACTGATATTTATATTTAATCAATGCAAATCTATCATATGCATTGCTTCTGAAATACAGAGGTATTATATTTGCCTTGTTTATAATGTTTTCTGTTGTTTTGTTTATTATATGCTGCTTACGCACTTTAAATTAAGTGTATATTATGGAATTCGAAATAAAAAAGGTAAGTGAAGTAAAGTTTGAGATAGCCAGGGATAAGAGCAAGGGTATGAATACAGGCATCAGCATTTACACGACAGATTCTATGCTTGATGCAACCAAAAAAGATAGGACCCTACAGCAAGCAGTAAATGCTACAACATTGCCTGGCATAATAGGTAATGTTCTTCTTATGCCTGACATGCACGAGGGCTATGGATTTCCTGTTGGCGGAGTAGCTGCGTTTGATGCCAACAATGGAATAATATCCCCGGGTGCTGTAGGCTACGACATAAATTGTGGCGTCAGGCTGGTAAAGACAAACCTTACAGAGAAGGAGCTTAGGCCAAAGCTCAAGCAGCTCATGGACAGGCTTTTTATTAATGTACCTAGTGGCGTTGGCAGCAAGCTTAAACTATCATTCTCGAAAGAGGACCTTGCAAGAATAGCTGTGGATGGCGTTCCTTACATAATTGAGAAGGGCTTTGGATTCAATGAGGATATAGATGCTACTGAAGAAAATGGACACATGCTTGGTGCTGATTTCTCAAAAGTAAGCAGCATGGCAAAGTCCAGGGGCATAGACCAGCTTGGCACACTTGGCGCCGGGAACCATTTCCTGGAGGTTCAGAAAGTGGACAAGGTCTTTGACGAAGGCGTAGCAAGGGCTTACGGCTTGGAGAAAGATCAGATTGTTATAATGGTGCATACGGGCTCAAGGGGCTTTGGACACCAGATCTGCAGCGACTATTTGAGGGAGCTTGAGATTTACCAAAGGGAGCACAACATAAAGATAGTAGATCCTGAGCTCAGCTATGCCGAGATAGGGAGCAAGGAGGCTTCAAATTATCTTGCAGCGATGGCATGCGCTGTGAACTATGCATTTACAAACAGGCAGATAATAACCAATTCTATAAGAAAGAGTTTTGAAGAGGTGTTTGGAAAAAGCGCTGATGCGCTTGGCATGGAGCTCCTTTATGATGTGGCTCACAATATAGCAAAGTTGGAGGAGCATGAATATGAAGGCAAAAAGGTAAAGGTGTATGTGCATAGGAAAGGCGCCACTAGGGCATTTTCAAAGGGCAGGAATGAGATTCCGAAGAAATACAGGGAGGTTGGACAACCAGTTATAATACCTGGCAGCATGGGGACTGCAAGCTATATACTTGCAGGGCTCGAGGGAGCTATGAAGGAAACGTTCGGCTCAACGTGCCATGGCTCTGGGAGAGTTATGTCAAGGCACCAGGCGATACGAGAGATATCTGCTTCCGACACCTTTAGCAGCCTTGCAGCTAGGGGCATAGAAGTTAGAGTTAAGACTAGGAAGCTTATAAGCGAGGAAGCAGAAGGTGCATACAAAAACGTTGATAAGGTAGTAGGGGTTGTCGAGAGGGCAGGCATATCCAGGATAGTGGTAAGGAACGTGCCTTTGGGAGTGGCAAAGGGCTAAACAGGCTATGGCTGTGCTTTTTTGATTTTATCAATCAGCAGCCTTGCGACTAATATATTTTCCTTATTAAGCAGATTTTCTAATATATGCTTTGATTCTTCTAATTTGCCGTTTGCGGCAAGGTATTTTGCAAGATAATAAAAACCTGTTATATCTCCATTTCCTATTACGCTGTTTATATGCTCTATTGTGTCTTTTTGGTTCATCTTTATTGCATAGAGCATGCTTGCATAGTCCAGCATTTCCTTCCTCGGGCTCGTTTTAGCAAGCAATTCCAATGTGCCTTTTGCATCGTGCATATTCTCCAGTTCAATCTCCGCAAGGAATTTTACGTAATAGATCTCGGCATTTGCAGCTGTAGCAAGCGCTCGATTGCACGCAAATATTGCATCGTAGAGTAGGCCCTTAGCTTTTGAGAACAGATCAATGGCCTTCTCCTCGTGTTCGGAATTCTCTTCCATGAAACCAGGTATATTGTAGTTCTTCGTAGAGTGCTCAAGCTCTGATGAGCGTTTATATAGTATTGCAAGAGAGTATATTTGCTGTGGGATATTCTTCAATGATAGAATTTTGCTTGCAGACTTTTCAAGATCATACTCAGAGCCCTGGATTATTGCACTGTTAAGCGCCTTTGCGGAATTGAATGCCTCGTCTTCTGAGAATTCTGCACTTGACTTTTCAGAGTAAATGCCACAGAAAGGGCATGCAGACACCTGGCTGTTGTAAGAATTGAATTCGTTTCCGCAGTACTCACACGCAAAAGTGTGCATTTGACGGTCCATAAGCGGAGTATATTTCTTTATATCCATCTTAATGCGCCTGTTCCTGGTTTGCAACAGCCATTATTATACACATTACACCAACTTCTTATATCTTTTCTGTTTCAGATTTTCTTGAGCACCACAAAGAGGTGTTTTTTGTCAAATGGCTCCAGCTTTATTTTTTCAAGAACCTTGAACTTGCTTGATACGAATTTCAAAAAATCCTTGTATACTTCTTCGGGATTAGATGCTGTGCTTATGCTCTGCGATTTTATTGCCACATAAGCGAAGCCCCCATTTTTCAAAAGCACCGAATTGTAAAGTAGTATCTCTGCTTGATCTCGCGATGACACATCCTGATATAATGAATCTACTGTACCAACTTCATTTGAATAAGCGCTAACGCTCCTTGCATCGCTCAGTATCGGCAGCATGTTTGGCCTTTTCTCGCATACCTTGATTAGATCTCTCATACTCCTTTCAGATATTTCTACGCAATATACTGTGCCCCCTTCCCCAACTATGTCACTGACATGGCTGCATGTAGTTCCTGTTGCGGCGCCAAGATAGAGTATGCTTGAATCTGGCGCTATGCTTAGCGTTTTGAGGCCGTTGAGTATTGCGGCTGCAAGCTTGCTCCTGTAAGGGTTCCATGACCTGTATTCGATGCCATTGAGCATAACAAGATCTTCGCCATATACCTTTGAACCGAGAGCTAGGTTCTTGGTGAAGAGCCTTTGGTTTATCCTGAACACGTTTTTGAATATTTCTATTGCTTTGTCCATTGCAAGCACCTAGGGTTGCTATAAAGCATTTGCTATTATATATTTATTTGCTAATTTATAGCTTTAGCTTAACTGGTGCTTTGCTATGCTCGACAATGCTGCAATATCCAAGTTTATTTTTGATACGGTGGAGCTTGGGAGAAAAGGCCTGAGCCCAGCTGAGCTTGAGCTTAGGTATACAAATGAACTAAAGGAGATTTTTGGATTGGACGATGTAAAAATAAAGGAGATACCGCAGGACAGGAGCGGCATTGAGCCTTCGGAAGAATTTGCAATAAATACAGGCAAGCAATATATAGACAACAGGCTCAGCAGCTACTCTGCATTCCCAGAGCTAATAAACTACTACAACAATGGTTACAAGAGCTTCGCAGTCTTTCCTATTGGAGCCGATGCAAAAGCTATAGCTGTTGCAGTAATGCTCTCAAAATACGAGGAAAAGTTTACCGCCGAGCTTACAAACGCAGTTGCAGTTGGGCTTTCTATATTGGGATACCAGCTTGTGAGCATGTCTGAAAGGGAAAAGAGCAGGGGTCTTGCAAGGTATTTTGACGCTGCATTCAACAGCATAATGCCCCAGGCGCTTGTAGAGCTGAATGGCACCATCGTAAAAGCGAACAAGAGTTTGTTAAACCTCTTCTCGAAGGGGTCAAGGGAGGTTATTGGAAAGAACATTAGGGACTTCTTTAACATTGATGCCAATATGCTTGCAAGCTTAGACAAAGGTTTAACTACGGAGGTAAAGGCCGCAAAGCTTGAGGACAGGTTTTTCATAACAACATCAGGGAGAGCAAGCGACAAGCTTTTGCATGTTTTGTTTTATGATGTGACAAAGGAGAAAAAGCTTGAAGATCAGGCTGCTGTTTTGAAATACAGCAATTATGAGTGTGCATTTTTAATTGACAACGAGACTAATGTCAAATGGGTAAGCGAGAATATAGACAAAATATTGCCACAGGGAAAAGAGATACTTGGGAGAAAATTGGTTGATATAGTTAATGACAAAGAAAGGCTTGCAGATGCGATGAAAAAATCTGATTTTGCTGGTGCATTCGCATTGGACCTTGGCAATGAGATTCGTGCTGACGTAATGCTTTCATTATTCAAGCGCGATAGTGGATTTTTGTGCATAGTGACAGACAATAAGATAGAGAAGTATGCAAAAAACGTCGAAAGAAGCCTAAACGAGCTTATACAGGTGTCTGGGGACATGATAATAACAGTAAACGAGTTTGGCTATCTCACAAGTATGAACAAGAGTGCAGAAACTGTGCTTGGCTACAAAATAGATGAATTGTCTGGCACTGACATATTACTTATGTATTCTGATGAGAGCAAGGACAGCTTTAAGAAGGCAATAAATATAGCAAGGCAGGAAGGCGTGGCAAAAAATGTGTTTACAAACATGATAAACAAGCAGGGTGAAGCTATACCTTGCGAACAGAGCATTGGCAGGCTTGTTTCTGAAAAGGGCATATTCAACGGCTATGTTATAATAGGCAGGGAGCTTGCTACAAAAAGGCACATTGAGGAATTAGAGAGCATGGTGGCGAGCGAGGAGCGCACTATAGACAGCTTGAAAAGCGAGAGCGACTTAAAGACGCAGTTCATATATAACATATCGCATGAGCTGAAAACGCCGATAACGAATATAAAAGGTTTTGCAACTTTACTGCAGAAAGGTGAATTCGGAGAACTTAATGAGGAGCAGAAGGGCTATATAAAGATTATATTGGACGAGGGGGAAAGGCTCATGCAGTTAATACAGCAAATACTCGATGTCGCAAAGCTGTCGTCGGGAAAGATAAAGCTGGACCTGCAACAAGTTAACTTGCTCAAGCTCAAGGAGAATCCGAGCATACAGGCGCTTGAAGAAGTTGCAAATGGCAAAGGCCTCATGTTCGCATGGGATGTTGATTATAACGTGCCTGAAATCATTGCGGATCCCAATAGGCTCATACAGGTATTCGTAAACCTGATAGGCAATGCCATAAAATTCACAGAGCATGGTAGTATATCAATAAAGGCCTACAGAAAGGGCAAGAGCGTGAAGATAGAGGTAAAGGACACGGGTATAGGCATAAGCAAAGAGGACCAGAGAAAGCTCTTCAGAAAATTTTACCAAGTCCCAAAGAAAGGGCTTACTAAGCAGGAGGGAGCAGGCACAGGATTAGGATTATCAATAGCTAAGGAAATTGTAGCGTTGCACAAAGGTAAGATGGGTGTAAATTCTGAGATGGGGAAGGGCAGTACTTTCTGGTTCACAATACCGATAGACCTTAGGAAAAAGAAAAAAGAGAGCTAAGGCATGTACGCTCCGCAGAAATTATTTATGCTGTCTTGGAATGAATATATTGCTACTGCCTGCGTATAGTTCATCCCTGCAAACGGCCCCTCAAAAGTTGCGTTGATTAGCGGAGATGCAGAAGATATGTTGAGTCTTACAATAAGCAATGGCGATGTGTACTTTTTCACAGGCGTGACCCCAGTGTATGTCACAATATAATCATTTTTGCTCAGCTTTGATATTGTGGTGTTGATATACCTTGGAACTGCAGGACTAACATTGTAGAAAGAGTTTAGACCTGTTGGCTGCATATTCTCGTATCTTAAGAATGTTGCATTGTATACGCTTGCATTGCACGCCTTGTCTTTTACATAGAGTATGTTCAGGTTATTCTCCAAAGCACCATAGGTTGTGGAGTTCATAAGCGTCATTATTTGCTGCACAGGTATAACTGCAGATTGATTTATTGTGGTAGTAGTAATAGTGGTAGTTGAAGAAGTAGTGGTCGTAGAGACTATGGCAACGCTTCCTTTATAGAGCATCTTCTCTGTGAATGATGCCTCTGGTATTATTTTTATCTGGCCGTTTGGTTTTAGCCCAAGGCTCTGAGGTATTGGGGTGATTTCTACCACTGCACCTTCTTGGTTGCTTGAGAGCAGGGAGATGTGCATGTCTGCTATGCTTGTGCCCATGCTGCTGAAATTGGCTGACGAATTGGAACCCAGCGAAAGAAATATTACAGGACTGCTCAGTAATGGAACACTCGTTATATAGAACAATGCGCCCGAGTTTGTCGAATTTTTCAGATACAATAGGTATGTGCTTGGGCTTGAAGGCAGCTTATAATATACGCTACTATTCTGCAGAATTGAGAGCTTTGTTGCTGAGGATATGTAATGGACGTTGCTTTCAGACATGACAACTGCGGCTGCAATTATAAGAATAATAATTACTATACCTGATATTATCAAGGGTAAGCTATAGCGACTTTTCTTAACTCCATGCTTGTATTGCGGGTTCATATGCATCAATCTAATTATGAGAAGTAGATTTAAATTTATTTCTTATTTTATACATTTGAGGCGTTTTCAGCAAGCAAAAGAATAATATCCTTTTCTCCGCATATACTACTGGCGATCGCATGGATTCAGATGATTTTAAATCTGAGCTTCTTTCAATAATTAATGAGAGGCAGCAGGTAACATACAATGACTTATTCGAAGTTGCAAAATCAAAGAATATCACAGAGGAGATTTTGAATAAAGGATTACATGACCTGGAAGTAATGAATGCAATAGCTTCAAGGAAGAGCGGCGGGGTGCTTACCTATTATATCCTCCAGGAAGAACAGAGATTCAGGAAGATACTGATTGTGGAGGATGATAAGAATATAAATAAGCTAATGACGCTGTCTGTAGGGAAAGGGTTTGACATAACTAATGTCTATGATGGCAATGATGCGCTCGCGGCAATAAGCAAGGACAAGCCAGATTTGATAATACTTGACCTAATGTTGCCAGGAGCCGATGGCTTAGAGATATGCCAAACAGTAAAGAAGGATCCTAAGCTAAAAGATACTATTGTCATTATAGTTAGTGCCATGGATGCCACCTCGAACAGATTCAAAGGCATAAAGTACGGCGCAGATTATTATATTAAAAAGCCATTTGATCCAGAAGAGCTTAGAAGCCTTGTGACTATATTCCTGAAAAAGAAAGGGAGGCGCTTCGATCCACTCATAGACCTTCCGAACGAGGACAAAATATCCGGGGCTGTGGAGCAAGCACTTCAGAGCGATTACGAGATAGGAAGGTTGAGAGTAGAGGGCTTGGCAGATTTTGCAATGGCTTTTGGAACGAACTCAGGTGTTACTATACTTAGGCTTGTTTCACAGCTGTTGCAGGACAAGGTGAAGGAATTTGGTGGCAATGCCTTTGTTGGTTTTCTTGACAGCGATGATTTTGTTATTGCAGGGGCACCAAACGCAATAAACAAGGTTGTTAATAGCATACAAGAAGAGTTTGATGCTGTGCTTCCATTTATATACCAAAGCGAAGGCTACAAGCCAATAGAGCTAGGCATAGAAGATATTTATTACGCCGAAAAGCCAAGGCTTTCGATATCGTACTCTGAAACCTCGAAAGACACGCTAATGGAGAAGAGAGCCGAGATACTAAAGGGAAAGAATACAGGGAAAGATATCGGCTCATACACATATGACGAGCTAAGGAAGATGCTTGGGAGCAACAATCTTGACATAACAATAACGCGCGACCCTAACGGCGTAAAGCTCTCTGTTGGCAAATCGCCGGAGAATGGAAAAAACGACAAAAATGACTATGAATCTGAGGATCTTATATAAACCCTATTCTGCTGCATTTTTTTATTCGACTACATTGTCGATAAGCTCCAGGTAAGGGGCTTCTGTATTCATTCGTATCTTTGCATTTAAAGGTATGAGCATTTGCTCGTCCCCATGCCCGAATGGCATGCCGTAAAGAGAGGGCTTGCCTAAGGCTTCCGTGTGATACTTTATTATCTCTTCTATAACTGGCATTGCGTCTTCTGTTTTTGGTATGTCTGTGAAATCCCCGAATATAAATCCTCCGAAATTATTCAATAATCCTGCAAGCCTCATTGTCGAAAAATACCTGTCAATATCCCACACAGTGGTACTTACGTCTTCTAGGAATAGAATCTTTCCCTCTGCATCCTTGAAATATTTGGTACCTACAAGCGATGCTATTAGCGAGAAGTTGGTCCCCATGCTTATGCCACTTGCTGCACCTGGTATTATGTATTGTATTATTCTCTCGTAGGGCGGTTTTATGTCTGTGCTCTTGCCTTTTAACACTTCGATAAAATCCTTGTAGCTTGCCTTTCTCATTTCGTCTATATCTGGCCCGGGCATTGGGCCATGGAATGTTACTAGATGTGAAAAATTGTTTATTGCAAGATGCAATGCTGTTATATCACTGTAGCCCAAAAATATTTTTGGGTGCTCTTTTATAACTTCAAAATCTAGATATGGCAAGACCCTCATTGATCCATAGCCGCCAGCGCCACAAAATATAGCGTCTACACTGTCGTCTTTGAACGCTTCCATTACTTCGCTTGCCCTTTCTTTGTCAGGCGCAGATAAATAAGAAACTTGAGAAAGCCGCTTTATATTCTTGCCCAAGGAAACGTTATAGCCAATCTTTTTGAGTATGTCTATTCCTCTTGAAAGGTTTTTTATGTCCGGAGCCCATGCTGGCGCTATTATCCTAATATTGTCTCCACTTTTAAGTGCCGGTGGCTTTATCAAAGAGTACATGATTATAATAAGCGGTAACGTTATTTATCTCTTTCTGTGCACTTTCTTCGATGAACTTCTCAGCTTCTTTATTATGTGGGATATTTTGCCTTGAGCCTTTCTCTTTTTTGCAGACATCTTCATGGCGTGCCCAACTGGAAGCGACTCTGGAATAGGGCCTTCTTCCTGCGTTATTAATTCCAAGGCGTGCATTTCTTCGGCTGGCCTATCATCGCCAGCGCTATCCATAAGTGCCTGATCTTCTATAGTGCCCTTCTGCACTATCTTGTTTATGCTCTGCGTCCTTTTGAACTGCTCTATCCTCTTCTTAAGACTTTTCTTGTCCATGAACTTGCACCATCCAAACCAACGTGAATATATATTTGATGGATGCAATTTATATAAGTTGCGTCTT
Source organism: Candidatus Micrarchaeia archaeon (assembly GCA_049976845.1). GTDB lineage: Archaea > Micrarchaeota > Micrarchaeia > Micrarchaeales > CABMGC01 > JAGDYD01. Next base: position 7,736 of record JBMFHL010000005.1, on the reverse strand, counting down.
TTTGCTTCTGCTTGGTGGTTTTTGATGATAATGTATTCAAAACCGTTCAGTAGGTTAGAGAGCCTGAATAGCCTCAGCCCTAGCGTGCGGGATTGGTTCAAGAAGAACTACCCTGAGCTTACACCCCCACAATATTATTCGTTCAAACTTATAAAGGAGAAAAAGAATCTTCTTATAACCGCGCCAACAGGTAGCGGCAAGACTTTTTCAGCTTTCATGGCTATAATAAGCGATCTTATGGATCTTGCAGACTCTGGAAAGCTGGATGAGAAGGTTTATTGTATATATGTATCGCCGCTCAGGGCACTGAACAACGATGTATACAAAAACCTCAGCGTGCCGCTGCAGGAGATTTATGAAGGCAATGCAAATCCGAAGAGGGTCACTATAGGTATAAGGACTGGCGATACTCCACAATCGGAGAGACAGAGGCAGCTTAAGCATCCTCCAAACATACTGGTTACTACGCCAGAAAGCTTGGCAATACTGCTAAATTCGCAGAAATTCTCTGAGAGCCTCAAAGACGTTAAGTATGTTGTCATAGATGAGCTGCACGAGCTTGCTAACAACAAGAGAGGCGTTCACTTGTCGCTTTCTATAGAGAGGTTAGCAGAATTTTGTGGGCATGATTTTGTCAGGATAGGGCTTGGGGCAACGCTATACCCCCTTGAGGAAGCTGCACATTTCCTAGTAGGCTACAACGGTAGTGAAGAGAGGGACTGCGTAATAGTGGATGCTACATGGGATAAGAAACTGGACTTCGTTGCAATGAGCCCTGTAAGCGACATAATTGCTGCAGGCGATGAGAATATAGAGAGATCGATATATAACTTGCTAGATAATATAATAAAGAAGAATAAAACAACGCTCATTTTTACCAATACAAGGAGCGGCACTGAAAGGGTTGTATATAACCTCATGAAAAAATTCAAATACAGCGAAGATGAGATAGCCGCGCACCACGGCTCATTGTCTAGGGAGATGAGGCTTGGCGTTGAAGACATGCTAAAGAAGGGCAAGCTTAAGTGCGCTGTATCATCAACGAGCTTGGAATTGGGCATAGACATTGGCTACATAGACAATGTTGTACAGCTTGGCTCGCCGAAGAGCATAACAAGGGCAATACAAAGGATAGGTAGGAGTGGACATAAATTCAATGACGTTGCAAGAGGAGAGATAGTAGTGGTTAACAGGGATGACTTAGTAGAATGCTCAGTTATGCTTAAATGCGCAAAGGAGAAGGTCCTGGACAGATTTTTAGTGCCAAAGAATGCACTTGATGTACTGGCACAACACATTGTGGGTATGTCATTGAACAAGAGGTGGAAGGTGGAGGAAGCTCTGAAAGTTATAAGAAACTCATATGCTTACCACAACCTCCAGAAAAATGATTTTATCTCATTATTGGAATATTTGTCAGGAAGCTATGTAGGCTTTGAGAGCAGGCATGTATATGGCAAAATATGGTACGAAGAGAAAGAAGGGAGCTTTGGAAAGAGAGGAAGATTCACAAAGCTCATATATTATTTGAATATAGGCACAATACCTGATGAAGTTGGAATTGATGTTTACGAAGGCAGCAGGTGGATAGGCAGCATAGAAGAAGAATTCCTTTCAAGGCTCAAACATGGAGATATTTTTGTACTTGGCGGCAGGCTTTACAGATTTGAATCTGCAAGGGGCATGAGATGCTTTGTTTCAAGAGCAGACAGCAGATATCCTACTATACCCCCTTGGTTCTCTGAGCAGTTGCCGCTCACTTTCGAGCTTGCAAACGAGATAGGCAGATTCAGGAGGGAGATGGGCTCTGCGCTAAAGAAGAGTATAAAAGCAGACAAGAGGGTATTTGAAGGGCTTAGAAAAGGCAAGATTGCTGAAAGCGGAGAGGTAAAGAAGATTCTGGATATGCTTCCGGCTGACGCAAATGCAAAGCATTCTATCTACCGTTATTTCGTTGAACAATTGCTATATGCAAAGCACATTCCGAATGATAAGCTTATACTTGTGGAGATTAGCAGGGATCTTAAAGAGGGAAGGAATTATATAATATTCCACTCGCTTTTTGGAAGGCGCGTTAATGATGCGATTTCAAGGGCAATTGCAATAGTTATGGGAGATGAGTATGAAGAGGATATAGGAGTAATGGTGAATGACAATGGGTTTGCGTTGCTTACTTCGTTTGATATAGAGGAAAAAGAGGTAAGCAGTATTATAGACAAGCTTACCAATATAGATATTGCCAATCTGCTCAAATCAAATATAAGGAGAACAGAGATGATGAAGAGGAGGTTCAGGCACTGTGCAGCAAGGAGCTTTATGGTGCTTAGGAACTACAAAGGGCAGAAGATAAGCGTTGGAAGGCAGCAATTCAATTCCCAATCACTGCTTAATGCTGCAGAGGAAATAAATCCTGAATTCCCTATAATAAAAGAAACGTACAGGGAGATATTAGAGGATGTCATGGATTTGCCCAAGGCAATCGAAATTTTGAGAGGTATAAGCAAAAAGAGTATAAAATATAAGATTATAGAAACATCTTTGCCATCACCTTTTGCACACATGATGATAACTTTTGGTGAGGCAGACATAGTAATGATGAAAGACAGACGCAAGCACCTAAGGGAACTGCATAAGCTAGTGCTCCAGAGGATAGGGGAGGAAATTAAAAAAGGGAAAGTATGATGATATCAGACGGCGTGGAAATTTTAGATGGCATGCCCATACTGTATATAAAGGAGCTTTCTGCTCTTGTGTGCTCTGATTTACATCTCGGCTACGAGGGGGTTATGTCAAAGAATGGCATTTTTCTGCCAAAGGTAAATTTGAAGAATATAGAGGAAATGCTTAGCAAGGCGATATACGAAAAAAAACCAAATAGGGTTATAATAGATGGTGACATAAAAAACGAATTTTCAGAAGTCCATACAGAAGAGTTCAATGAATTGCATGATTTTGTGGGTTTCTTGAGGGAAAAAAAGGTAAAAGAGATTGTGCTTGTGAAAGGTAATCATGACAATTTTGTCGATAGACTCAAAGCCCCATTTGATATAAAGGTTTACCAGCAAGAAGCACTGATAGGAGATTACTTATTTTTCCACGGTGAAGAGCTCCCGAAGAGCAAAAGCGGCAAATTGCTTGTCATGGGGCATATACATCCGGCAATAGTATTGTACAACAAGCTTGGCATAAGGGAGAAGCTCAAGTGTTTCCTTTATGGGAGCGTGAAAGATGGCAGGAAAATAATTATACTACCGGCTATGAATTACTTCGCAGAGGGAATTGGGGTAAATGCAGAGAGTGTAGGGGGAATGGCACCAGTACTAATGGACATGTTAGACATTGATGAGATGAATGCACTTTGCATAGGTAGCGCAGAGACGCTGGATTTTGGAAGGGTTAAGGAATTAAGGAGCTTGGCTTCAAGGTCATAGCTATATTTACTATGACGCCCTTGTTATAATTCTACCCGTTAGCGTGCTTGGGAAGCCAGTCGTAATAGAGGTATAATTTATTATTATGTAACCGCTAAAGATGGAACCCGGATTGAGGCTTATAGGGGTATTGTTCTGGTTATAGCACTGGACAGGGAAGGTGTAGTTTGCACCAATTGATAAAAAGACAGAATTGGTAGGAGGATTTGGAGCCTGCATTTTTGCAACGCTTGCGTTCTCAGAACAGCCTATGGCCGTTACTTTAATTGGAGATTGGGTAGCCTGCATCAGATTAATGTCAAGCAGGCCATTTGGAGATAAATATATGTTCAAGCAAGAGAACCCTGCTTCCAGAAGGCACTCTTGCCCTGCGAAAGTTCCTGGATTAAAGACGCCTAGTACAAACAGCGCTGAGAGAATTATACCCATGACTAGTATTGCCCAGCCATATGTCATTAGGTATTCCATTGCGCTTTGGGCCTTTAAATCCATTGTATCTATTATTATATTTATTAGAAGAATTTTTATAGCATGTAGAAAAGAACTTGGTGATTAGCTTGGAGTTCTATATTTATACTGATGGAGCATCAAGGGGGAACCCTGGAGAGAGCGCTTCTGGCTACTATGTATTTGATAAGGATTATAGGCTTGTGCTTAAGAAGGTATTTTACAATGGAGTAAAGACAAACAACTTTGCTGAATACAATGCAATACTGAATGCCCTTAAAAAGGTATCAGAGGATTACGGATTTGAGAATGAAGTAGAGGTTATTTCAGATAGTGAGGTTGCTGTAAAGCAGATAAACGGCCTGTACAAGGTCAAGAACGAAGCGCTGAGGCCTTTGAACAGGGAAGTAAAGAGCATTGCAAAGAGATTCAAAAAATGCACTTTTAGGAACGTGGCAAGGGAGAACAAGTATGTGTCTGCTGTTGATAGGGATCTGAATAGATTATTAGATAAAATTAAAAAGGATGAAAGTAAAATATATAAAGGAGGCAAAGAAGAAGAGAAGCAGAAAAAGCTGTGATTTAGATGGCTGAAGAGCAGAAAAAAGACGAGAATGTAAATCCGCTTGCAAAGGAGCTTTACCAGAAGGCAGGTGAGATGTTTGAATCAAATAAATTTGAGGAAGCAATAGAGCTCTATACGCAGGCAATAAAGATTGACAATAACTACTCTAGCGCTTATTTTAACAGGGCACTCAGCTATGCTATATTAAACAGGTATGATGAAGCAGAGAGAGACGTTGATTTGGTCATGAAAAATGAACCGGACAGCTTTGATGCCCCATATGTGATGGGCATAATAAGCGAGTATCAGCATGATTATGAGGGGGCTAAGGAGTGGTATGAAAAGTCACTTGCTAAAAATCCAAATTACGAGCAGGCGAAAGCTAGGCTGGAGCAGCTAAAGAAGAAGATGAGCGCTGATGTGCTTGGCATAGGAAAGGAAGAGAAGAAAAGCAATGAGAAGACTGTAATAGAGGAAGGACAGATAAAGCAGACAAAATGGCACAAGTCAGTGATGACGTTCAAGGACGTAGTTGGCATGGAGAAGCAGAAGAAGCTTATCTACGAGAATATAATACTTGCAATAAAGAAGCCAGATCTGCTTAGGGCTTATGGAAAGAAGCTTGGTCTTGGGGTGCTCTTCTATGGGCCACCAGGCTGTGGAAAGACATATTTTGTAAATGCTATTGCGGGCGAGACGAATTCGCATGTCATAATTGCAAGGATAAACGAGATAGTGGATATGTATGCAGGTAACACAGAGAAGAATATGCATGCAATCTTTGAGCAGGCTAGGAAAAACACCCCTTGCATAATTTTCTTCGACGAAGTTGACGCGCTTGGGGCAAAGAGGGAAGGCGGAGGAGAATCGCAGAGCTATATGCGCATGGCTGTCAACCAGTTTCTTCAGGAGATGGATGGCGTTGAAAAAAACCCAGAAGGCATTTTCGTGATAGGTGCGACAAACCAGCCTTGGGACATGGACCCGGCACTCAAAAGGAGTGGCAGGTTCGGAGAATCCATCTATATACCGCCACCAGATTACAAGACAAGGAAACAAGGGTTTATCTATAACACAAGGAAGATGCCATTGGCGAAATTTATAAACTTTGGAAGGCTTGCTAGAGCTACAACAGGGTTCTCGCAGGCAGATATAAATGAAATCTGTGATAAAGCTGCACTTATACCTGCAGCAGAAGAGGACAGGACGGGGAAGAGAAGGCCAATAAAAATGAAGGATTTCCTAAGAATGATAAAGCTGCACGGAGGCACATTGGATGAATGGTATGCTATGGTTAGGAAGGAGATAATAAGCAAGACTGAGACACAAATAGTCGATGGTAAAAAGACAGAGGTTGTGAAAGAAGGAAAACTTAATGCAGAAGAAAAAGCAAAATATAGGCCTTTTGTCAAAGATGTGAAAAAGAACAGCAGCAGCTGGAACAGAACTATCAAAAAGCTTATCAGAGGTTTCGCCTTATACATCTTCTGATTTTATTCTTAATCCGATTTGAGATTTATGCTTAATTTTTGCCCAAACTATCTGATTATAAATTAATCTTAGATGTTGCCACCGCTTATTATTGCTATTATGTTTTTGTATTTTAGCTTAAGCTTTCTGTATGCGGCTATGCCTGAAACCCCTGCTAGTTCTGCAACAAGCCCATAATCCTCATATAAGCGGCGCTGCTCAACTGCCATTTCTTTGTCTGAAACCACCATCATATTTATTTTAGATTTTTTTGCCATTGCTAGGACCTGCGGCCCAAAAGTTGGATATCCGACAGCTATTGCATCGGCGGCTGTCTTTGGAACAGTATATGACAATTTACCTATTGCAAATGCGTCGTATAAAGGCTTGCACTTTTCAGCTTCCACGCCTATGATTGTAGGATCTTTATCTATCATCCTACATTCACGCATCTCTTCTACTGCTTTAATCGTGCCACTCAGTAGTGTGGCATTGCCAACCGGCACAATTATGCAGTCTGGTTTAAATTGTGCCAGTTCATAAGCTATTGTCTTCTGCCCCTCTTTCCTGTAGCAGTAATCTCCTGCTAGGAATACGTTTCGCCTTTTTGCATACTTTTCTGCATGGCGCTGTGCTTCATTAAAATCGCCATTTATCTTCACGACTTCAGCATCGTGCGTCTTCCGTATATACTCCATTTTGTCCTTTGTTACATTCTTACTGACAAATATTTTTGCTTTTATGCCATAGACTTTTGCGTAATATGCTAGAGAGTATGCCATGTTTCCAGTTGATGCACAGACTAGTTCGTCATATCCGTATTCTTTTGCTTTTGCGACTTCGATAACTGAACCCCTGTCTTTAAAAGAGTGCGTGGGGTTTTCTACCTCAAGCTTCAGATGCAGCCCTTTCTCGCGTGCTGGTATTAGTTTGGTAAACCCTACCTCTAAATGCTTGTATCTGCCACCAGGCAGCACCGGTTCTAGATCCCAAAAGGAGCGCAGATTTTCAATCTTTTGAATCCTTCCTTCATAAACTACTTCAAGTATGCCACCACATTTCTCGCATACTTGAGCATTATAGCTGTCATCGTAAATGTTCCCGCAATTACTACACTTAAGATGATATTCCATTTATATCGCTTCTTAGTGAATATTTTTATTTATTTTTGAATAAGTGTTTATGCCTTTTTATCAACATGCACAAGCTTAATGCTGCTTTTTACAGGAATAAAATTTTCATGGACAAGTGTAACATAGCCCAAGGAGTCAGGGAAAGGCGTAAATTCCTTATTAAGGGTACCACAAAACACGTTGTTTTTTATAACGCCAAGAAAATGCAGATGCCCCATAAAAAGATACTCTTCTTTTGCTATGTTAAAGTGAAATCTTATAAGTGCAGAAAGTATCTTTGGAGCTATTTTATAGCTAATTTTGTTGGCATTCAGCACAAAATGGTAACCTATTTTTTCTACTGCCGCGCTCTTCTCCAGGTTGCCGTGAAAAAAATTAATTGCACCTATTTTGAAAAAGAACAGTTTTCCGCCTGAGCCATTCATCGGAGAATAGCTTTCTACCAATTTCGTTATCTCCTTTCTATCTGCAAACGGGCAATCATTATCGCCCAGCATTATTATGCTCTTTTTAATCGGGAAAATTCTGTTAAAGTCTCTGAAAAAATGTTTATATGCGAGGAGGTGTTCCTTAAACATGCTTAATTCTATGTTATCCCCAAGCAAAACTACATTGTCGGGCTTCTCCTTTGATATTATTTTTCTTATCAGGCTTAGCTTGCATATGGGGTAATGCGCATCCGATATCACA
>JBMFHL010000004.1:0-38720 GCA_049976845.1 Candidatus Micrarchaeia archaeon | reverse complement strand
TTTCTCGCAAAAACTATATTCATATGCAGAATAACTTCGGCAAAGAAATAATGGAATTGCTGCTCAAGCGCTACGGCAAAGATATACATACATCATTGAGGCACAGGAACAGCACCGAACTTTTCGTCGCGGCCCTACTATCACCGCAGTGCACCGACGTGCAAGTTAACAATACAACTTCGCGCCTGTTCAAGAAGTATAGGAAATTTGAGGACTATGCCAATGCCAATATAAAAGAGCTCAGGAGAGATCTAAATACATTGAACTTCTACAACACAAAGGCAAAATATCTGACGGAAAGCTCGTCTGCAATTGTGAAAAGATTTGATGGCAAAATACCAAGTACGATAAGCGAGCTCACATCCCTTAAGGGTGTTGGACGCAAAGTTGCCAATGTTGTGCTAAATTCAGTATATAATATAAACGAAGGCATAGCCGTAGACACGCACTGCATTACAGTTTCGAGAAGGCTGGGCTTTGCAAAAACCAATGACCCCAAAAAGATTGAGAAAGCGCTTATGGCAAAGATACCAAACAACTATTGGGGTGTTGCATCTAATCTACTAATAGCACTTGGCAGGGATACGTGCACGTCAAGGCGCAAGTATTGCAGCAGATGCGTGCTGAGAAGCATCTGCCCCAGCAGCACGTCAGTTTCAAAAAGAAAATCCTAGCTGCATTTGCTGTACCCACAGTTAGGGCAAGTGGCACAGCCCTCGCCAACTATCATGTGCGAACCGCATTCGGGGCATCTCTCCCCTTCATTGTATTCTTCGAGCTCGAAAGATTTAGCCTCTTTCTTGAGCTCGTCAAGCGTCTCGCTTTCAACAACAGCGCTGGCAACTTTTTTATGCTTCTCGGCGGCATGCGCAAGCGAGCCTATCTTGCTTGTATCCACAGAAGTAAGCACCTGCTTGCTCTTGCTCTTGTCCCTGTAAACTGTTATACCCTTGCATCCAAGCTTATATGAAAGCATATACGCCTCTTCTATTTCTTGCGGTGTCGCGTTGCTTGGGAAATTTATGGTCTTTGACACAGCATTGTCCACGTATTTCTGGAATGCCGCCTGCATCTTAACATGCCACTCCGGCGCAATGTCAAAAGCGGTTACAAACAATTTTCTTATATCCTCTGGTATCTCTTCAACATCTTGTATCGAGGTCTTCCCGGCAAGCTTCTTCATCAGCGCATCATTGTAAAATCCGTAGTTTATCGCAAACTGCTCGAAGGTGTTGTTTATCTCTATGAGATTTGACCCAAGGCTTGACTGCACATTCCTCATATATACTACAGAGAACAGCGGCTCTATGCTCTGCGATGTGCCCCCTGAAATTATGCTTATCGTGCCTGTTGGCGCAATTGTAGTTACAGTAGAGTTCCTCAGCGGCTTCGAGCCGAATTTGTACCATATACTGTTCTCGAATTCCGGGAAAGGCCCACGCACCTTGGCAAGCTCCTCAGATTCTGATCTTGCCTCTGTAGTTATAAACTTCATTACCTTTTCTGCAAGCAGCAGCGCCTCGTTGGAATCGTAGCGGATGCCCAGCTTTATAAGCATGTCAGCCCAGCCCATCACTCCTAAGCCTATCCTCCTCACAGATTTTGTTACCTGCTCTATTTGCGGCAGAGGGTAACTGTTAGCATCTATAACATCATCCAGAAAGCGCACCCCAAGCCTTGCTATATACTTGATCTTCTCCCAATCAACTTCATATTTCCCATCTTTCTCTACAAGCATGTGCGCCAAATTTATCGAAGCAAGATTACAAGAGTCGAAAGGATATAGTGGCTGTTCTCCGCATGGGTTAGTGGATTCTATAGGACCATATTTTGGCACAGGGTTAGAATACGTCGAATTCATCCTGTCTATGAAAACAACGCCAGGGTCTCCAGTGCGCCAAGCCATTGTAGTTATGAGGCTCCATACTGCCCTAGCATTGAGCTTTCCGACTTCCTTCTTGGATCTTGGATTTATCAAGCTATACTCCTCGTCGCGGGCAAGGGCATTCATGAACTCCTCTGTAATGGCAACGCTTATGTTGAAGTTCTGCAATACACCTTCCTTCTCCTTTGCCACTATAAAATTGAGAATATCTGGATGGTCTACGCGCAGTATGCCCATATTAGCACCGCGCCTTTTGCCTCCTTGCTTTATCTGCTCGGTGGCGGCATCAAAAACCTTCATGAATGAGATAGGTCCAGATGCGACACCGCCCGTGCTTCTGACTATATCCCCGCTTGGCCTGATTCTAGAGAACGCGAAGCCTGTGCCTCCGCCCGATTGGTGGACAAGCGCGGCCCATTTTATTGCGTCGAATATCTCTGGTATGCTATCTCCTACAGGCAGCACGAAGCATGCGCTAAGCTGCCCCAATTTTGTGCCCGCATTCATCAGTGTGGGGCTATTTGGCATAAAATCAAATTTTGTCATTGCATTGTAAAATTCATCGGAAAGCTTGCCTGCCTCTTCGTCGCTCAGCCCATATTTTTTCTCCTCATTTGCAATAGTGCTAGAGACTCTCTTGAAAAGCTGCTTAGGCGTTTCTATTATCCTGCCTTCAGCATCCTTCCTCAAATATCTCGCCGCCAAGACTATAAGCGAATTCAAAGGCAGTTTCAAATCGTCTTGTATGCCAAGCGAGGCCTTGTACGCCCTAATTTCGGCGTGTTTGTTTCTATATATTATGTATGCCTTTGCTGTTGCAGGGTCTACTTCCATAAGGACCTGTTCGACAATGTCCTGCACCTGCTCGACTGCTATTTTATTCTTTCCTAGCTCGTCAAGCTTTTTTACCACAAGCCCTGCATACTCTGTAGCTATAGAATTAAGCTCGTTGCTGCTCCTTTTGCCATCGTAAACTTCCTTCATAGCCCTTTCTACGGCTCTCTCTATCTTGCTTTTGTCAAACTTAGCAGTAGATCCATCTCTCTTAACTACCTCATTTACTCCCATCAAACCACCAATATAAACTATCTCTTGTTTTTGCTGTTGCTCTTCTTCATGAACAGCGCGACCCTCCTGAATTCTTCAGGGGAATCAAAGTTGTTGTATACGCTTGCGAATCTTATGTATGCGACAGGGTCAACTTTGAAGAGCTCGTTTACAACCATGTCACCTATCCTCCTGCTTGTCACCTCCTTCTTGCCCGAGGCAACAAGCTTGCGCTCTACCCTATTCGCAATCTCCTCCATTCTGCCCCTGTCTATGGGCCTCTTCTCGCAGGCTTTCATTATGCCATTGAGCACCTTGCCCTTGTCGAAAGGCTCCCTATCCCCATTCTTCTTTATTACTGTTATCTCGGCCTCATATATCCTTTCATAAGTGGTAAATCTTCGTTTGCATGAGTTGCATATGCGCCTCCTCCTTATGCTGTTATCTGCCGTAACGTCCCTTGAATCTATGACACTTATATTCGTGGATCTGCAGTAGGGGCATCGCATTAAAACACTATAAGTTGTATATTAAGCAGAGAGCAAATACAATATATAGTATATAGGTATTTAAAGGGTAGTACTAATTATTGTTCCAAAAGGAAAAGTATGTTTAAAATCAGTGAAGGTTGTGTAAGCAAATCCCTATTATTTTATTCGTAGGGCAAGAATACCACGACTTTTAAGTCGGGGATGAATTGTACACTGCGGTGCGATAAATACTACTTCTTTTCCTGCGATATTCCATTTATGCAGCTGCAGCACGGAAAAAATCGCGCCGCGCTTCTGCAGAAACGTGATACCATGAATGGCGTAGCGAATGCAAAATATAAAGGACCATCTGCCAATGGAGTTGGCCACCAGTACAACTTCCAACATCTTGTGTTGGTTACGAAATGCAGGTATAAAATGTTCAAAAATCCGAAGGCTGTTGAAATAATACGGGATGCGCTTTATGACACAGCAGAAAGGCGCGGAATGTCAATAAAAGAGATGTCGTTTGGTGAGGACTTTGCGCATATCCACATGGAAGTCAGCATACCAAATACAATGTCGATTTCGTAGGCGGTGCAGTTGTTGAAGGGATACTCGTCATACAAAGTGTTCAAAGAAATGCCTAGACACAGACTGCGATATTTCAAAGAGACTGCGATATTTCAAAGGGCATTTTTGGACCGCGGGATACAGCAATGGAAGTGTAGGTCCAAGGAATGAAAACACGCTGCAGAACTGCATCAGGAGGCAGGACATTTCGGGACAACTGCATCTTGCCGTTTAACCGAAGTGATACTGCGACCTTTAGGTCGCAGAAAGGTAATATATCCTAATGCAAGAAATCTAAACGAGTCCAGCAAGAATGCAGAGTTTGTAAAGCTTACAGAAGCGGGAAAGAAGGAGAGCAAATACATCTAACATCTTTATATTGGTTAAGCAGGTCGCATCATTCTCTTTCAATCTTATAAAGTCCCATGAGATTGCCGATATTCGCAATAATCTTAGAAAAGGAGATAAAGCAAAAGCAGATAAGCTGGGAAACTATGTAGATGAAACTCTTAGCAATCCCCTCAGTTTATTGAAAAAAGAAGACGAAATGCCGATAATTAATCCTCTTAAATTGATAAAGGATGGAGATGAAGAAAGTTATTTGGTTGCAAGGAACTATTCTGAGTTTCCTCTAGCAAACAAAGATCTGTGGAAGCAGTTTATTGAGCGTAAAATAACTTTTGATCAATATCTTGAAGAAAGCTTGGAAATCTTCAAAAAGGTAATGAAAAAGCAATAACTGATATAGCAAGTTTTTCTTTCCTAATCTGCATTAAAATGAGTAAGTCTATCATATGTGGTTTATTTAAGGAACTCCGTCATTTTTAACTGCCTTATAAACTTCAGCGTTTTCCACTCTTCCCTTAAATGGGGCAGCAGCCTTTCATTGCCGAGATTTCCCCTTATCGCGTCTATTGTAACCTTGTCCGAAGGATATCCAGAGCCTATCTCTATGCCAAGCTTGCCCTTCAGCCTCTCTATTGCCTCATCCCTTGTTACTTTTGCTATTATGCTTGCAGCTGAAACAACCGGATACCTAACATCCGCCTTATGCTCCGCAAACACCTTTGCATGTGCATCCCTCTTAAGCATGTTCTTCTGCCTTATGCCGTTCACTTTCAGCGGCTTGCTTGAAACCAAGCTGACGCGCAGGCCAAATTTTTCAGGTATAACGTCTGGCGAATCTAGATAAATCTTCTTAGGATCAGCTTTTGTAGACTCTATGAGCCTTGCAAAATGTATTGCCTCAAGTTCATTTAGTGAGATCTTGTTCTTCATTGCCCTGTTTATCTCTTCGGGCATTATCGCATATACCACTACATCCTCTGCCAGCGAGTAGATGTCTTCAAAGAGGAACTTTCTTTTCTTCCTTGTCAGTAGCTTCGAATCTCTTACTCCAATCTCAGCAAGCTTCTTACCCCTGCCTTCCTTTATGCTAACAAGACAGACTGTAAGAGGGCCTATAACAGCTCCGCGGCCCGCCTCATCGCCGCCGGCTATGATAATGGGAACCACCCTCAAAGGGCCTTCCTATCCACTACAATGAAATCATTCACTGCAAGCACAGAGTTGTAAGAAACCTTAAGCTTACCATCTTTTATATCTAGCTTGTTTACGAACTTGCTGTCAACGTTTGGATCTACTATCATTGCCGTAAGCTTTCCTGTTACCTCGTTCATCTCTGCATCAAGAAACTTTCCGAGGTCAAAGCCATCATTAGTAACAACTTCCTTGCCAACTAGCTCTTCTGCAGCTATATATTTTACCATATTATTCACCTGCTCATATTATCTATTTAATAGTTAAGATTTTATATTTATATGTTTCTGTCGGAGAATTATATTATAGGTGATGCTCATAAATAATTTCGGCAGGCTTTTGCTCAAGGATAAGCAGGCGCGCATGCTCTCAGCGCTGTCGAGCAATGCTCAGGAGTGGAACATATCGAGCCTTGCAAAAGCTTCCAATACGACATACGTTCACGCAAGCAGATTTATAAGCGAATGCGAAAGGGCAGGCTTGGTAGAGAGCGTTAAGCATGGCAGGATAAAGGGCATAAAGCTTACGCCGAAAGGATTGGAAGTAGCAAATAATATAGCAAGCATATCGAGCATAATAGGCACAGCCGCGCAGCCAGAGTCGCAGAAGCAAAATAATGATTAGAAAAATAGAATAATACATAAAATTAGGAAAATAAATTAAAAATAATTAGACAAAGCAAAGAAAAGCTACACTACCTCTATTGTTGCTCGCTTCCTCATTGCATTGAGCACATGCCCATAATCCCTGTAATGGGCAAATGCCGTAAGCGTTACCGTATAATCCCCCTTGTCAGTTCCAGGCCCGCCATATATATCTATGCGAGACTCCTTTTCTTCTTGTGAGGCAATTTCCCCTATCCTAATTTCTTTCTGAAGAGTCAGGCCCATCTCGTCAAAGCTCAACCCTTTAGGAAGCTCCACTACTATGGAACTCATTAGTGGTTCGCTGGTCATGTTCTTAAGCTTCACCATGAGCATTACTGAGCTTTTTCTGTTAGCATAGAGCTTGTATGGTATGAGCTCAGTTATTAGCCTGTAAGGTGCCTGCTTCGATATCTCTTCCGAAACATCCTTCTTGCCAAATAGGTTAAGTATCTTCATAAACTCGCCTCGATGTACATATTAAGTTGTAACAAAATTATTTAACTCTTGCGAGTGGCACTTTTCCGCAGCATAAGCAAGCTTGCATTTGCAGGCAATCTACTACAGAACTGCAATTTAAAAATTTTCTGAGAGGAGAAGTATATGGTTTTTGAGACTCGCAACAACTCCAAAAAACTAAAAAATGCGAATATTGCTAGCACTCTTAAAAAGTTTATAGGTATGAAGCGCTGTGTGTCATGGGTAAGTTGGAAACATGACAGGTGGACGCTTGAAATAAACGCCATTGTCATTCCTTTTTGTAGCAACCCCCTGCTCCACTTTTTTAATAATCATGTCTATTATTCTTCTTGCCAACTCCACATTTTTATCATTGTGTAATAGGACAACGCTGTAAGAAGGTATGATTTCAGTATTGTAGATAGAACCAACATTAGTAGTCACATAATCCATACTTGCGCAAATGCGCCTGATGGTCTCCTCTTCTATCCCATATACTTTGCTTATCCTTGAAGAGTCGTGCTCCTCAAGGTATAGCAATGCACCATACTTCTCTTTTTTTATCTTGTTAAACAAGTCTATAAGCTCTGGTTTTATTTCGGAGATGTCAACTTCCTTGCTTCTCCTCATTACGCGGAAAAATGGAGACGGTAAAATCTTTTTTTCAAGCTGTTCCACCTCCCGCACAAGTGCAAAAACGCTTTCCCTCTCTTGCATTGCATAATCCATACTAAACCCATGTATCTAAATTTTGAAAGTATTTAAACAAACACATGCATTCGTCAATCGGCTAAATTTTCTGAAATTGCGGAATCTGTTTTACCTGCAAAAATTGTTCTTGTATAATTCTTCAAATACATCAATAAAGCTAATAAGCTAAATAGGCAATAAATAAATTATACGGGTGCTAACAGCTATGTTGTTCTTCAGGGGCGCCGAGCCCGAAAATGTAAGCTTTGAAGGCCTCATGCCGATGCTTGATCTGCTTTTCGAAAAGAGCCTGGGCAATTTCCCTTCAAAAGCCGAGTCCTTGAAATCAGGGCTTAAAGGCTCGGTAAGCGAATTTGTAGAGGCTTGCGACGAGCTAGAAAAGCTCGAGGCCGAGCCGGATATGGAAGACATGTATATAACCAACTACAGCTCGATAGTGCGCAGCAAGGTGCACTACACAAACGCCTTAAAAAATGTGATAAATTCGCTGCAATTAGAAGCAAAAGGTGAGAATACCTATGAAAAATACCGTCTTCTTCTAGATAACCTTAACAATACTATAGATTCAATACAGAAAGTCAATGCAAGCTTCAAAACGGTTATGTACTCTTATTCAAATTATTTGAGGAAGTTCAAGAAATCCTTTTCTTCTATAGAGCACATTGCAAAGCAGCTTGGTGTGGAATTGGAGTTGGTCCGCAGGCACTACGAAGCATACCGCTCCATTGCAAGCGAGATAAAAAGCCTTGGCCTCGAGATTGACAAAATAGAAGAAACAAAAGCCGAATTGGAAACCTTGCAAGCTAGCGTCAATGCAAGAGACCTGAATAAGCTGAAAGATGACGAGGCAAAATTGGCGGAGGAGCTCTCTTCGAAGCGCTCTGAAATTTCAAAGGTTGAAAGTGAGATAGCCTCTCTTTCTGCAAAAATACAATCATTGGTTGCGCCTCTGCACAGGGTTTCAAAAAAGTTTGACCACCTGTCGGCAAGGAAGCAGCAGCTGCATGCATTCATAGAGAATCCAGTAGCAAGCATATCTGCAGATTCAGAATACTTAGAATTTATGCAACTTCTGAAGGATCTTAACGAGTATCTTCAAAAAGGTAAGTTGGAAATAGGCGGAGAGAAGGACATTTCAGAAGCAGTAAACTTACTATTGCATTATAACCTATATGCGGATATAAAAAAGATGTCGCAATTGGATAACATGAGAAAGCAGATGCTTGAGGAAGCGGCTTCAATGTCCAGGGTCATAGATGAAGTAGCCAAAGGCAAGATGAGTCATCAGCAATCCTTATCCGAAATCGAGAGGCTGAGGAAAGCTGAGGAGCAAGACAAGAGCTCTTTGGCATCGCGCAAAGCTAAAATAGAAGAAATGGTCTTCGAGCACTATCGCAAAAGGATAAAAATAGCCTTATGATTTTGAAGACAAGCTAAACTTCCAAATTATCTGCTATAGCTATCATGTCTTCTGCTCCTATAATATGGCCTGCTCCCTGGCTTTATATAGCCTGGGTTTTTAGAATCCCTGCTCTGGTGGTGCCTTTCAACGCCTTCCCTGCCTCTGCCAAATCCTCTGCCAATGCCGCCCCTGTCCTGCCTATATTTATTATAGCCTATATATTTAGCAAAGTCGACATTTCCGAACTCCCTTGTATCAAGCTCCACCTTTTCAAATCTTACTCCGATGAATCTTTCTATCAATCCAAGCATCTGCATCTGCTCATATTCAAATATTGTAAATGCCCTGCCCTCCTTTCCCATTCTTGCGGACCTGCCAACTCTATGCACATATACCTTCGGATCGTCTGGCGCGTCGAAGTTAATAATGTCGCTTATTTCGCTTATGTCTATGCCCCTCGAGGCAACATTTGTCGCTATAAGCATGCTCTTTTCCTCCTTCCTGAACGCATTCATCTGATATTCTCTTTTTGCCTGCGTAAGGCCGCCGTGTATTATGAATGGCGAATATCCAACACCTTTGAGCACATTGAAAACGCTTTCGGTCCTGTGCTGCGTTGCAGTAAATATTATGGTTTTCTTTGGCGAATACCTTTTGAGGTATGCCAATAATGTGGAGAATTTGCGCGATTTGTTTGAAACAGCATACAAGTGCCTTATTGTGTTTACCATTATATCTTCTTCTTCCCCTATAACAATCCTTGCCTTGTCCTTCATGTACATGTCAGCAATGCCAACTATCTCTTCTGGCATTGTTGCAGAGAACAGAAGCATGTGCCTCTTGCTCTCGTCAGTCCTAGAAATTATATCCTTTATATCATCTACAAATCCCATATCAAGCATTATATCTGCTTCGTCTAATACAATGAATTCAATATCCTTCAATTTCAAGTCTCCTCTGTCAGCCAGGTCCAAAATGCGCCCTGGTGTGCCAACTACAATGTCAACACCTTGCCTAAGCTCCTGGATCTGCGGGTTTATAGAAACTCCACCATAAACCACACTTATATTCAATCCGCTGCCATGGCAGAGAGACTTGCCAAAGTGGTAAACTTGCAGCGAAAGCTCCCTTGTCGGCACTATGACTATTGCCCTTACCTTTCCGCTGTGCGAATGCAGCATCTGCAATATTGGTATCATGTATGCTCCGGTTTTTCCTGTGCCTGTCTTTGCCCTTACCGACATATCACGACCGCTCAATACGACAGGTATAGCCTTCTCCTGAACTTCGGTAGGCTTGCTGAAGCCTAATCTTTCTATATTTCCCAATAACCAGCTATCTATTTTTAGATCCTTAAAACTGTCCAACTTTACACCTTAAAACAGAACAAGCCTATAATATGTGACTACTTTTCTGCCTATATATTATGATATTGCCAAGCTAAAAGCTTTTCCTTTTGTCCCATTTTGCCTCACTATCAGGTATAAGCATCTGCAGCACTGCATGGGCACCAAATACTCTTAGCCTATGGCGCTTTGTGCATGCAAATGAGGAGATGCCAATTAGCGATAAAAATGTTGCTGTACAAATACTATAAGCGTTCTAATGCCACATTTAGGATGGTTTGATGCTAAGAGACACTTATATTAAAGACATAACCGACGACCCTTCAAAGGAGATAAAGCTCGGGGGTTGGATCTCGCGCATGAAGGAGCTTAAGACAGCAAGGTTCATCTGGCTCTCAGATAGGACTGGCACAGTACAGGTTACTCTGATAAAGGGTAATGCCGACCCTTCTCTTTTCGAGCTGTTTGATTCGCTTAACATACATGACTTTATAGTGGTAAGGGGCAGCGTGCCTGAAAAGGCGGTGGCAAAGTCAAACAAGGAAATAATACCAAAGCAGATTCAAATTATCGGCAAATCGGAGAAGCCGCTGCCCATAGATATGAGCGGCACCTTCGAATCTGAATTGGAGACAAGGCTTGACTGGCGCCCCATAGCGCTTAGGAATCCGAAGCGCATGGCGGTATTGAAGATAGAGTCAAGCATAATAGAAGGATTCCAAAAATACCTAAACTCGAATGATTTTGTCTTCATATTTACGCCAAGCATAATAGGTGTTGCATCAGAAGGTGGCGCAGAAGTTTTTTCAATAGCATACTACGACAAGAAAACATACCTTAGGCAGGATCCGCAGCTGCACAGGCAGCTCCTCATGCTTGCCGGCTTGGATAAAATATACGAGATAGGGCCGAGCTGGCGCGCCGAGCTGAGCCATACGACTAGGCACATGACTGAGCACAGGACATGCGCAGCGGAGCTGTCATTCATAGAAAGCGAGCAAGACGTGATGCGCGTCGAGGAGCATATGGTGGAAGCAGCGCTAAAGAACGTAATAGATAAAAACAGCGAGGACCTTGAGCAGCTTGGCGTTCAAGCAAAAGTGCCAAAGCTGCCAATACCAGAATTCAAATTCCCTGAAGTATATGAAATACTCGAGAGCTTCGGCAAGAAATTGCAGCATGGTGAAAGTGTAGACCACGAATCAGAGCTCCTGCTTGCAAAGTACGCAGAGGAAAAATATCACAGCGAATTCTACTTCCTGAACAGGTTTCCGTTTGCGTCAAAACCCTTTTACGTAATGCGTTTTGACGAAGAGCCAGAATATGCAAGGAGCTTCGACTTAATATACAAAGGTGTCGAGCTAAGCTCTGGAGGCCAGAGGGAACACAGGTACGAAAAGATAATCGAGCAGGTTAAGGAGAAAAAGATGACGCTTGATTCAATATCCTGGTTCACCAAGTTCTTCAGGTACGGGGCGCCTTCTCACGGCGGCTTCTCGCTTGGCATAGAAAGGATAACCAAGCAGATGCTGAACATGGAGAATATCTTCGAGGCCGCAGCGTTCCCCAGAACAGCAGAGAGGGTTACTCCTTAAGCACACTATTTGTCGAATAAGCGTTCTGTTCACTGCAGTAAGGAAGCATGAAGAATAAGAATAAAGAATAAAAAAATAAAAGTGGATCAAGCAGCCGTTACATTCCCTGCGCTGTATGCTCCTTCTTCTCCAATGACAACTATCCTATAATTGTTTCCTGGCACAGGGGCTATGCGAATGCTGCTTTTTCCGAAGCCTATCGTTCCTGTATAAGTGAATGTTTCAGAGCTGTGTGGCTTAAGCACGTATCCTTCCCCTTCAATGCTGCTAACGTCTTCCCCTTGTGCGAAAGGCAGCATCAATGTTCCATTTTGGCTTATGAAAAAGGTCAAGACCCTGAAGTGCTCCATGTCTACGCCCATCCCAATGTGCTCGTCTCCTATCTGTGTTATGTTCAGTCTCTTTGCTATTTCATTCAATGAAGTGCCATTGCGCATCATATCTTCAAGCATGCCTTCGGAGAAGTTGAAGGAATGCATTTCCCTAATCAATCTTGATATATTGACCTTTCCAGTAGCATTGAATTCGCTGCTCATGTTTGAAAGCATGCTGCTGTTAATAGAGCCTATTATACTCTCTGCTACGCTGCTGTTTATGCCAGTAGCATTGAATTCGCTGCTCATGTTTGAAAGCATGCCTCTGCTTATTCCGTACTTGCTAGAAATGTTTGCAGCAATACTGCCCAGGCTGCTTCCAAGGTCTGCTCCTGCTCCTGCACCTGCGCCAAATCCTATATCTGGCTGCATGTCTGTATTGTTCTCTATATCATTATGTATGTGCACCATTCCTTTGCTTATCTCAACGCCAATATTTTTGCTTACATTTACGTAAACAGTCTCATTTCCATAAAGAAGTATGTGCTTTAGGCTCACATTCGAATCTCCATTGTTAGTTACTGTTACAGACAGCGAGGTTACATTGTTGCTCACCGAAAGCAATATATTTGATACTGTTATGTTCGGCTTTACAGCATCCAAGCTTAACCTCTCATCTTTGTTTACAGGTATCTTTGTTCCTATGGCGTGGGCCACTGTACTAGCATTTGCTGAAGGCAATACAACTGCCCTAAGGGACGGGACAAGCACGAAGATCGTAGAGTTAGATGTATAGAGCTCTGCTATAGCAGGATTCATATCTATAAGCGCGCTCGCATTGCCATTTATTGCTTGTGTATTGCTTATCTTCACAGATATTTGGCTGTTTGGCACAGTAACATTATAAGTATTGTTATCTATCATTATGCTTGCACTTGTTATGTCGAACTTAATCATGTCTACAGTTGAATTCTTCGGTATATTTGCACTTCCTATGACCTGGCTAAAGTTTACAAGAGACATCAGATTTATTGATCCGCTGCCGGAGGCAGTCATCCAAACCCCTGTGCCATTAGATTCTATGACATGCGCATTTAAAGAAGAGTAATCTATTGTCAATGATTGCGTACCGTTTGGCACCTCTGGTGGGTCAGTTAACTGCAAGGACAGCAAATTAGTAGGGGAAATTGCAGCTGTGGATGTGCTCACAGGCTGCGCAGACTTATATGACAGGGCAAATGCTAGTGCAACCACTATCACAAACAATACGATTACCGCAGAAGTTATTCTCTTGTTCATGCAATTCACACTTTATAAAAATAATATAAATAGCAAAAATATAATAATATTATAATAATATGATTATAGCAGCTGCTAATTTAGCAAATATTAGCAAACAAAGCAAACACTGGGCAGAGCGGCTGTCAATTTTGCAAAACGGCATACTTTTTTCAGTGCTTGTGCATTGACCTTTTGCAATAAAAGCGATCGCAAAGATATTTATCCTTTAGCTGCGCAAATCAATTGGATCAAATGGGGGGCTCAGATAATAAAAAATCTGAAGTTGATCGCAAAATTGTCACTATCGCTGCTCTAAGAAGGATAGAAGCTGGTAACTCCGATATAGAATTGACTAACCATGCGGTAAAGATGATGGCAAGAAGGGAAATCAATTCGAACATGCTTGCCGATGCCATCTACTCAGACAAAGATCCTGAGGTTGAGGATACAGGCGAAATAGTATATAAAAGCGTGTCAAGTGGGAATTGCATTGAGGCCATTTGCGTTCCTGTGCCAAACGATAGCTATTTCTGCAAGATTCGCGTTATAACAGTTCACAAACTTTGAATCAAACCAGTTGCGCGTAATTGCCTTCTCTCAAATCAGATAAACAAAACTTTTTAAATTTTACATGTTATTTTAATAATAGGTAATAAAATGGCAGTACAAAATAAACCAACCGCAGCATTTGCCCTTGTGCTGATAGGTGGTATATTTACTTTGCTAGGGGGCATAGCAGTCGCCGTAATTGGTGGCGCATTGACTTTCTTCCTTGCAGGAATTGGAGCAGCACTAGGTATTATAGGAATAATAGCAGGAATACTGATGATAGTTGCAGCAGTGCTTATGAACACAACAGACATATCAAAAGTGCACACATGGTCAATAATAGCGCTAGTCTTCTCAATAATAGGCCTTGCTAACGGAGGTGGATTCTTTATAGGATTCATACTCGGACTGATAGGCAGCATATTGGGATTGGTATACAAGGGCTAACTTTCCTTTTTTATTTTTTTTAGAATTCAGAGAAGAGGAGCTTGGATTTTAACCCTCTTCTCTGTACTTGTTTTTATGGATATAAGAATGGGGTATCTTCTAATTTTGGAATAGTACAGCATAAAAAGTTTGGCTTTCTAATCTTTTTGTGATCAAATGTCAAATAAGATACGGTGCGCGCACATACTTGTGGAAAAAGAGTCAAAGGCAAAAGAAGCTCTTGAAAAGCTGAAGAGCGGGGAGAGCTTCTCTAAAGTGGCAGCCGAATACTCAATAGACGGCTCAAGAAAGAGGGGCGGAGATTTGGGCTATTTTGCAAGAGGGGTTATGGTAAAGGAGTTTGAAGACGCGTCATTTGCCCTCAAGCCTGGCGAGATTTCAGGAATAGTAAAAACAAGGTTCGGCTATCATATAATAAAGAGGCTCGCATAAATGCCGTTTATGCTTATGCTGGTGTGCTAATGGCTAGGGCAAGCAATGGAAATATAATACTCTCAAACTTCCATATAAAGAAGATTCTCGAACTGGCGGAATTAGGTGAGGGTGAGATAAGCACAGATTTGGGCATTTCAAAAAAGAAATTCTTCTCAAATGGAAAAGAGGTCTCTTTCGAAGGATATAAAACTACGGTGCTTTTGGAATACCTTGAGAAAGTAGCAAGGAAGCGCGACGTGCATGACTGCTTCATATTGAACGAAAATGGCGGGCTTGAATGGATCTATCTTTTCAGCGAAGTTAATGGGGTTCTAAAGCTCTACGAGCCTAGAATAGACACGCCTCCAACGCTTTTTATAAATGGCAGCTTGATGCACTCTGTCGCAACAACTGCAATAGAAGAAGCAATGAGCAAAGCGCGTGCGACAAAGCCAACTTCAAGAACTATACTTGATATAGGCTTTGGCTTAGGCTACACCGCAATGAGCCTTGAAAAGCTAGGGGCAATGAAAATAGTCTCATATGAAATATCAGAGGAGGCTCTTGAGATTGCAAAAGTGAATCCTTGGTCAAAGCCTGCGCTAGAAAGCGATAAAGTAGAGATAAGAAACAAGGACATATTTGCAGATTCAAAGAATATTGAAAGTGCGAGCTTCGATGCCGTGCTCCACGATCCGCCGAACTTCAACAAGTTCGAATACCTATATTCGCTTGCATTTTACGGCGAGCTCTACAGGATAATGAAGCACAGGAGCACGCTGTATCATTTCATAGCCACAAAAAGCGAAGAAACAGCAAAGCTCTTCAGCAAGACAAAAAGAAAATTGATAGAAGCGGGCTTCAGCCCGGTGTCGGAAAGCTACAGGGGCCTTGTTGCCCAAAAGCAGTAAATTGCTGTGCAAAGGCCGAAGAATTTAGCGCGCATTGCCACAAACACAGCATCTCATGTGCAAAATTATTTATAATAGTTTAAAGAGTAATATTCAATATTGGGTGATGTAATGGCCAAAAATGTAAAAGTCACTATCTCATTGCCGAAAGAGCACAAGCTTGGCCTATTAGCAAAGTATTATAAAGTGTTTTATTACAAAATAAATATAGTAAACGTGATAAAATGAAAGGAAAAATAAAGATGTTCAATGCCGCACGCGGCTTTGGATTCATAACAGGAGAAGACGGAAAGGACGTGTACGTAAACGTATCCTCTATAGTTGGCGGAACTGCACTTGCAGTTGGAGACACTGTAGAATTTGAAGTTGTGGCAGGAGAACGCGGCCCAGCTGCAAAAAACGTAAAAAAGGTTTGAAAAAGTTTTTTGCTTTTACTTTTTTTATTTTAGCATTTAGCGTTACTAATCCTTGAATCAGTGGCTAAACCTTGAGCGAAGCTCTGAGCTCTGCGCCTCTGCAATTTTATGCGCATCCTTCAAAGCAGCGCGGGCTGAATTATATACTATATCTAGGGAATTCTTGATATACAAAAGGGAGTCGAGCATTCCTTCTACCCTTTCTTTCTCTTCCGGATCTATGGCAGAACGCAACAGCGCCTTGCTCTGATCTATCAAGGCGATTGCCCTATGCCTCAGCTTCAGAATACCTGAAAAGGTTATTTTATATGCTTCCTCAACCCTAGGCTTATAAGCCAGGAAGCGCTCTACCTCCTGCTCGTAGTACCATCTCTCTACAGCGCCTGAAGAGAGCGCATTCCTGAGAGCCGCATAATCCCTCTCAAGAAGCTTGTTGTAGTTTTTTGCAAGCATGTTAAGGATTTCTGCATCTGATTCGTTCTGCAGTTCATTTCTTTCAGGGCCTTCTTCAAGAAATCTGTACGCTTCGTTTGCAAGCATTGTAATTGAAGATGCACTGGCATTTTTGCTTACATCTGGATGGTATTTTTTAACGATATCCCTGTATGCCTGTTTTATCTTTTTTTTGTCGCTTGTCGGGCTTATGCCCAATGCGGCAAAGTACTTTGCATACTCAAGGGCCCTAAATTTGGAGAGTTTAGAGAAATCATCATTTACCTTCTTGCCCTTAGTATATATGTTGTTCAGTCTTCTCTTAAGGAGGCTTCTTCTCAGGCCCCCAAATTTGAGGCTTATTGGCATCCGCTCACGCTATTTATGTTGCAACGCAGCTTAATATGCTTTTGTTGTTTGAAGCGTGCAAGGCAGAGAAAGCAGTGTGTAAGTGCAAATTGGCTTAATTACTGCCTGTTAGCCCTGCCTCTAACTGCCTCAACAGATTGGCTTGCAATTGCGAGGTTGCAGCTGTTGTGCTTGCTGCACCACTCCTGGCATTTCTCAGCTAACGCCTTGTCAGTATAGTGCAGCCTGCAGATCTCGCAGAAATAGAGTCCAGAATCCTTCTCGTAGCCTACCATGTCCTTACTCGTATTCGTTTGGAGCAGACTCTATCTGCTCAAATGCTGTGCTGTCACTGATCTCGTTGCCCTTGCCTTCTGCATTATATACGTATATTTTTCCTTGCGCTTCCTGCTGTACGTGCCTGTGCGAACCGTCGCAGAATGGTTTGTGCTTTGACAATCCACATGCGCAGATGTGTAGTTCAGTCTTCTTGGTAGTTTCATCGCTGTCCTTGAATTGTGGCAAATCTCCAAGTTTAACCGCATACGGATGATTTCTTTCGTGTTTTATTATTCTCACAAGATAACCTCAATATAATTATTCACAAGCCCCTTTGCTTTAATACCCTGTCTAGCATTATCCTTAGCCATGGCGTATAATTATCAGGGTTTTTTGCAACATCCTCCTTTAATTCCTCCAGCTTTATCCATTTCCACGATGCTGCCTCTGCAGGATTTGGTTTTGGCTCGCCGTCGTATTCTCCAAAGAATACGTGATCATATTCATTTTCAGTCAGATTTGAGCCAACATCGGCAGTGTAGACAAAACTGAATACTTCTCTGAGATCACAGTCAAATCCCATCTCCTCTGCAAGGCGTCTGTGCGCCGCAGCGGCCACACTTTCTCCGGGTCTTGGGTGCGTGCATACAGTGTTTGTCCATTTGCCCTTTGCATGGTATTTTGTGAAAGCCCTTTGCTGAAGCATCAGCTCGCCATTCCTGTTGAATACAAAAATTGATATCGCCCTGTGCAGCTTTCCGCCATTCGTGTGCGCTTTCATCTTTTCTTCTGTGCCTATCTCATTATCTTTCTCGTCTACAAGTATTACCTTCTCCCTCATGCAATAACCAAACCTGTAATATCAATCAATTGCCAATAACATATTTGCTGTAAAATCCTTTTAATCCTTTTGATACATATTGTATACGACTTAGGTGGAATAACAATGCAAAATTATATAGTTGCTATACCACTCGACAGGAATGTGGCAGAATTCATAGGCAAGAAAGGGTCTGAGAACAGCATAACCTTTTACAACAGGACTTATGGAGATTCTACAATAGTCTCTCTCATGCCCACATCGATAGAGGAAAAGCCTTATGCTTTAGCAGAGTCTTTGCTTCTTGCAAACCAAGTAGTGCTCAGTACTTCCAGCATAGACAAGAATTTCGGTGAAGCGCTTGTTGCCGCAAGCCTTGCTGGCAAAAAGATAATATTCACAAACGACAATGATGTGAAGGGCATGCTTAAAGGTACAGGCATAAACGATTATATAATAGCTACAAAGGAGGAGCTGCTCGACAAGATAATAGCCAACAAGAATGACGAGTCGCTGAGCAGCAGCAGACTCACCCGCATAGATGTAGACAAATCTTTTGATGTAAGGGGCATAGGCACTGTGGTGCTAGGCATAGTTACAAGCGGCGTTGTAAATGTGCATGACACGCTGTTCGGCGCCGATGGAAAAAGCGTTTCCGTAAGATCAATACAGAGCCAGGATAGGGATATAGAATCGGCTCCGCTTTATACTAGGGTGGGCCTCGCCTTGAAGGGTGCTGAAAGTGACTCAATATCAAAAGGGGATATACTATCGAGCGAGCAGATAACGAAGGTAAGCAATGCAAGAGCAAGCATAAAAATATCGGAAGTCGGAAAAGAAGAAGTGCTCCCTGGCAACGTATACGGCTTCGCTTCCAATTTCTCATTCACAAATGCCACAGTAGTAAACGCCTTTGAAAACGAGGTGGAACTGAAATTTGAAAAATCGCTGCAGCTTTCTAGGGGAGACAGGTTCATGCTGACAAGGCAGAAACTGCCGAGGATATTTGCAAGCGGCACAATATTGTAGGTGATTGATTGAGGTTCATGGCATGGCATGTTGAATATTTTAAGGCAAAACCCACCGAATCTGGCAGGTCAACTCTTGTTGAGGATGCAAAGCCCATAGAATGCGGCGAATCGCTGCTTGTCTTCGCAAGCTTCGAAAAATCAGATGAATCTAAAGAGACTGACATTGTTGACAGGGCAGTGAACGAGATACAGTCAATAGCATCGCAACTTGGCATAAATGCAATAATATTGAATCCTTTTGCACACCTCTTTGCAGATTTGGCAAAGCCGCAGGCGGCAAATGAGATGCTAAATGCTTTGTATGCAAGGCTCTCAGACAGAAAATTCAGCGTCTGCAAGCTTGCATTTGGCATGTTCTACGAGATAGAGCTGAAGGCAAAGGGCCACAAACTCGCGAGAATATCGCGAATTATCAGCTGATTATCTGTTTGCATTGAGCATCCTTATATTTGACTCGATGAATTCTATAGTTTCAGCAAGATCCTTCTTCATGTCATCCCTTGCATTTGCCTTTGAGCTGAAGAATCTCTTTATGTCTTTAAGTGTGTTTTCATCGCTCTCTGAGCCTAGTATTGAGACAAATCTGGCTAGCATATGCGTTCCGGGATCATATTTATCAATAAAACCTCTCCAGTTTTTCTTTATCCAAGGCCATAGCATGCCTTTTGCAGCGACGTTGCCAGACACGAAAACAGGTATATTAAACGAGTCCTGGAGCCTCACCTTGCTTGACAATGAGAACTGAAGCGCCTTAGAAACAAGGCGTCTGTCATTGAACATGCCCAGCGAGTTTAATATGATGCGCTTTTTTCCGGGGAAGTTCTCGCGCACGTATGCATTCTCGAGCCTTGAAAGCGTCGAGGCATTACCTGAGAATGCGGAAAGCGATATCACTGTGGCCATGACATTCGGGTCAATATTGCCCTTGTCGCTCAACGCGCTTCCAAAAAGGCGCTTTGACAGCTCTAGTGCTTTATTTTCTCCAAGTATTCCAAGGCCGAGGATAAGCGCACCGCGAAGCATTTTTGCAATTTCATCCTCTCCTTTTTTAGGCAGCCAGCCTATTCTTGAGATTGCAGATTCAAAATACAATAGCGAGACTCTTTTTACCTCTTCTCCTACTTTTGTGCCGTTGAATATGAAGTAGAGAGACCTGAGGTGCGAAATAAGGCTTAAGCTTGTCGGATACTCTGCATCAAGCAGGTAGGATTCCACGAATGTGAGATAATCCTTCACCTTTATTGCTCCTACACGTACGAATGCGTATAAATCCGATTCAACGCCCCAAGCGTCAATTTCATCCAATTCACTGCTTTTGTAAGCAATGCCTATCTGTTTAAGCGATTCATTGTCATAAGCTACTCGGTAAAGCCCAGTCTGGCCTTTGTTAAGCTTGAACCAGCCTGCTGGGCCTATATTCATGCTAAACTCCTTTTTCTGCATGAGCGTTGTGCCAATTTTAACCTTGCCATTGCTTTTATATGCATAATTTATTGGTATGGGCCATTCACTCTCTTTATATTTTCCGTCTATAAAGACCCTTTTTTGCGAAAGCATTATTCTTGTTCCGTTGCGCTTTGCATTTACTATCGGATAGCCTGGTAAGTTTATCCAGGCGCTTGCAACTAGCTTGACTTTTGCCGCTTTCCCTGAGCTTTTTGCAGCGGCATCGAGCGCATTCCAGAGGTCGTATTTTGTTGCATTGGCATAAGCATGCTCAAGCAGGTAGTTGTGAAGGCCTTTCCTGAATACTTCGCTGCCAACGTAGTTTTCTATCATGCGCAGCACAGTTCCTCCTTTCTCATAGCTTATCTCGTCAAATATGCTCTCTATTTCTGCAGGCGAATTGACCTTTACGCTTATCGGGTGCGTCGAATGCAATTGGTCTATTGCAAACGCGCTTTCTACGACATCCACAAGGTACTCCCTATCCATCTTCCATTCAGGATATACATTCTCTATTGCCTTATAGCTCATGTATGTCGCAAAGCTCTCGTTTAGCCAGATGTCATCCCACCATTCCATTGTCACAAGGTCTCCAAACCACTGGTGCGCAAGTTCATGTGCTATGGTGTCTGCAAGGTTCCTTTTTGTCGAGACTGTTGTCTTCTTAGGGTCATATAATATCGCTGTCTCTCTGAATGTTATTGCGCCCCAGTTCTCCATAGCACCGGCGGCAAAATCAGGTATCGCAATCATATCCAGCTTCGGCAGAGGGTACTTTATCCCGAAGTATTTTTCATAGAACGCCACAAAGTTCCTGGTATAATCCATTGCCGCTTTTGCATATTCAATCTTGCCAGGCACGGTTATTACCCTTATCTTAAGCTTGTCGAGTTTTCCACTCAGATATTCGAATTTCCCCACACCCATGTATAAAAGGTATGTCGACATCTTTGGGGTGGGATAGAATGAGACCTCTTTTTTGCCGTTTGTAAAGCTTGTGCTCTTTACAGGCATGTTGGATATTGCATCAAGTTCCTTATCAACAACAAGCGTAAGCTCAAAAATCGCCTTGAGCTTGGGCTCATCGAAGCATGGCAGTGCCGCCCTCGCATTTGACGATTCAAACTGTGTTGTTAATATTTTGCTCTCCTTGCCTCTTGCAGTGTACTTTGCCACATAGAAGCCGTACATATTCTCGTTGTGCACTCCTCTATATTCTATGTGTATGCTTATGTCTCCGCTGACCTTATTCTCAAGCATGATGCGCGCTTGTTCTCTTGCCTTATCCATTTTCACTGTTGCACTATGCTTAGTGCCTCGACACTCCACAAATGCTTTTTTTATCTCAAGCTCTTTTGCATTTATTACTATCTCTTTCGTAGGTTTTGCAATCGCAACTATGTCAACAACGCCTTCGAACTTTTCAGTTTCCATGTTGGGAATTATCCTTATAACATACTTTTTTGGGATCACATCTTCCATTAAATCGCCTTTATATTTGCTGTATACAAGCATCATAATATACAAGCATTATAAACTAGAATAGATTTATATATGAGGTTAATTATAATTTACAAAGGGTAAAAACATGGAGGCATTTGGCCAAGACTACAAGGTTGTGCGCATAGAAGGAGCAAAGGTTTTGCCCGTTATAAATATAGAACAACCCGATAGATTTTCTTGTGGCATAGCATCGGCGCTGTCAATCTATTACCCTAACGAGGAAAACCCCAAAGTGCTTAATCAGGCAAGCAATGCGTTGAGGGGCAGGGACAAGCTGTTTATTTACGAGGAGGGTTCAGAATTAAAATACGAGGATTCGCTGTGGCTGGCAATCTTTGTGAAAGAGATATTTTCAGGTTATGAGAAAAATAGCATAGTCAAAAAGATGAGATCACGCAGATGCGATGTTGTGCTATATGACACCAAGGAATCGATAGAGGAGAAATATAATAAAAGTATGATAAGAAACGGCAAGTTATTGGACCCTACAGACTTAGAGAACCTGTATAAAAAGGCATCAGGTTTGGGAGTGGATTTTGCCGGAAAATTGCTGAATCTTGAGGAGCTGTATAAAAAGATAGACGAAGGTTATTATGCGATAGTGAATACGGGCGCACACTGGATTGTTGTTTATGGCTACTTCACTGCCGTCTACTCTGATGGGAAAAAGGTGGAGTTGCCTATTATAATGGATCCTTCAACATATTTTGAGAACACGAGCCTTACGAACAAGGCGTTCAGGGATTATCTAACATTGCACCCGCTAGTAAGCATGATAGAGAGGAAGGCGGAAGTGCCTGCAATACTAGTAAAAGTTGATGGAACAGAACCTAAAAACCTGATTGTGAATCCAGCAGCAATGAAATAAGCGTATACAAAGGGATAAAAAACTTAACGAGAAATGTTAATTGTTCCAATATCAATCGGAACTGGTATATATGGGCAAACGTACTGCTGTATTTCCGCAAGATGCAAAGTTCAATAGGGTAATGGGGATCCTTAGGATATTATACCATAATAAAGGCAAGATGAGCATAGGCGACCTTACAGCTGTTTCTAAGGAGCATGTAGACACGTTGCTTCCGCAGGTTAATGCTGCAAAAATGCTCAAGCTCGTGCACACTAGGGATAAAAATGTGATGCTTACAAAACTAGGCGAGGCACTGCATAAAAATGATGCGGATGCAATAAAAACAGTGAGCGACGAGCTCAAGGAAATAGAGCCTTTCAAAACAGCATATAACCTCTCTAAGGATATGAAGCGCTTCACAACTGACGAATTGAATGATAAAATCTGCAACAATGGAATAAAGCTTGATGCAAACCCTGATAAGGGCAGGGAGAGCCTCGAAGAAATGCTAATGCAGTGGGCTATATACTTCAGCATATTGGATTATAATGGGGTAGAGCGCATCTGGCTTGAGGAATAGCCTTATGCCTCAGCAGAATAAAGATCCTTGTATATTCTATTCATCGCTTTCTGAAATTCGGGGCTGTGCTTGTTCCTCGGGTATTTCATGCTCAGGCTCAGCGTGTCTATTATGCGCGCAGGCGGCTTTGAAAGGACTATGCTTCTGTCAGAGAGTTCTACCACCTCCTCTACATTGTGGCTGACCATTATGACCGATTTGACAGGTATGTTTTTGCTCTTAAGTATGTAGTGCAACTCGCCCCTCAGCTGCTCTGCCGTAAGGTCGTCAAGCGCACTGAAAGGCTCGTCCATAAGTATTATATCAGGATAAGACACCAGTGCCCTTGCTATGCCTACGCGCTGTTTCATGCCTCCGCTTAATTCACCTGGATATGCGGTCTCAAATCCAGACAAGTTAACAGCCTTGATCGCGTCATTGCTCCTCTTCTCTATTTCTTCCCTGCTCAAATTGCTGTTTATGAGCGATAGCTGCACATTCTCTATTGCATTCTTCCATGGCAGCAATGCAAAATTCTGGAACACAATGCTCATGCCCCTTTGGGGGCCATTAACCTTCCTTCTCCTGTATACGACTTCGCCTCTTGTGGGCTCGAGCAATCCAGAAATAATCCTTATAAGAGAGGATTTGCCGCAGCCGGAAGGTCCGACAATTGTGAGGAACTCGTTTTCATACACATTAAATGAAACCTTGTCTATTACCTCGAAGTTACCTTTTCCCATGCTGTAGCTTAGCCCTACATTGTTGACCTCAAGTATCTTCTTCACTGCAATACACCTCTTATCCTAGATGTGTACTTATTGTATAATCTTTGCCATACAAGCCTGTTTATACCTATCACCATGACAGTCATAGAGAATATTGCTACGAGCGTGAGCTCGAGATTGCCCTGAAAAACAGATTGGTCTATGAGCTTGCCTATGCCTGTGCCTACCTGCGTAAGCACGGTTGAATTCGATGCGCTTCCGTTTATGGCGCTTATTGTAAAGTACTCTGCCACTATGAGTGCGTTCCATGCGCCGCCTATTGCAGTTATCGAGCCAGTTATGAATGCTGGCATTATTGCCGGCAAATAAATGTTTTTCCATGCCTGAAGCCTTTTCAGGCCCAGCATCTCCTTTACCTCGAATACTTGGGCAGGTATTGTTCGCATGCCTGATATTATGCTGAACAGCAAATACCAGACCATTGCCAGGAATATGACACTCAATGCAACCATTTCGCCCGAATAAGGCAGGAAGAACATCAATGCTACTATTGCCGGCAATAGAAGCGTGGCAGGTATTGCTGATATAACCTGCAATGTTGACAATGCCGGCTCGTATGCCTTCTTTGAAAGGCCTATTGTTATGCCCAGCGGCACCGCTACAGCAACGCAAATCAAATAGGTAAACCAAACTCTTGCAAAAGACGCAAATAATGCAAGCAATACTATTGTTATATTTGCAAAAAAGCCTATCTTTATGAGCAGCAGTAGCGTTATAGAAGAAAACAAGATTAGTGTTATTTCTGTTGCAAGTTTTATGTAGTGCCTTATCCTCCTTCTGCCAAAGTGCTTTTCCTTGGCATGCTCGAAAACTGCATTCTTCTTTGCCTTGGCTCTAGGTATGGATTCAATGAGCAGCAATGAGAACTTTCTAAACCCTGGCGAAACTAAGGCATTAACTTTGGAATAGAAGGAAAGCACCGCACTGCGATTGCGCGTATTGAACTCCTCCTTGAAAGAGTACTTTTCAGAGAACAGTGAGAGAGGTTTTAAGAAAAAGATTCTTGTCAGCACAACCGCAATTACGAAAAGCACTATTAGAGTAATATACGCTATTATGTTGTGTGAAAGCGCTATCTTCGCCACTTCCACGCCAATTCCATATTTGACTGCAAAGGCCTTGCTGCCTGTTGAGAATATCTCGCTTGTCACAAGATAAAAGAGGCCTATTGACCAGGATATTGTGCTTTGGTATGCTATTCTGGGTAGGGACGCAGGAGCATATATGGAGGTAAACATCTTTGCCTTGCTGAATCCACTGAGCCTTGCCGCCTCTACAAGTTCGCTCGGTATTGACTTCACAGCTTCGTATACGCCGAACGCTATGTTCCACGACATGCTCGTGAATATTAGGAATATCACCGCTATGTTTATGCCAACGAAATTAGGAAGAAACAAGACAACTAGGTATATTACTACAGGAAAAAATCCAAGTATTGGTATTGTTTGCAGTACATCGAGCGTAGGGAGTATAACCCTTTCCAATGATTTGTTTGTCGCGGCAGAGATCCCAACCACAAGGCTGAATGCTATGGACAGGGCAAGCGCGATGAACATTCTGAGCCAAGAAGCCGAAATCCCAATTATTATTGTAGATACGAGTTGTAGCAGGGGCATGTAAGTAAAAGGGATAACAACTAATAAATACATTTACACTTTCAAGAATCGGAGGGCGCAAGCTCTATTGAAGAATATTATAGTTTCTTCGTGTCATCGCTGACTTTCTTGTGCTCGTATAAGAACACAGCTTCTTTTATCGCCCTTAGGGATATCGTTGCGCAATGGAGCCTTGACGGCCCTGGATCAATGCCTATAAACTTCAGCAAATCGCTAACCCCAAATTTCTCTACATAATCAATGCTCTTTCCCTTCATATGCTCAGTTAGCATGCTAGCAGTGCCCATGCTTATGACACAGCCGGCGCCTTCAAATTTTATATCTGTAAGCTTGCCTTTGCTGATTTTTATAAATACTTTTATATCGTCACCGCAGACAGGGTTGTGCTCGTGCACCTCCGCATCTGGATTGGCAATGCTCCCTTTGTTGTGCGGATGTTCATAATTGTATATCCATTCATCAGTGTAGAAATCATCCAAGCTATCCCCTATATTTTATCTGCCTCTTCCCGAAGAGCTTCTTCACTTTATGAATTGCATTGATTGCCGCATCGACATCGTCGCTGGTATTGTACAAGTAGAAGCTCATCCTCGATACCGCGCTGTTGTGCACCAGAGACAGAACCAGAGGCATTGCACAGTGGTGTCCTGCACGTATTGCTATGTTGTCCTTGTCGAATATTGTAGCAACATCATGCGGGTGTATGCCCGGCAGGTCAAACGCTATTATGCCGCCTTTCTCTTCTATCTTGCTTATGCCTGGGCCAAACACATTGACGTCCTGCTCCTCCTCGATTCTCTTTAATGCATACTCTGTGAGTTCACGCTCGTGGGCTTCTATATCGCTTATGCCTATGCTGTTTATGTAGTCTATTGCAGCGCCTAGGCCTATGCCACCTTCTATGTTAGATGTTCCTGCTTCGAACTTCCAAGGCAGGTCATTCCACGTAGCAGATTCATAGTTGACTGTTTTTATCATGTCTCCTCCTGTTATGAATGGAGGCATCTCCTCAAGCAATTCCCTTTTTGCGTAAAGCGCGCCTATGCCTGTGGGGCCAAGCATCTTGTGCCCAGACAGTGCGAAAAAGTCGCAGCCAATCGAGGCCACATCAACTTTCATGTGTGGCGCTGACTGGGCTCCATCAATAAGCACAATCGCCCCGCTTTTGTGGGCGAGCCTTGTTATCTTTTTAACATCGTTTATCGTGCCGAGCACATTTGATACGTGGGTTATTGCCACAAGCTTCGGGCTCTTTTCAAGATTCTCCTCAAGGCTGCTGTAATCAAGTGCGCTCTTGTCACTTGTCAGCTTCACGTAATCTAATTTTGCGCCCTTTGCCTTTGCAAGCACCTGCCAAGGCACTATGTTGCTGTGGTGCTCCATTTCACTTATTAATATGTGGTCTCCTTTGCCTATGTTGCTTTCTCCCCAGGTCTTTGCTACAAGATTTATTGATTCGGTGGTGTTTCTTGTATACACTATCTCGTCGTATCCGCTTGCATTTATGAATTTTGCAAGCTTCTCTTTAGAGTCTGTATACGCTGAGGTCGCTTCCTCAGCTATTTTGTATATGCCCCTATGTATGTTCGCATTGTAGCTCCTGTAATATTTTACTATTGCGTTTATTACCTCAATGGGCTTCTGCGATGTTGCTGCACTGTCCAGATAAACTAGCCTTCTGCCGTTTATCTTGCGCTTGAGTATTGGGAAATCATTGATTATCTTATCTACATCATACATGCTTATGCCTCATTCGCCTACTATCGCGCTGTAGCCTTTCTCCTCTATTGCGCTTGCAAGCTCTTTGCCGCCTTCCTTTACAAATCTGCCCTTAGAAAGTATGTGTATTGAATTGTTAGCTGCGTTGCTGAATTCTATGCTATTCAATATTCTAGTATAGTGGGTTATGACAATAACCCCAATGCCATTCTCCTTAGCCGCATTGCTTATGGTGCTGCCTATTATCTTCACTGCGTCAACATCAAGCCCCGAATCTGGCTCGTCGAATATAGCAAACTTTGGATGCAGCATGAGCATCTGCAGTATCTCTCCTTTCTTCTTTTCGCCTCCGGAAAAGCCAGTATTGAGCGGCCTTTTTATTATCTCTTCGCTTATTGCCAAGCTTGAAAGATTCTCTTTTATTTCAGTCATGAATTTTTTAGTATACATGCTGTTGCCCAATGAAGAACTCGCCGCGTGCAAGAAGTTTATGAAAGATACGCCTTCTATTTCGACAGGATTCTGGTATTGGAGGAATATTCCCGCCTTTGCCCTTTCATCTATGCCCATTTTCAAGATG
This sequence comes from Candidatus Micrarchaeia archaeon, assembly GCA_049976845.1. Lineage (GTDB taxonomy): Archaea > Micrarchaeota > Micrarchaeia > Micrarchaeales > CABMGC01 > JAGDYD01. The sequence goes on along the minus strand of JBMFHL010000004.1, from coordinate 10,746 downwards.
CTCTTTCCGTCTATTAATATGTCTCCTTTAGTTACCTTAGCCCCGGAGAGCCCCATTATTGCTTTTGCAAGCGTTGTCTTCCCACTGCCATTTGGGCCCATTATCACATGAAGCTCACCGCTTTTCACGCTCAAATTTATCCCAGAGAGAATCTCCTTTCCATCCATCTCAACATACAGGTTTTTTATCTCAAGCAACATGCATTCACCTTTCTATCTGCCTAATTTTTCAAGCGTAGCAATGCCCAAATCAAGAGCCTCCGGAAGCTTCCCTATATCACCTCCGTTGAGCCTGTGCCTCACAATACTGTATATTATGTCAATGAATTTATTATTAAATCTGGCTATTGACTTGTATACTGTACCGATCGCAAGCATTGCCTTTGCCTCCTTTTCGTCTATGCCCCTGCTCATCATGTATTCTATGCTTGCAGTGCTCAGTGGTGATACCGCAGAGGAATGTGAAGCCTTCACCGCATTCTCCAGAACTTCCATAGAGGGTATAGTCTCTACTCTGGCATTGCTACCCATTATCAGGCCCCTTTCTGAGATTACGGATTCGGAATCTGATGACCCTTGTTCCATCTTTGCCCTGCCTTTCATGATGCAGACCGCATCGTCCATTGCAATTGCCCTTGAGTCTATTCCAGAGCGTGAATTCTTTCCAGAGTTAGATACAAAGCTTTCTATATCGAAGCCTTGCGTTTCTGAGGCAATAATCAATTCGCTGAGATCTACCTTACTATTGTTTCCTTCGGTCTCTAGCCTGCAGTTAGATCTTGCTATTGCTCCTCCTGCAAACATGCTATTCACGTTTATGCTTGCTTGTTCCTCCGCTCTGCCGCTGCAGAAATTCAGCACCTTTGCATCAGCCTCATTATGAAAAATATCTATGTTGACATTTGCACCGTTTCTTGCAATTACGCTGTTTATTGAACCAGAAACTTCACCACTTTTGCCTGATGCAAACCACTCATGCAGGCTAACATGCGAATCCTTCTTTGCATCAACTATAACTTGCACGTTTAGGTAATTGGTGCAATCGAAGAGCATGCTTAACTCTACCTTTTCTTTTTCTTTTGCCTCTACAACTATAATCTGCGTAGTATAGGCTTGAACAAATGCCATATACTTATCGTATGCGTTTTCTCCATAAACCTCAGGCAGATCTGCGTTCTTGTAAACTTCATATACCTTGACATTGCTTGAATTGGATGCAAACGAAAAGCCGTTTGAGACAACGTCGAATTTTATACCAAGTTTTTCAAATGCATTCTCAGCTGCACTGCCTTTGGCATATGCTTCTGCTTTGCTGAAATTTGCAGGCATTTCTTTTATTGGTATCTTTAGATAATTCCTTTTGTAGAGCTCGCTAGGCTCTTCAGGCATTGTCGCATATTTTTCCATTGCGCTTTCAGCTGTTTTTTTGTAGTTCATATGGAACACAGAATTACATTGATTTTCCAATGTTCAGTTTTATCAGCCGCCTGAGCTCTAAGAAGTAATCAACTGGCAGAGACTGGACCAAATCCTTTATGAATCCAAGCACTATCATTGTTTTTGCCTCCTCTTCGTCTATGCCCCTGCTCATCATGTATTCTACCGCTTCCTCGCTTATCTTGCCTATTGTTGCCTCGTGAGTTATTGTTGCATCATTCCTTTTTATCTCAAAATACGGGTCTGTTGAAGCCTTTGAATCTTTGTCTATCAGCAATGCATCGCACCGCGTTGAAGAGGTTGCGTTTGCTGCTGCGGCTCCCATATGTATAAGGAATCTGGCTGTGGATTTTCCATCCCCGCTTGAGATACTTTTCGAAGAAAGCTTCGACTTTGTATTAGATGCAAGGTGGTATACCTTTCCGCCTGTATCCTGCTCTTGCCCTTTGCTTGCTACGGCAACTGATGTTATTTCGCCTATTGCATTGTTGCCCCTGAGGAATATGCTAGGATATTTCATGTTGCCTTTGCTGCCTAAATTTACGTCTATCCATTCTACGTGGGCATCTTCTTCAGCGAATGCGCGCTGTGTTACAAGATTATAGACGTTCTTTGACCAATTTTGAACGGTTATGTACCTGACATGTGCGCCTTTCTTAGCTATTATCTCAACCACAGCAGAATGCAGCGATGAGCTCATGTATATTGGAGCTGTGCAGCCTTCTTCGTATGTAATCTCTGAACCTTCTTCCGCAATTATTAGCGTTCTCTCAAACTGCCCCGCCTTTTCTGCATTTATCCTGAAATATGCTTGGAGAGGCATTGTTACTTTGACGCCTTTTGGAACGTAAACGAAACTTCCCCCTGACCAGACTGCGGTGTTCAGGGCCGCAAACTTGTTATCTGATGCTGGCACTACGGTTCCGAAATATTTTGCTACAAGTTCGGGGTATTTCTTAAGTGCGGTATCGGTGTCGCAGAATATCACACCTTGCGAGTCAAGCGTTTTCTTTACGCTGCTGTATACCGCTTCCGAATCGAACTGGGCTTCTGTGCCTGCGAAAAACTTCCTCTCAGCTTCTGGTATCCCTAGCTTGTCAAACGTCTCTTTGATCTCTTTTGGCAGGGAATCCCAATCAGTGGCCTTTTTTTCAGTTGGCTTGAGGTAATAATAGATTTCGCTGAAATCTATGCCACTTAAATCGATACCCCACTTAGGCATAGGCTTGTCCTTGAATATTTTATACGCGTCTAGCCGCTTCTTCAGCATCCATTCGGGCTCAGACTTTTGCCTTGATATCTCCTCAACTATCTCCTCTGAAATACCCTTCTTAGAGACATAGAAGTAGTCGACATCGCCTCTAAAGCCATATTTTTGCCTGTACTCTTCTCCGCTTTTGCTTATCTCCCTAGCGGCAGCGTCAAATTCCAACACATGCACCTGCAGTTTATATGTTTTATAAGCTTAATAAAATATATAAATATAACTTAGTTATAACATCTTCAATCTTAAAATGATGTAGCACAAAGATTTAGAGGTTTGCTCATTATGCCTCTTTTGAATATGAATGAGATCATTCTAGAATATGCCTGAGCCTTCCACCATCTTAAGTATATCTATCTCGTCATTTCTCAGTATTGTTTTGGCAACGTCCTCTGGAGTTATACTTTCATACCTCTTATGGAACTCGGCCACTTTTTTCATCACGTGCTCAAAAAGCATCTGCTTTAATTCGCCGCTAAGTATCTCTCCATGCTTGTACTTGTCATAGACTTCCTTAGATTGCTTTGAGTTTAAGAAAAAGTATCTTAGATAAAGGTAGGATATATCGACATCAGGATTTCCTCCAAGCTTTCTATGCTCTTCAATGCTTGTTTGCCCTCCACTAAATGCGGACATTACCTTCTTTTTTATCTCTTTCTCTGCATCGAGAAGGAAGATTGCATTGCCTTTTGATTTTGACATCTTCAGACTGCCATCAAGTCCTGGTAAGAACCTGACATGCAATACCGCAGCCTTGTTAAATCCCAGCTTAGCAGCAACATCCCTTGATACACGCAAATGCGCATCTTCGTCAGGACCGATTGGCACAAGTACGTTCGTCATACCAAGCGTTTGCGGCAGTGCAACGTGCGCTGCCTGGACTGAGGAATAAAAATGCAGTCCTATGTTCTGGTCAGAAGTGTACCCATAAACTGCCTTAACCTCTGATAACGTTATTGACCTTGAGAATTTTATTGCCAGATTGTATATCTGCGTGTATACCTGATCAATTATAAAATGCGTATTTTTAGGTTCAAAGCCAAATGCCAGTAGAGACCTTGCAAGCCTTATTGCATTATTAAATCCCTCCTCCTGTGTTTTTATCTTATTTGAAACATAGCTTTCGTCGTCGGAGAGAGGTATAAATACCTCTGTGCCAAATTTTTTCTGAAAAAAGAGATTTGTTTCAAATACAGGCAGATGGCCCAAGTGCAGTGTTGCACTCGGATTTAAGCCTGAAACTATTGCCGATTTTACCCCTTTGTTAAGCCTTTCCATGAAAATGTCAAAGTCCCTATGCGAGTATATTAGCCCATTGTTGAACGTATAGAAATCTGGCAGCGCCGCTATTTCACTTATTTCATGTGCACCAAACTCCTTTACAAGCCTTATATTTTCATCATCATTTTCAGAAGGCATTCTTCCACCTACCCAAAACCAAAGCAAAGCATTTTTAACTTAAAATTACTTTGCGAATGTATATTTATAGATTATTTGCATTTATATTCTTATCACCGAAATGCCTCTTTAGTACCAGTCAAGCGCAAATAAATTGCAAGGCGTAAGAGGGTAAAAAATCAATTAAAAAGAAGGATTATTTTTCAGAACGTTGTTTTAGCTGGTATAAGAAGCAATATAAATATGTGTATAATAAATTTTTAGATTGTAACAGTGCCGCAGTAGCTCAGTCCGGGAGAGCGTCCGGCTGAAGTAAAACTTCTTGTAGAAGTTTTATCAAGAGGCAGAAACCGGAATGTCGTCGGTTCAAATCCGACCTGCGGCAATTCGTTGCGTTTTATAGCGCAGTCTCTCAGTATTGCAAAAGACACTGTTCTAAGAAGGGTATTTAATACACAAAGCTGTTGAATAGAGTATATAGTTGCAAAAAAGAGAAAAGTAGCGCTGCATATTATCGGTAAGTTGATTAGTTTATAGGTGCTCCGTCAGGGGTTATAAAGAAGAAAGATAAACTTTTATTCAGATTGAATGAATGTAGATAAAGAAAGTTTTTTAATATTTTAAGATTACATAATCTCTGTGATTTGGATGGAAAACGAACGAGTTATAGGGTATATAGATAATTTAACTTCTTTTGGAATTATAACACCGGCAAGAAGAAGTATTATAATAACAGACAAGAGATTGCTAATTCTAAAGGTGTCAGATACTTCTTCTAATGCAACTTATGCAGGATTCACATATGTGTTTGGTATCTTCGGAAGAGGAATTGCTAACAAAATTACAAAAGAAAATATTGAAAACGAGACAAAAAAACTTGCACAAATGAATCCAGATGATGCGCTCAAATCAAACCCCGATAATTTTTCATTAAATAATGAGGATATATTAGCTATAAAGATAGATAGAAATAATATTCAAATAGAAACTAATAGCAAAAAATATAAGTATAGGTTTTCTAATCCGGATATAAAGGATAAAAGAAATAATACTTATAACAACTATGTCCAAGCTTTAAGAACTGTTTTTAATGACAAGGTAAAAGCAAAATAAAAAGGGATTAAAAAATGAGTTTGAGGCATATACCAAACGAAATAAAAGCGTCTCCTATATGGATATTAATTTCTTCAGTACCATACCAAATAGGTAGTATAATAGCTATGCTTTACGTACTCTCTTCTGATAATGAAAATAAAGCATATTCTTTATTGTTTTTATTACCTATAATAGGGCCAATAATATCATATGTGATAACAGAAAATAAAGACAGATATGTATCCACATTATCAGGTTGGGTGTTTGTTGGGCAGATAATAAGTTATATACTAATTGATATACTATTCCTAATAATTTAATGCGAAATTAACTAATTCGAACGGCGATCAGGAGTTCTGCATGTGTATTGTCAATTAATACTGCTATACATGTGGCTTATATTTAAACACTTTCCTTAACTTTTCTACTTCTGGAGATATTTCATGCATTGCAAGCTCATTAAGCTCAAATTTCCTTAAGTCTATATACAATTTATCATTGTAATCTTGATATATGTCAAATTTGTTCCTAGGAACTACATGTATATGCAAATGCTCTTGAGACCTGCCAGAATATGGACCAACTTGTGCAACCAGATTATACGAATCATCAGCATGGTAAAATTTCAAAAGTTTTGGTACAACATACCTTATTGCTTTTATCATATCAACAGCTTCTTCTAACTTAAGCTCATTTATGCTAGTGACATGCCTTTTTGGTATAAACAAGGTATGGCCTTTGACCACAGGATAGAGGTTGTAAAGGGCATAGGTATATTTCGCCTCATAATAGACTTGCTTTCTTAGATTTTCTTTATTGCAAAATATGTCTATATTATTTTTCTCCTTTGCTACCATGGTATCACAAACTATGAGAGAGTATGCAAAATAAATATTTCTATCGTTTAAATAACCGGTTCTGCCTTGATGCGGCTAGTGCGTGCATTGGAATTTTGAAGGCCTGGTATTCTAGTGCTTTTCATAAGACTTTGAGTATTTGAGAATCTCTGCAAGGATCGCCGATCTTATTGTTTTTATCTCCCTGGCGTTGTCCTTGGCATATACTGTTACCAGCAAGCCGTAAGTGTTCTCGCTGACGTGCTCCACGCTTACCGCACTTTCCGAACCTGCCCCATGCTTCTTCAAAAGATCCATTATCTTCTTCTCTACCATGTCAAAAGGCACTGATTTGTTAAGCTCTGCCCTGAATCTTATTACTCTTGCTGCTGCGCGGCGATGATTTATCACAAGTGCCTGGTTAAGAATCCCATTTGGCACATAAAGGGGCTCATTTGCTTCGCTGAAAAGCTCTGTATACAACAGGCCTATCTTCACTACGGTGCCTGCATAGCCGGGTATATACTCCTCATGTGGATACGTAGATGGCAGCTTGTTGTACTGCCAAGTCTGCACAGTTATCGCATCTCCTGGCTCAAAAGGCTTTGCGATTATCATCGAGATGCCGGAGAATATGTTACCGAGCGTAGATTGAGCGGCAAGGCCCAACACAATCCCAAGAAATCCTGCACTTATGAGCAAGCCAGTAACATTTACATGTATTAGGTATAATGCGACTACGGCTACGAAAGTATAAGAGATTATTTCAAAAAGAAGCGAAATTGTGCCTGCTTCCTGCTTCACCCCGTTTAACAGGATATACTCCTTTATAGCCTTGGCTATTATAATTGTTATCATAACACCAAAAACCACTGTAATGAGAGCAAGAATCCAAGACTTGAGATAGTTCTCAACATTAAGAAGGTCTAGCAATGAATAAAGCACGCTTGCAAGCATGAATCCTATTATTATGAGCAATGCAAGGTTTCGAAGCACACGCCTATCCGGATTTTTGGCTTTCATTGCATAGAGTTTATCTTGAAAATTTAATAAAGTTTGTGTTAGAGTTTTATGGGGATTTATACTCTCATTCGCTTACCAGAGGCATAACAAAAAGCCCAAGTTTTTCAATCATGGCAAATGTATATGATTATAAATCGGAACCATTTATAGTATGAAAGCAAGCAGGAAATATGCAGATGGAGAACATAAAGCGTCTTATTAGAAAGAGAAGAGTGGCAAATAATCTGAGAAAAATATTTAATACCTTTTACTACATAAGGGATTGATGATATTATGGCTGATAGGATATTAATGGCAGCCAATGACGAAGATGGCATGCTGACAGGTATAGGCAGAGCACCAAGGGTTGCAATTATACACGTAAAAGATGGGAAGGTTGCAAGCATAGAAGAGATCGATGTCAAATGGGATCAGGCACATGAAATGGAGAAGGAGGGAGAACACCACGCCAACGTCGCAAGGTTTATAATCGGGCACAAAATCAACGAGGTTATAGCAGCGGGCGCAGGGCCGGACATGAGGAGAATGCTTGAAAAGATAGGTTTGAAAGTCAGGCTTGCTGGAGGCTATTACAAAGATGCTATTAGTTGATTCCTGCTGCTTAGTTAAGGAAAACGCAATTGCTTATAGTATTTCTTCAAATGCCTGATTTGCATAATCCACAGTTAATACATTATAAACTTTTTTATTCTTAATAAAATGGATGAGAGCATGAAAGTAGAAGCTAATAAGGAATCAGGGAAGGAAAAAGAGGCTTTTGAATCAAAAGCTTCGGGAAAACGGCCAAATGCCAGCTTAGCTTATGTTTTTGGCGGCATTCTGCTAGCTATAGTAATTATAGGCGTAATATATCTTATGGTTAGTTCATCAAGCGCCAATGTTGTCGCGGTAGGAGACAATGTAAGCGTTTACTACACAGGCTCGTTTACCAACGGCACAGTATTTGGAACCAACGTAGGCGGAGCACCTTTCAACTTTACTGTCGGCTCGGGACAAGTGATAAAAGGCTTTAGCAACGCTCTGATAGGGATGAGTGTGGGAGAGAACAAAACAGTTACAATACCACCAAGCGAGGCATATGGGGAAGTAAACCAGAGCTTAATACAGAACATTCCACTGTCGCTTTTCAAAAACGCAACTGTTAAAGCAGGCATGATAGTGACATCGCCGCAGGGCTATCAAGGCAGAATAATCAGCGTTGGCAGCGAGAATGCGACTGTAGACTTTAATCCGCCTCTTGCAGGCTACACGCTTGTGTTCAACATAAAAGTGGTAAGCATAAGAAAATGAAGTTGGTCACTTCTAAATAATGAGTGGAGAATTAGAAGTGGAGAGGGAATGAAAAATAGGTTTGGTTAAGGGGGCATGAGTGCCCACTTGCCTGTGGGCCTCATTCCTTCTTATTATTTCAGAGACTCCAGGAAGTCTACCACTGTTATTTCTTCTATGCTCCTTTTTATTGATTCTGTTTCTGGATCTCCTCGGTGCCTCGCTATGTATATTTCCATTGCGCTCCTTATCTTTGCTCTTGATTCACTATTGTCTATTGCTATCTCTCCAAGTTCTTTTTCGCTTATCTCTTTGCCTTCTAGCATTTCTGCTATCTCCCCTATTGATTTCCCTTCTATGCTAGACTCTCGGCTTTTTGGCATTCCCCCTTTTTCGCCTCTGCCTAACTCTAGTCCTTCCATTCTTCCCCACCGATTACTATTAGTACTTTATTTGATATTTAAATCTACTGGTCTTGTAACTTCCACTAATAATTTGTTCCTCTGCTTTCTACCTGAGCCGCTTCTGACCATCCCTTATGCTGCTTAGCCTCAGCTTTATGCTGTTTATTATCTCAAGCATCTTTTTCTCCCTCTGCCTTGATATCATCAAATATACCTCGTCCTTCGTGCCATTTGCAACCAATATGAAGATGTCTCCTGCCCTAAACCTTCCGGTCCTGCCCCTGCGCTGTATGTTTCTTATCTCATTCGGTATAGGCTCATAGAATATGACAAGGTCGACGCTTGGAATGTCAAGCCCTTCCTCACCTATCGAGCTGGCTACTAATATGTCAAATTTCCTTGCTTCAAAATCGTTTATCACCTGCTTCTGCTGCGCCTGCGTAACGCCCTCTTTCTTGCCTACGAAAGGCATTGCATTGAAGCCATGCTTGGTGAGCATTTCTACAAGCATCTTTATTGTGGATCTGTATTGCGCGAAGACTATTGCGCTCTTACCTGAATACCCTTTCAGTATCTCAAAAAGCGCGAAGACCTTCGGATGCTCCTCTCCGAGCTTTATGCCTTCTTCACTAAGCCTTCTTGCTATTATAACATTGCCATTGTTCAATATATTCTCTATTGCCCTACTTTTCTTCTCCCTGTTGGCAAGGCCCACAAAATAGCTGTTGAATGCATACAATCCTTCTGTTACCACAAGGTCGTAAGCGTGAACGAGATTGAGCAGCTTTATATAGCTGAACATCGCCCCGAATTTGTAGTTCCTCGCCTCTATCTTGCTTATCTCGCTACCTATCTCTATGAGCCTGCCCTTGGGGAGGTTCTCAAACCTCTTGAAGTTGGTGAGGCCCATCCTGTTAAGCGATAACAAACTTTCCTCTATAATGGGCTTCAGAAGCTCGGCTATGTTTTTTATCCTCTCCGAGTTTTCGACGTTTATTATATGCATGTGCTTGGGCATCACGTATTGGGCAACATCCTCGTCAGTAGAAATCCTTACCTCTATGTTGTCTATTCTTAGGCTTTCTATGAGAGCTTTTATCCTGTCGCTTCTTCCTCCTGGAGATGCGGTAAGGCCTACAACCTGTATGTTCCTCATCTCCGCCTCCTCTGCGATATAAGTGTATGCGTATTTCCCAACAGCCCTGTGGCACTCGTCAAAAACTATTATTCCGAAGTTTTCAAGGCTCAGTATACCATTTTTCAAGTCGTTTGCAACAGTCTGCGGGGTTGCGACTATAACCTTCGCCCCCTCCTCAAGCCTGATTCTTCTCTCCTTCCCAAGCGCGCCTGTCAGCAAAAGTACCTTCTCTGATTCTATCTTGAGGAGCTCCCTGAGCGTTTTATCGTGCTGCTCGCAAAGCGGCTTTGTTGGCGCAAGGAATAATGCCTTTTTACCGTTGTATAATGCATTTGCTATTGCCGATATTCCTATAAGTGTTTTGCCAAGTCCTGTTGGCAATATAACAAGCGTATTCTTGCCAGAGGATATGCTTTTTATTATATTGAACTGATAGCTCCTAAATGCAAGACCCTCTAGCCTCAATAGCCCTGCGGCAGGACCAAGCTCATACCAGCGCACATCTATTTCCTGCGCCTTTTCATCTACACTATTCATTTTGCACCAGTATTAGATTTACCGTTCGTATTTAATAAATCTTTATGAGATTTATAAAAAATATTCGAAGATTAAATTACCCCACTACTATATTTAGGATCCTGACATTTACATTTATTCACCTCGTCAAACGCGAAACAGTCACATTGCGTATTTTACCAAGTAGGCAATGAGGCATGAAAATGCAAAGATCGTGACCTTTGCAATACCCACAAACCTGTTTCTTGCAAGACCGAATATTTCCTTCAGCCTTGAGAATATTCTCTCGACTGCCCACTTGCCGTATTCGGGATCTTTTGGCTTCTTTGACTTGTAGAAGCCCCTGCCGTTTGTTGCGATTACAGGC
>JBMFHL010000003.1:0-39347 GCA_049976845.1 Candidatus Micrarchaeia archaeon | reverse complement strand
TTTCGAAAATGAATTAAAAAATCTTGTTTTTGAGCCTTTGCCTAGGTTTGAAGAAGTCAAGGCAGCTATAGAAAAATGGTGCAGAGAGTGACATCCCACCTCTAAAGAGTGTGGGATTTCCAGCTCAGTGCAAGCTAAATAATAACATAGAAAAATCTTAGCAAATTTGGCAGATTGCACAAGCTGCTTATAGTACCAGATAAAAAAGCGCTAGAGAGGCAACCTGACGGAATTGATGCAATTGATATAATATAAACCTGCTCTTAAAAACTAGATATCGCAAAAGCATGACATGCGGGCTTTGCCCTTATAAACCTACATAGAGCGCAGGTCCTCTTGCCGAAAAGGCTGGTATATGCACCAGATAAACCTTTCTTCTGGTGGTTGCATCCCCACAAACCATAATACTTCTAGATAAGAGAGTTTTGGTCAACTTGCAATCCTGTTTGGCTTCGCACTCTTCAGCAAAAGCGGCTTCACTGAGGAGATGAAAGAAATTGCAGAGAAGGAGCATGTGCTTCTTTTTGACCTTGAGGCGATTGGGAAAGCACTAAGCAAGCAGTGAAAAGGTATCTGCAAAGTTATATATTGCATAAATGCCCTTGCTAGATTACAAAACTAAATCTTCACATATTTAGAGATTATTGACTCTGATTCATGAAGGAGCCTTGGGCCGTTCCCAATCCCTGCTTCTATTATTTTCTCTATTCCGCTTATGCAATCCAGTGCATCATTCACCTTGCCTATGTGGCTTTTGAGCGTTATTATATGTGCATTTGGACCTGCATCAAAAGTATATGCTGCGACATTCTTGCCATAGGAGCTGTTAAGTCCTTGTATTGCTTCGATTATCTTGAAAGAGGTATCGTTCAGGTATTTCAAAGGAGGCCAAGTGTCAAGCATCAGGGCATGCATATTGTTGCTATCCCTCATCGTTATTTCAGCAAGCGAATCGAAATCCTTTGAAATGATGGCTTTTTCTATTGAATTGCACGCCTCGTCTGCGAATGCCGGCCTTAATTTGTATAGCCGGCTTGTTTCAACAGTCTTTCTCATCCCCGCCCTTGATGAAACCTTCTTCTTTGATTTTGACACTATTGCTATTAAGTCGACAATCTCAGGCCAGTGCGATGATGGCGCTATCTGCCTTATTGACGAATCGGAGCCGTCACTTTTTACGCCTTTTTCCCATTTCACAAATCCGCCCATAAGACTCCTGCAAGAGCTCCCGCTTCCGCGCCTTGCAATGCGCCCAAGCTCAAATGCATTCATGTGCAACTCAAGGGCTTCGTTAGCAGCAAACACCATGGCGCTTATGCCGCTTGCGCTTGAAGCTAAACCAGCGGATGAAGGAAAGGAGTTCTCGGACACTATTGCTACTTTGTAGTCTATATTTGCAGCGCTTCTCATAATATTTATTACATTGAATCTTTCCCTTACCTCGCTGTTAGATAAGTCTTGCAGTTCGCCATTTATGTAAAAGAGGTCTTCCTTGAGCACGCCCGAGAACACCACGCTCGTCTTGGTGCTCAGCTTCTCGTCTAGTGTCATGCTTACCGAGCTGTTCTTTGGTATTATAAGCTTTTCGTCTTCGTTGCCCCAGTATTTTACCAACGCTATGTTCGGCGAAGCCACTGCGGTTGCAACATTCCCATTGATATTGTTTGAGCCCAATTGGATCACACCTGCTTCGGTTTAGCGTTGCATAGCAAGTTTATAATTAAAGCAGCGGATATCGCTTTCTGTCTAACTATGTATAGACATTTTAAAAGGAGCGATGAAATAAGTATTTGACCTTTATGGAAAACAAAGTTCCTATAGTAAACAAAAAAGAGATAATGCCTAAGGAATGCGAAGAGTACATGGACTTTTTCATAGCTGTACAGGATCCGTATTGGGGCGAAAAAGAGCTCGCCAATGTGGTAAATAAGGAACTTAGAAGGATGGACTGCAAGATAGACAGCAGCATAATCAAAGAGGCAATAAGAAAGTATTCGGATAATGGTAAAGACGATTACCAATTGCGCTTTTACTGATATGTAGTATTACCAGATAAATCCCTGATTGCAATTGTTTCGCTGTTCGCTTCAATCACTAACGCAATTAACGTGCAATTTGCGGCGCATGGATAATCTTGCAGATAAAGCAGCATAAGCAGCTGCTTTCTATCGTTATTGCCTGAGAGTACGCACCAGATTGCGTGCCGTACGGAGCCACATATAGGATGCAAACAGCATTGAAGTTCAATGTATAAACAGCAAAGCAACGTGTTAAATAGTTTGAGACCAAAAGAATATTGTGGATATAGATGTAATGATATCTATCCTTTGATATATAGCGAAACACATATATATGTTTGCTTCGTATTAAAAGAGGATATGCAGACCAAAGAATTTATCAAGTTTCTGGCTAGCAGGAACATTACGGTATTTACGTTAAACGATGCAACAAAAATCATTGGCTCTGGAAAGAAGTACACAAGCCTTTTCCTGCAAAGGGCAATTGAGAAAAATGTAATCGGAAGAGCGGAGCGAGGCCTTTACTACATAAAGTCAAAGGCGAACGAGTATGAAATTGCCTCAAGCGTACTAAAACCTTCATATGTTAGCATGGTATCTGCGCTCGCGTACTACGGTCTAACTACCCAGATACCACGTTTCATCTATGTCGTTTCTACAAAGAGGCACAAGCCTATCAAAGGGATCGAAGGCTATGACATAATCTTCAAGCACGTAAAGCAGGCCATGATGTTTGGCTACCATAAAGAGGCAAACGGCAACGTGTTCATGGCAGACCCCGAAAAAGCAGTAGTTGACATATACTATTTTGCCGATGCCAACGACCTTGACGAAGACGCACTCGAGAGACCGCCAAGGCTAGACATAGCAAAGCTGGCAAGATACGCCGAGACAAGCAAAAATAAGCGCGTATTGCTGGGAGTCGCAAAGCTGCTTAAGGAACACAGATACTATACATATGCAGACAAGTTGCTGGCTCTGCAACAAGCGATAGGGTGTAAAAGTGCTAGACGCTGACGAACTTTTGAAGACAGGAGCATATAAACAGCCGTATCAGCAGGAAAAGGATTACATAGAAGAGCTTTTCTTGGAAAGGCTGTTTGGGTGCTGTAACAGCCTGGTGTTCAAAGGCGGCACTGCTCTTTCCAAGTTTTACGATTCTCCAAGGTTTTCTGACGACCTTGACTTTGCGTCGAAGGCGCGGAATGAAATGGAAGCAATGGAGAGCAAAATAGACAAGATGCTTGATGAATTGCATAACGAGGTTCCTGCAAAACTTCTAAGGAAAATAGATACAAACAAGATGCTAAAATACGAGCTGAGCATAAGAGGACCTTTGTTTATCACGACCAGCAAATATCAACACCTAAAGATAGAGATAGGCAAAAAAGAGTCCGTGGTGGAGCCGGTAAACGTTGCCAGGAGAAATCCGGTTTATAAGGACTTGCATCCATACCTCGCTTTGGTCATGAGCGAAAGCGAAATTCTGGCGGAAAAGGTGGTGGCGCTGCTTTATAGGCGCAATATCAAGGCAAGAGACCTTTATGACATATACTTTATGGCAAGCAAAGGCACAGAGCTTAGGCTGGGTCTTGTAGACGTTAAAATGAAAGAATGGGGCCACGTTTTCACAGAAGAGCGGTTTTCAAAGAGAGTTGAAGAAATAGGAAGCATATGGGACAAAGAGCTGCTTCGCCTGCTTCAAAAAGATGCATTTGTAAGCTATGCAAAAGCCAAAAGTGCAGTCATAGAATACTTCAAAAATGCTGGACTGATTTAGCAGCAAAAAGAGCGCTGAATCAGCAGCTGTTCTCTATTATTATGTTCTGCGAGTAGGACCCAGGTGGGGCTCCTCCAGGCACGCCGAGGCCAAAGTAAATGCTGTTGCTTGAGCTTGCTGGGACAAGGATTGTTGTGTTAGCTGCTGTAGAAGAGAGCTTATTTGCCGATGAGAACAAGGTGCCAGATGCTTTTGACCATGTTGTATTGCTTACCCCGAACTGCGTTGGACCAATCCAGGTGCCCCCATATACAAAAATGTAGGCGTTTGCATTGCCCGTATTGGAATCTGCTATTGCGTTATTCGTTGCTATGCTCGTGGAGGGGCTTATCGAACCGAAATTTATGGAAGTTGTGCTGAGGGATATAGTGCATGTTACAGACGAGATTGTTATAACACCGCTTTCTACAGAATTTACAGTTACAGGCGTGCTCGCGTTGTCTGTAACAATGACATTAGCAACGACAGTATTGCCAGTAGCTGAGCTTGGTATTGTCCATGCAAAGGTATTGCTTGTTGCGCTAACGCCTGTATACAATGCGTTTGCAATAAGCGCGCCTGTAATAGAGTTTACGACAAGCCAGTTGTATGTATATGGCGGCGAACCTCCAGTAAATGAGGTTGAGAAATCAACTGTCTGGCCTGAGGAGTAGGTTGCTGGGCTTGTAGGAGAGATGCTTGGCGTTGTCATAGCTTGATTTATTATGAAATTTGATGAGTAAGTTGTGTTTACAGTTGCAGGAAACGAGTCTGTCAATATCGCATTTGCCTTCTCTGGCGAATTGCTGGCATCGCTGCTAGTTGTCTGGAAGGTATATGTTAGTGTTTTAGCAGTTGAGCCACTAACAAGATCATTATGCATTATAGTACCTGGGGTTACAGCATTTGCAACAAGTACGTTATATGTATATGATGAAGTGCCATTGTAGACTGTAACTGTGAATGTTTCGTATTGGCCTGCATCAGCAACCGCATTGCTTGGAGGCGATATGCTTGCGCTGAATGGCACAAAATTAATTGTTATCGCATTGCCTGAGTATATGCTCCCTGAAGATGGCGAAGGCTCGTATGCCTTGCCGTTTATTTTCTGGACAGGCACCGAAAATGAATAGGTGCCGGGAAGGGTTGAAAATAAAACCATGTTTGTCGTGCTGCTGTTTAGTATGCCATCATATGTTACATTCCATTTTGCCCCGGTTGGCAGGCCGGTTTCGAAGAACTTTGTAATACCATTCCAGGTTGAAGTAACAATGCCATTGCCCATTACAGTGAGCGTGGCTGGATTTGCAGTAGAGCTGCTTATACTAAGATTGATGGAGTTGCTTACGCTCCATGAATTGAAGACCCAGTTGCCTGTTGTTGGTGGATTTGCTGTAATGGCATTTGTGCCTATTACCTGCATAACCTGACCATTTGAATAAGTAGCGCCATTAGTTGTTATTGTTGCTGTTGTGGGATTGTCATAAAGAATAACATTATAAGGCGGGAATACGTATGCTGCAGCAGATATGGCAGCGCTCCCGGAAGTTAAAACATTTGCAGTATAACTGCCTGCAGCAACAGAATTACATGTCAATTCAGCTGCACTTACAAAATTAGTATAAGATAGATGTTTCTGCAAAACGCAACCAGATGCTGTCGGCGCATTTGTAAAATTATACCATGCAGAAGAAAACATTATTATTGCAAAACTATTGCTCGTTGCGACGCTGTATGAAAGTGAAAGGGATGTTGCAGAAGAGGTGCCGGTATTAGCACTGAAAACAGCACCGTTTTGCACCAAAACATTTGCACCTACGCCAACAAGAGAGGCTCCGGAAACAGTGCCTGTTGTGCTATATGATCCAGTATTTGATGTGGAATGCCCGATTGACGCCAAGTTTGTATAATCACTTGGTGCAGATCTAGAAGAGTAAGTTGCAGTAGAATCATTAATATAGTTTGTTGAAGGTACTGGGGGGTAAGCATTTTTAATATACGGTACGATGCCGAGAGCATAAAAGTAGTTTGCATAACCTGCGGGCAAAGTAAGAGATGCCGAAGAGGCTGTTGAAGTAGTACCATTTACTGAAAAGCCGACAGCATATGTTGAAAGGGAGTTTGAAACGGCAGTGTAGAAGTAATCTGTTCCGTTTGTGCCGGTGTATGTGGTAGGCAACGTTATCCATGAACTTCCCACATATTTATATAATTTTATATTGCCATCGCTTTGCCCACTATTTGAAACCCACGACACAGGCACTGCTACATAATATGTAACATTAGAGATATTTGCATCAAGACCAACCCAACTCTCATTTATTATAGTATAATTAAAGACTTTTGTAACCGGAGAACCTATACCACTAGGTGGGGCATTTGAATTTTGCAATATTGCATTTACCTGAAATGGAAGGCTTTTTTTAAGATTCACAGATACCTTCTGTATAGGTATGTTATTTTTTAGTATAAATGAGTATATAGAGGAGTTTTGATTCATACTGAAAGTATATTTGCCATTTTGCGGTGCCAAGACTTTTGTGTAGTATGCTGTTATTGAACCATCTCCATTAACAGTAAGAGTTGTATTGTTTGAATATATGTTGCCTATAGTTAGGTTGCCGTTGCTAGCTTGCCAGTAGTTAAAGACAAAACCATTAGATGGAATAGCTATTATGTTGCCGCTCCCTATTATGGGTATTGTTGACCTTGTTGTTACTACTGTATTATTTACTAATATTTTCCCTGTATTCGGTATATTTTGGAACACAACATTATAAGGAGAAAATACATATGCTGCTAATGCTGCGCTACCAGAAGAGCTTAAGTTTGCAGATAGCGTATATGACGTAGTGCTAGCAGCTGCATTTTGACAGGTAGCAATAAAAGCAGTTTCAAAAGTATCTATATTATTTTTCCTAACCTGCATTTGACAGCCAGAAGGCAGTGTTATGGTCGTAAAATTGAAGTAGCCTGCCGCACCTGCCAATACCACGAAGGAATTTGATGTTGCAACAGTATATGAGAGAGAAGCGCTTGTTGAAGATCCGACAGCGTTTGTGTACAATTTGTATCTGGTTTGGTTTAAGCCCATTCCAGCAATAGCAAGCCCAGGATAAGTAGCACCTGTAGTGTATGCTGTGCATATGTTGCTTGTTTGATGCCCTATAGAAGCATTGGCAGAGCCCAATATCGATGCGCCTGGTGGTGCATTGATGTCTATTGTCCAAGAAACAGTGGGAGAGGAAGTTGCGAATGTATAATTTGCGCCTCCAGCACAAATATACAACTTATACCCTGTTGGAAGCGTGACTGATTCTGGATTTGCATTACCAGATATACCATTAGTAGAGAAAGAGACAAGGTAACTAGATAATGAATTTGAATAAGCGTTGTAGAAATACGAGCTTGCATTGCTTCCGACAAGTGTTGTAGGCAAAGGAACCCATGATGAGGTTGATGATATATACTTGTACAAAGTTACCTGGTTAGGGCTTATCCCATGGCTCATTATCCAGGAGCTATTTACTGAGAAATTGTATATTGCATTTTTAACAAATGAATCATTTACGCTGCTATTTATCTCGAATAAGGAGTAAAATGGCAAGTTGAATTTTGGATAATTACTTGGTATACTATTTAATATTCCGACAGAAGTAGAGACGTTGTTAAAACTTGCTAGGGGTGTAATTGATATCCCCTTTAGCTGTGAGCGCGGATTGTATAGGATAGGAGATGTTATGTTTGCCCTTATCAGGTTAACTTTTGATAATACTTTGTTATTTGAAAAGTTTGATCTTATGCTGATGTTTAGCAGATATATTCTATTTGAATTATATCTGCCCGAAACTATTATTATGTTAGCCCCAAAATATCTGCTTGAATTTCCAAATATATTCATTATTTTTCCTATTTCGATTGTTGGATTTATCATTCTCTTGGAATTATGCATGGCGCTTTTTGTGCTTTCGAATTCGCTTATAAGATTCTGTATAAGGTTGCTCTGTACATCTGTGCTCCTGTTTATTAATAAAGTAACATTATTTACAAAAGATGAATTAAAGTATGTTGAATTAGATGTAAGGTTTTGAGGTATTGATAATGAAGAATTAATTGCTTGTTGCTTTACAAAGCTTATAATTGCAGAATTGCCTGCTAAAAGGTTGCCACGCCCAGGGTTTGAAACATATGTGTTGTTGCTTAATATAATAGAGTTTACTGAGAAGCCATATGTTCCTGGTGTGGTGTAAAACAATATTTTGTTGGGTGCAGTCGCATTTTGTTCAATTCCGTTATATATAACGCTCCATGCCACATTTCCAGGCAGACCGTTTTCTGAAAATGTTGTTATAGCATTGAAGCTTGCGGTTATTATTGCATTGCCGCTCACAGAAACGATTGTGTTTGGCGATGTTGAATTTGCCACGCTAACGTTCGGTGTTACAGACCAGCTTGCAAAGACAAGATTTTCTGGGATTATTGCATTGATAGGATAGTTTCCCGGTGCGATGCTTGCTTGGGTGTTGTTCGCATATGTATTGCCATTGAAAATTATATTGCTAGGTGTTGTATCAAACAAAAGAGTATATATGGGGTTTGAGCTGAGCGCATTTGCAGAGGCTGTGCCTGAAGAGGTAGAGTTTGCAAAGGCAAGCGTATTTGCAGGAATAGAGAATATGGGCATGCTTACTGCATACAAGGACAGCACCGCATTGCCCACCATGGCTTTTAGCGTTGCCAATGCTTGTGGGTATGCGATGAAGCCTGTTGCTAGCAGTGGTATCAATATAAATGCGAATATCAACATATGCGTTTGCATTTCTTTCACTGGATCAGCCCTGGCAGACCGGATAAATATACGTATATCGTTTACAGTTATAAATTTATAGCTATAAAGCTTTTTATCTGTGCATTCTGAGTGCTTGCTGTTTTTATCTCCTGAAAAAGCTTAGGAATCTCTGCCAAAATCCTCTTGATGCTCTTGCATCTGGCTCCAATTCAGACATTGCTGAATAGTAGTCTGCAAGATCAGAAATAGACTGGCTGAACTTCGCCCTCTTGGAGAGTACGTATGCGGGTATGTGCTCGCTTATGCTTATAGGCACTATTTCGTCCTCCGGCAAAATGCCCACTGCCTTGCCTCCATAGGTCTCTTCTATCTCCCTTGGGTGCAGCTCGTATCTGTGCCTGCCCATCTTGTTTATCAGCATATGGTGTTTCAGATGTATCTGGTCGAAGCTGTGGCTCAGTCTGACTATGCTTGCAACTGCAGGGGTTTCTGGTGTTGTTATCAGCAACGCTTCGTCGTATATCTGCGCCACGTAATCTGTTGTGTAGCCTGGCTCCGTATCTACTATTAAAAAGCTGTAGTTAGTATTCTTTATCTTTTCATAAATTACCTTTGAATTGCTTTCATTCATTGCGAAAGGCTTCGAATTTATTGTGCCGCAGATTGTATGCAATCCTGTAGGGCCGTGTATAGATATAACGTCCTTGAGCAGGCGCTCTTTCTTCATAAGCTCCTTCAATCCTACATTCGCGCCCTCCATGCCCAAGTGGAAGCCAACGCTGGGATTAGTAGTGTCGGCATCGAGCAGCAGCGTCCTGTACCCCTTGAGCTGCAATGCAACAGCAAGGTTAACGGCAACAGTAGTCTTGCCCACGCCGCCTTTTTGCGAGGATATGCGTATTTTGTATAGGGGCATGCAATCAGTCTTCAGATCTTTTTATGGCTTCGCGCATTTGCTTAAGCTCTAACATTCTCTCTGCGCTGTACCTTGGCTTTCTGCCAATTTTAAACAGCAATAATATTGATAATAGTATGAAAATTATTAAAAACGTTATTGCTACAGTGGCATAAGGCACTGCAGGGCTTGGCTTCGGCTGCTGCTGAATTGTGGTTGTCGAGGTTGTTGCAGGCTGTTGCAGCACTACCACAGGCAAAGAATATGTTGCGTTAAAACCCTTCGTGTTTATGTACAGATTGAACATTTCTGTCCCAGTAAATCCTTGCTGCATTGTTATGAAGAATTTCTGTACAAGCGCCTGATTAGGCGTCGCATTGACCACTACGAATTCAGGATTCACCGTTATGCCCGGAGGGGTTAATAGCTGCACAGTCACCTGCTGCATTGCTGTGCCTGTATAAAGCTCCTCGACGGATATTGCATTGGTGCTGTTGGAGTAGAATGTCGGCAAGTTTATGTCTATTATCTTGAGGATGCTGGAAGGCTTCACCGGAGCAGGCACCTCCATTATGTTCTGTATGTTCGCAAGCAGGACCTGGTTCTGCGGCTTGGCAACTGTGTAATAGGCATATGTGCTTTGCCCTGCCTTTATATACGGTATGTACCAGTTTATGATGTAGTAGCCTTTGGAGATTGTTATGTTGTTTTCCAATCCGTAGGCGATTATGTCTGAAATGTTTTTGGCCACAAGCAGCGGCACCATCGTCTCGACATGCACGTTCAGCATTGTTGAATTGCCAGGGTTTGATATCTTTACAACCCCATTGGCAGTGTTTGTGTTATTGGCAAGAAGGACCTGGTCCGTTATCTCGCTGCTAGACTTGCTGTATACTGTAAACAGCGTGTATTCTGTCACGGTAGTTGTTTTGTTTCCTATGCTTGCTGCTAGTGAAACTGGTATAGTATATGTGCCTGGCTGAGCCGTGGAATTAGGGTAAAATGCCAGCTGCACGCTTATGCTTGTATTGGGCTTTATTGATACGCTGTTTGCGGAGAAGCTCAGCATGCTGGCATACTGCTTAGGCACTGATATGTTCACAATTTCGGTTGAATTTGCCGTGTTATCGAGGCCGAGCTGCGATAGCTGCATTGAACCCTGCATGCCAGAAGTTACAAGAGGAGCAGTTGTTATGCCGAGGCTAGGCGTGGTTGATATTGGCTTGGTTACCTGCTTTGGCAGCGGCGTCGGAGTTGGAGCTGGCGATGGCGAAGGCGTTGTGGAATATATTGAGAAGCTAGTTGTAGCGTTGTTTGAAATGCTTTGCAGAACCGCTTTAGAGGATGTGGTATTATAAGATGCAACTGCATATACATTGTAGGTACCGATTTTGGTATAATTTAAAAGCGGCAATGTTATCGATTCGCTCTGGCCATGGGATAACGGGCTTGCGTTATATATTATTTCGCTTGACTGTGGCCCTAATATCTTTATTGCTGTTTTTATCTTGCCAGATGTCAATTGCCCAACATTAGACAGGTTCATGCTTAGCACTATAGGGGAGCCTCTCAGCGCTGCGCTTGGAGACGCTTTAAGATTGGTTATTGTTATGTTGGCCGGATTCAATATGTCAAAGACGCTTGACCTGTTGCTTATTGCATAATTTGGCTCCTCAAAAGATATTTTCGCGTAGTACGTTGTATTGGGCATATTTGATGTTTTCATGCTTATCGTATTTGACTGTGAAATCTGGCTCATGTTATATGCTGTTATGTTTTTTGAGAAGGCGATGGTGCCGTTGTTTTTGTATATTATGCTCAGGGTGCCGTTTATGCTTGGCACCTTGCAGTTTGTCGTCGAATATAATGTGTAGCTAAGGCTCATGTTCACATATTTCATGTAGCTGGCATTTGCATTGAGCAGAACGGCGCCAGGGCATATTACGCTTAGGCCTGCGGTAACTACTGCCTGCGATGCAAATGCAGAGCTTGCGAAGGCGAGCATTAGAATGGAAAGTATTATAAAGGGCCTTGTCATTTTTACCGCTTAACATATACATTGGAATGTTTTTATTAATATCTTTATAATTTGATTTTTGGGTATTTTGCGCCTTTTCTGCGCAGGGCATAGAAGCACAAATTGCTTGCATAAGCGGCATAGGCAAGCCTATTATATTTTGCCTTCCAATCAGTATTGCTTCTGCTCTTTGAGGGTTTTTGCATGGACGGCGAATTCATAAACTTGTACATATATGATATCGGATCCAAGCTCAGCTATGACCAGGTAAAGGACCTTATGAAGAATCCTGAGGATTTCTCAAAATACGAGTACAATACGCCAATGCCTGAGGAATTGCCTACATTCACTTTGCCGCAGGTCTTCAACCTGAGCGGCAGCGAGATAAGCATAGAGGGAAAGAGCTTTAAAGTAAGGGTTCAGGCGGCAATATATGCGATAGGTGCATTTTCAATAAGGGCAAGGATTCCTCTGGAGAATGTTGACGAATCTGTTCTATCAAAGCTTGCATTTGGCAAAGAGACTGCAATGGCGTTAGAGCAGATAGCTGAGAAAGCTCATAAGAAAATAGAGGTAGCATTGGCTAAGCAGATTAGCATAAAGAGCTCCAATATGAACGAGATGTACAGCTTCTACTTCATAAACTCAACAAAGGCCCAGGTGATGAAGAGCAGCAAGAGCCTTGTCGCAGGACTGCTTATAGACGAGCCTGCGGCGCATGAGCTTGATGCAGAATATCTTAATTATGTCCTTTCAAAAGGCATCTCATACAACAGCGACGATGCGTTCTTCGTAGGCTGGGAGGGTGCTGTGCTCATAGACAAGCTCAAAAGCTTCGACTACGAGCTGCTTGTTGCTGAAATAGCAAATATACAATTGCTTGAGCTAAGGATATACAAAGAAAAAGCATCAGTATTGCTTAGGAACACTAGCGAAGCCGTTGCCCAGCTTGACAGGATGGGCTTCTTTGAAAGGATGATGAGCAGCAAGGCTGAGAGGCTTAACCACACGCTTGCCGAATTCTCAGATGATTTGATGGAAACCCTGAATAGAATAGACAATACTGTATTCAGCATGGGCGAATGGTATCTTTCAAGGATATACAACATGTTTGCAGGCGCTTTCAGGCTATATGACTTGAGGAATGCTGTTATAGGAGATTCGGCGACAATATCAAACAGGAGGATTTCTGTGCACGAGATTATAGAGGCCAAGAGAAGCGACATACTAGAATTCATAGTCATTGTTCTTATAGTGCTTGAGATAATTGTTGAGGTGGCGTTCCTAGCCAAATATTGAGGGGCTTTTGTGAAGCATCTTGCAAAAGGAAGAAAAGCGGTAAAATGGCAGTTAATAATTGCCTTTGTTCTATTTGCAATTGCCGCAGCGATTGCGGCAATTTACTACTATTCTACTTCTTCAACCAACTTCAATGCAACATATTTCAACGGCCACACATACCTGCTTGTTAATACCTCCATGCAAGGCAATTTCACATTCATAGCGTGGGTCAAATACACAAGTTTCAATGGCACAGGGGTTATAGCTTCGCAAGGCATAAGCGAGGGCACGCACTCCACATGGTATGTTGGTACAGGCGGGGAGATAATGAATAGGACTATGTGCGGTGTGTTCAGCGACGAAAAAGTTCCTGGCAATTACACTGCAGGCTGGCGCTTCGCTACTGTGCCTTTCATAGGAATAGATTCATGGCACATGATCGCATGCGTCTACAACAAGACGAGCATAAGCATATATGTAAATGGCACGCTTGAAAATACGACAAATACCCCTTACAGCGTTTACGGGCAGAGGATTATAGAAATAGGAAAGAGGACCTCTACATTCTATATAAATGGAAATACGCCGACATTTGCGTATTTCAAAGGATATATTGGGAATGTCGAATTTTACAATACCTCGCTGCAAGGCAGCACCATACTGCAGCTTTACAGGGATGGTATTAATGGTAAGCCAATGAATGGAGTCTCTTTATACATTCCGTTGAGTGGCACAACGAATACTACGCAATGCTTAGAATATGGTAGGGCTTGCAACGCAAGCCTTGTTACTAGCAAATAGCACTTGTGTAGGCTAAATTGCATTAAGGCAATCAGGTTACGTTCAAGATTGCGCACTTTGATTGCAAGTTTATAACCGAGGAGTTTACCACATTAGTCTGATCGTATGCCAATATGTTGTATAGGTTTCCGAAACCCCCTTTTAACGTCGTGTTCTCGTATGTGGCAAAATAGCCACCACAAAGCTTGAGCGATTTGCCTGACATGCTAGGCGTCGGCGTTATTATCCAGCGCACCAGCAGGTATCTGGTGCCGTTTATGTAAAGCAGCTGGTGCGGCTCGCCCACCTGAGTGACGTAATCGTACCACGGGCCGTTGTTCTGGACAAGCAGCATGTTGCTCTCGTTTGACAGCTCGACGCCATAGTAATGGAAGTTTATTAATGGCATGTGTATGCTCTGATTAAGGTAGTAGCTCGTGGCAGGATTTGCATACCACTTGAAATTGCCGGAGAAGACTACGCTCAGATTGACATATTCGCCTGGATAAGCCGAGCTTTTATTCATTATTACTGATACGTTCTGCACGTCGTTTACTACAGTGAAGTTCTCCAAAACGCCATTCTGCGCGATATAGCCAACTCCTGTTAGATTGAAGTAGTTGAATTTCGTATTATACGCTATAGTGGTTGTTGTCGTTGTTGGAACAGTTGTCGTAGGGCTTGTGGAGTTTGTTGTGGTAGAGGTTGTGGTATTTATCAGCTTAAGCGAGCCTCCAGGCACATAGTAGAGCTTTGCTCCAAAAGGCATTGCTTCCCCTGCAATAGAGCTGTTGTAATAGTATGGATATTTTGGATTGAGAACAAGCTGCCAGTAAGGGCAATACTGCCTTGGATGCGGCGTGTAATCTAGATTAAACATCTGCATGTATTTTGGTATTATTATGAAAGTGCCGTTAGGTATGCTTGTGCAGTTCTCTATACTGTCATATGCCATGAACCTGCTCAGGTTTTCAAACTTCATGTATATTGGCACGTTTGAAAATCCAGATGCAAAGTATATTTTAGTATTGCTTGGGTATTGCATGAGGTAATTGGCTATTGCAAATTGATCGTATCTTTCGTATGCAAGCGTGTTGTATGCGAACATGTTTATCCTGAGCGAGGTGTATATAAGGAACAGCATTACAATCGCAATAACGGCAATTATTGGTATCTTCGCCTTCTTGCTGTTTGTTAAGTCTATTAGCTCAGCAAGGCCTATGCCTATTATAAGCACTATTGGGATTCCCATTACAGCGAGGAACCTCTCGAGCCTATAGACTATAAGATAGTTGAATGGCTGCAGTGAAACATGCATTGGGCCATATGTAAGGAGCACGAGACCAAAAATAAAGATGAAGAGCGGCGTGTATATTGGATTCTTCCTAAGCACAGCAAGCTCTACCAAAAGTATTATTATAGGTATAGATGTAAGGTAGAAGAGGCTCATAGGGCAGCTCGGGCTTATTGAGCTTGATGTGCATGCAAAAGAGTTTTGTATAGGGACCAGGTAATTAAGGTAGTATATCGCTACCGCAAGCACCACTACTATATATATGAGTTTCATCTTTCTGCTCTTTATCTCAATTATCGGAAGCAGGAATAGAAGCATGAAAATTGCATAGAAGAAGAAGCCCGAATAGGAATTGACTATGTAATTGAAACTAAAGTTGCCGGATTTTATTGCATTGAATATTGAATATGGAAACATTGTATTTAGGTAAAACCTTGGATCTATGTTTGTAGAAGGTATTGTGTCGCTGTTGCCTACTTTGCTGTAGAAGTGTCCGCTTACACTCAGCGTTATGAGCGCGTTGCCGCTGTTGATGTAGTTGTAAGCCATCAATATTATGCCTGCCACGATTATGCCTAATATTGCGAACAGAAAAGCCGTGTTGACCTTTATGCGCTTCCTCAATATCTCAACAATGACGAAAAGAATTACTGCAAGGTTTATGAGAAATGCCTCGGGTGTAACTAGAACACTTGCGACAAGGAATGCGCCTGCAAGGAAGAAGTACAGCTTTGAATTCTTCTTGCTGCCATACAATACGAGTGCTATCACAAGCCCCACAAAAAACATTGATGTTATGTCGTCACTTATTGTTGAGGCAAGCATTGCAACGTTGGGTATGAATGCAAGCGAGAGGGCCGCTATGAGGCCTGCTTTACCATCATAAAGTATTTTGCCTATGTAGAATGCAAGGATTATGGAGCCTATGAAGCTAATTATGTCCCAGGCGGAGCTTGAGAGCATGCTTACCCCAAAAACCTCGTAGAAGAATGCTATGGGCATGAACTGCAGCAGCCTTATGCTGAATATGTATGGGCTTTCGTGGAAGATGCCTTGTATCACAAAACCAGCTAAGCCCAGGTATGCTGTATCGTCCCCGTAAAAAGACGGCCCGCCGACATACGCTATGCTGTATATTAATGCATACGCCACAATTATGCCAAGAAGCGCAAGCTCTATCATTGTGCGCCGCTTCGAATCTGGGGCTTTTTCTCGGGCTTGCTTTGGGTTCTGTTTCTCCAATTTTCTTTTTCTGCTTTTCCCAGATTTCATTGCTTGACACCTAATTTCTCAGGAGTTTCTTTTCTTCGCCTGTTTTGTGGTCTTGCGCTTTTATTTCTATGCGACGCATCCTGCTGTATTCTGCATATCCCATATTTTTAAGTATTTCTATAGCACGAGAATATACCTTATCTGCAGACGCCTTCCTGTTTATCGATGATATATCTATAGCAGTGAAATCGCTATCAGAGAAGCCATAATTTATTAATACGCTTTTTATTTCCTCGGCATTGTATTTGCTGTACCCCATTTCTTTGTAAATGCCTATGTACACGTTGCCGTAATCTGTGCGCACCTTCACGCTGCCCGATTCGGCTAGGTTATAATTTTTCACTATCTCAAATATCTCTTCCTCGTATTTCTTGAGCTCGTAATATATGGGCAGGTAATCCTTTATCACCATTTCCCTGAGCTTCGCCTCAGCCACAGCATTTTCTGCGTATATGTCGAGATTTTCAAATTCTGCGTGCTTCCTTGCCACACCTTTAAGCACTTCAACCTTGCTCTCGATATTCAAACTTCTCGTGTCTATTGATTTTGATTCATTGTATGTGATAAGACCTTTTTCCTCAAGTTCGCACAATGCCTTTAGGGCATTTTCATTTCCAATGGATGCCATCTTCGTTATTATGCCAAAATAGAGCTTTGTGGATTCGTCCTTGCTTATGCCAAGCTCGGAGATGGCACGCAATGCTTCGTCTGTTATCTTTCTAACAGTGCTCCTGAAAGACTCTACTGCTTTCTGCGTTTTTGCAGATACCTTAGCCACACTGCTGAGCCTCGTGTTAGGATATTGGTACTGCTCTATGTATACCTTAGAATATTGCAGCGGTATTGCTATTGTTTTTTTCTCACTATCAAGAAGGTGCAGCTTGTCAGCATATCCAAAGAGCCTTTCTTCCTCGCTCTTGAGCCTTATGAATGTTGGAACGTATTTTACCCTTACCAAATTTGCCAGTGCTTCTATGGGCTTATCGAGCTTCTCATATTTATCCAGAGTTACTTGTTCCAACATGAAACCCCCGCAACGAATGACACGCAACAAATAATAATGAATAAAAACAATTTCGAGATTTAATAGGTAGCAAGATATTAAATTCTTTTCTGAATGTATATTTGATTGCTTGTTGAATTGCCTTTTGCAATGCCAACACAGGCAAGTTTTTATATTATTTGAGGTTAATATTTAGAGCATGCGATCGTAGTCTAGCCTGGTAGGACGTAGCCTTGCCAAGGCTATAGCCCGGGTTCAAATCCCGGCGGTCGCACATTGTGGCATTCTCCAAACATGCGGTAAGTTATGTTGCTAAAAAACCTTTGCGCGATTGCTTGCTCTAGAAACTTCGCTTTCCTTCACAACTGAATTGAATCCTTTGAAGTACTCTGCAACCTTGTTTTTGTCGACGCTAAATAAATTGTTTTGCAGTATTTCTCCTGTATCGCTTATTATAGGCTTTATCCTTTCAAATTCCCCCTCTATTCTTATCTTGCGGTATTCGCCTGCTGTTATGCTGTTCCTCTGCCCTTCTTCATACTCTACCTGCGCTTTCATAGTAGCCGCCAGCTCTTTTATGTTCTGGGGCTCGAGTAATATCGCATAAGCGCCTTCCTGGCTTCCAAAGCCTATGAAGAGTATATACCTGCCCTCAAGCTTTTCAGGATCAGAATAGGAGATTAAGCTCATGAGGCTTTGAAATGCGGATCCTGTATACAGGTTACCTGTATTTTTTGAAAGCTTGATGCTTTCATCTACATTCATTTTCTTTGCTATATCGTTGTATATGTCTGTTTTCCTTATTATGCTGTTCAGGGCAGAATCGCGCTCCATATATGCGTTTATGTAAGTGTCTATTTCAGAGAATGCGCCAATTAATTCGTGTAAAGTGCCTCCTTTAACTGTCATTTCCCTGAGCTTCGCCTCAGCCGTTTCGAACAATTTGTCAAGCTCGCTGCCCTGCTCTATGTTGAATTTCTCCCTGTAATCGCTTAGGTAATCTAGCAGCGATTTTGCCTTTGACACTGCTTTGTCCAGCTCGTATTTGCTTTCGTTATTGCCTGAGAGCTTTTTTGCTTCGGCCTCTTCCTTGAGCTTCAGCACAAGCCCCTCTACATCCAATATGAACTCGAATGTTTCCCTCTGCGTATCGAATCCGTTTATATAAGGTATTTCTACCCTACCATTATACTTGCTGTTTAGCTTAGGATCCCTTGCAAGCACTTTTCCTATGTCTGCAAACATTCTCTCTCTGAATTCTGTATCTGTCCTCATAAAATGTATCATGAAATTTGCAAGCGCCTTCTTAGGCATTATGGGGTATGGAGTATGTGAGGCAAACACTATCTTGTCGAAGAAGCTTTTGTCATTTATATCTATGCCTTTTGAATTTAGAGCCTTTTCTATTGCAACAAAGGCGTTGAACTCGTACTTTATGTTAGAGTATTCCCCAAAGACTATAGGGTATTTTGCCACCTTTGCTATGCCTGACCTCTCGTCAGAATTTTTAAGTATCCTTTTATCGAAATCTGGATGATCGCCTTGAGACGATCCCCTGTATTCTGTAATCCTAAGTGCAGGCGTATTGTAGTTTATGCTGCTTATCAATGTTGCGGTGCTGCCATATCCTCCAGTCTCATCTTCTTTTGTGCCCCATTTGTAGTATGCAACATCTGATGTCGCAACAATAGTGTCCCCACTAATGTTGCCTACTGCAGAAGTAGAAAATACAGATTCTACACCTGATACACAAGCGCTTTGATTGTGCCTCAGATCTTCAGGCTCTAAGAAGCCGATGTCTGCAATACCTTTCTCCCTTAATATCTTTCCTATTTTATTTACGGCGTCCCTTACAGCTACTGCATCGTTTGCCGCAAGGCTGCTTGGCGTTTCTGTGGAATACCAGAGGTTCTTTATCCTTGACAGATCTATATTATA
The DNA here is from genome assembly GCA_049976845.1 of Candidatus Micrarchaeia archaeon. Taxonomy (GTDB): domain Archaea; phylum Micrarchaeota; class Micrarchaeia; order Micrarchaeales; family CABMGC01; genus JAGDYD01. The sequence continues at coordinate 20,301 of JBMFHL010000003.1, read as the reverse complement.
TTGTATTGCAAGCTTCACAATGGCAATAGCGGCGGCGGTAATTGCAGTTTCACCAACATTGGCTATACTGTAGCCGGTGAACCCCAACCCCAATATTATCTTGTCAGTTTCATTTTTTATGTCATTAACTCCTTCTATTACCTTAGCTTTCTCACTTGCTGGGAGGAACAAGCTTACATACCTTGAAATTCCAACGATTCCAATTCCTTTGCTCCTGTGGTTTTTTGAATTATCCCTAACCAATTCGTTAAATTCTTCTGCGTACATTTTTAGCACCTTGGAGAGAATTGGAGAATAAGGTTTTTATATGCCGCAATGCACTTAGACAAGAATCAAACACTATGCTTTTGCTTTGTGTATTTCCTTCGCATTTTCGCTTCGCTTTTACATATTTACTCTCAGGTTTTGTATGAGATTATCTTGTAAAGATCAACTTTAGTGTATAGCGATTGACCTGTAGACATGTTATAGGAGGAAATTATTTTGGTGGTGCAATTGTTGCCAAGCCATTTCGCAATCAAAGAACTTTGTTGGTTAATGTTGAAATTAGTGAAGCTGTTTATCAAAAGTACATTATTATATGAGGCATTGCATTTGCTTGGCAAGATAGAGAAATTTTTCTTGAAACTGGACAAAAATTCAAGATACTGCGTGTCCGATCCAGGGAGCATGCTGGCAAAAAGGACGTTATTTGATCCGGGGGGCATTTGCCCTAGTATAAACTGGTAAGCGACATTATAGCTCCTTATACCGAGGTTGTAGTTGTAGAAAGAATGATATATTAGGGCATTTGTAAGCATAGCGAATCCAAGTATTAGGAAAATTGTAAGCCATGCGGCTGGTTTGCTTGCTCTAGAAACCGATTTGTAGAGCTTGAATAATGCATAAGTGGCAAGGATTGCCATTGGTGCTGCCACAATTTCAAAATATCTTGAGACGATGGATATTGGGATGTACTGAAAAATAGATTTCGAGCCGAAAAATATGTAAAGCATTGGTATTGCAGAAATAATAAATGATGAAATAATAAACTTATCTTTTTTTATTATGCCTAAGATGGAGCCGACAATTGCGAGTAGGGCTATGGCACCAAGAGGATAGGCATGAGGGGAGCCTTGCGCATTTTTTACATTTAAGAGCAACAATGGATTTATGGATATATTAAATATTTTCAGATTTTCATAAAACGTTGTTGGTGCCATATTTTTAAATGAACTAGAATAAATATACAGATTGTAAAATGGATTGTGAACCAACGCAAAGAAGCACAAGAACATTGCTAGTAGAGGTATTGCCATTCCCAAAACTGAATATCCTATACTCATCCTGAATTTTTTACTAAAAAACAAGTAGAACAATGATGCAACAAAAGATATTATTACTATCAAGCCTGCAGTTTTGATTAGCATTGTAAAAGTTGCAAAAAATCCAGCAATAAAGAAGGCCCTCTTAGAATTGAGCTTTATTGCGTCATAAAGAAAATATGCTGCTATCGTAACAGCAAGCGCAGTAAACATGTCAGGAAGGGCACGTGTGGTATACCCAAGCACGAACGGTGCTGTAGCAAATAGAAATGATGCAATGCCAGCAAAATAATCGTTGAACATCTTCCTGCCTAGGAGGAAGATTACTATTATAGTTGCAATGTATTCGAAAAGGGAGGGCAATGCTGCTTGCAATGCCCCGTAGCCAAATATGATGAATGATAATGCAAGGCTTGCTATTGTGAGCGTTTCTACGCTGAATGGCATATCGTTTGGAACGAATGTGCCTTGGATCATTTGATGGGCAAAGTATATGTAACAGTTGTCGTCGTAATACACAAATGGGCCTGAATAGAAAATGTAAGAAAGTATAAGCGCCAGCGCTATGATTGATAGTACTATTGCTATTCCTTTAATGTCTTTTCTTGCACTGCCAATTGAATGCATGGTAATCTTGCTTAAATCTAAAGCAGCAAGTAATAAATAGTATAGCTCTCAAATTATTTCAGATGCGACTGTAGTCTAGCCTGGTAGGACTTTGGCCTTCCAAGCCAATGACCCGGGTTCAAATCCCGGCGGTCGCATCACGCTTTTACATATTTGGGCTTCCAGGCTTTTGTCCCGTCCTCTAATTCTGTTGGCTCGAAATCTGCATAGATGAGGGGGTATCTGCTTCTCATTATCTCCGCAACCTTGTCGAAGACCATTCGTATCTCAATCTCTGCCTGCTCGCTTGTCCTCATTGTTATGACATGCCTTATAGTCCTGTGGTTCGCAGTCCATATTATGTTAGTCGCCATGCCCTGCGGAAGAATGCGCCTAAGCAGCGAGGTCAGCTCCTTCTTTTCTTTGAAGTCCTTGCCTTCAAAACCTGCTTCGTCTACGATTTCTTTGTAGCCTTTTTCTATATTTTCCACTATGCTTATTATTTTTGTCTTTCTTTCACTTTCAATGCCTTCTGGCAGCCAGAATCCAATTCCCTGTTCGCTTGGCCTTACATACCTTAGCGATTCCTGGCTTATTGCTACACCTGCCCTGTGCCTGACAAGCTCATGGGTAAAAACCCTGCTCACATCTATGAAAGCGAATGTGCATGTTGCATGCTCAAATATGGAGCCGTCGCCCTTAGACAGTGTATTTGAGATGTATTCCTGCGAATCTTCCCTTATTCTAGTCACGTTAGGGTTCAAGCCCAATCCGAAGCTCTTGTAGCAGATCCTGCCTGCGACCTCTGTTATGTATTCGCCGTCAGACTTTCTAGTAGAAGAGGTATTGTTATACCACTTTAGCGCGATATCTCCGCCTATGTCCCTGAGGGCGCTCTTGAGCTCGCTTTCTATTATTTTTGTTTCTGCAATAAGATACACTTTCGGCTCCACTACCTGCATGCAACCACCAAACAGATACAGCGATAGAATATATTTATAGCTTTAGCTTGAAAATTTATACATTGTTTATTGGTTGTTTATTAGTTGTTTATTGCTGCATGCAATTGCATGGCGGGGTAGCTCAGCTGGTTAGAGCGCTAGACTCATATGCTTAGCTTTATGAGTGATGAGCATTTATGCGATGATTGCTAAGAAATCTAGAGGTCGCGTGTTCGACTCTCGCCCCCGCCAAACCTTTTTGGAATCTGAATAGAATAGGTATATTTGCCAATGGCAAGAGAGATGATCATTTATCGCTTTCAGAGGTCGAAATACAAGTAGAACTCGTGCGGCGTTGGCCTGCCTTCGACAGCTATGTGGTCGCTTGACTCACTTTTTATGAACCACTCTATTAATTCGCTCTCGAAAAGAGGCTTGAGGTATTCGTTATCGGAGCGCAGCGATTCTGTCGCTTCGAACAGGTTGCGAGGCAATTCCTCAACGCCTAGCTCCTTCCTCCTCTCAAGGGAGAGTTTATATATGTTCTCGTCTACAGGATCCCCTGGATCTATCTTTTTCTTTATGCCGTCTAATCCTGCAAGCAGCATTGCTGCAAAAGCAAAATAGTGATTGCAGCTTGGGTCAGGGGTTCTAAACTCAACCCTCTTCGCAGTGGGTTTTGACTTGAAGTATACTGGTATTCTTATGTTGGCGCTCCTGTTCCCTTTGCTCCAGGCTATGAATATAGGCGCCTCGAATCCTGGCACGAGCCTCTTGTAAGAGTTTGTTGTAGGCGCGACTATTGCCGTAAGGCTTCTGCTGTGCTCCTTCAAGCCGCCGACAAAATATCTGCCGGTTTGGCTCAGCTCTGCATAGCTGTCGTTTTCATCGTAGAACTCGTTCTTGCTGCCATTCCAAAAGCTTGTATGCACATGCAAGCCAGAGCCATTGTCTCCAAAGAGGGGCTTGGGCATGAATGTGACAACCTTGCCGTTGTTTGCCGCGACGTTCTTGACAACATATTTAAGCGTTGCCAGATTGTCCGCCTGCTTGAGCAAGGTATTATATTTTATGTCTATTTCTGACTGGCCGCCGCTTGCCACCTCGTGGTGGTGCGCCTCTACTTCTATGCCAAAGCTCTTCTTCGCAATGATTGACATCTCGCCCCTTAGCATTGACAGGCTGTCGTGCGGCTCAGTGGGATAATAGCCTTCCTTCGGCCTGAAGGAGTAGTTCACAGGGTTTTCTATCTCGGATGAATAGATCTTGTAATAAGAACTTGTCTCGCGATACCTCAAGTTTGTATTCCATCTTGCCTTGTCGAATATGAAGAACTCCAGCTCAGGGCCCCAGTAAGATGTACTGTAGCCATGTTCTTTCAAATATGATTCAGCATTAGCTGCTATATATCTAGGATCCCTTGAGAAGCTCCTTCTGCCGTTGTCTTCAAGCACAAATGCCATTAGCCTTGCAGTCTTGTATGCAGGGTCCTTGGCCCAGGGCAATACTGCGTAGGTTGAGGGATCTGGCATCAGCACCATGTCAGATTCGTAAATTTCCTTGAAGCCACGCAACGAAGAGCCATCGAGCTTCGGAAGCCCTTCTGAAAAGGACTCATCTGTTAAGCTGTAAGAAGGAACAGTTATGTGGTTGAGCTTTCCCCTTAAATCTATGACTTGAAGGTCAATGAATTCTACACCATCAGTCTTTATCTTTTCCAGTAGGTCTTCCCGGCCACTAACCATAAGTCTTTCCTTTGAGATGTTAATTATTTAAGCTTTTCGTACAACTTTATTTATTTTTCTTATATTTTTCTTATAATACTAGGGACATGCATAGGTTTTGCTATACATTCCGTAAGAGCTCGCACAAAATCTATATAAATGTGTAAGACCTAAGGAATGTAAAGAGGCTATGCTGTTGTTTTGTCGTCGAAGTTATTCTATTAAGGCTGTGGGAATTGCATGGAGTATATAGATTTTGACAGATTGCTTAAAGTCTGCAGGCTGAGGCTAGAGCCCAGCGAGAAGGAGGAGATAGAAAAGGATGTACTTGACATAATAAAGTACTTTGATACTTTGGATTCGCTGAAAATCGACGACATAAAAGTATATCACTCTAAAAGCGATGTAGAGGTATTGAGAGAAGATAATGTAGAGGCTTTCGGTAACGTAGAAGGCCTGCTCAAAAACACAAAAACATACAGATTCTATGTTGTTGGTCCTAAAATATGAACAGCATTGAGGAATTTTCAGGCCTGGAAAAAGGCGAGGATTATTATCAAAAGTTAGTGGAGGCACTCGATGAAATAAATAAAAAGCTCAACGCATTCAACAACATTAACCATAATATAAGCGGCGGCTTCCCTTTCAGCGCAAAGGATAACCTGTGCGTCAAGGATGTTGAGACTACAGCCTCATCTAGGGTGCTTGAAGGATACATGCCCCCGTATAATGCAACTGTTGTAGAACGTATGCTGGATAAAAAATTTTCCTTTATAGGCAAGACCAACATGGACGAGTTTGGCTTCGGAAGCTTCGGGCTAAATTCGCAGAAGCCTGCAAAAAACCCATTTGACGAGAGGTATACTGCAGGAGGCTCAAGCAGCGGGGCTGCAATTGCAACTTCAATATTGAGATACCACGTAGCGATAGCTGAATCTACAGGAGGCTCTATAGCAACGCCTGCCGCTTTCTGCGGTGTTGTTGGCTTCACGCCGACTTACGGGGCTATTTCCAGATACGGCCTTATAGATTACTCAAACTCGCTTGACAAGATAGGAATAATGTCAAGGACTGCGGAAGATATTAAGCCTGTGTTTGACACTATAAAAGGGCCTGATAACAAAGATGCTACCACTTCAAATGCAAGGTTCACTTCCGCAAACAGCAAAAAGCTGATTGTGATAAAGGAGCTCATAGAACTGGTTGATGCAGGTATAAGGGACAATTTCGAGAAATTGCTAGACAAATTGAGCTCCATGAATTATAGCATAGAGCAAAGGAGCATAAGCGGGATAGATTCGAGTATAGCAAGCTATTATATAATTGCAATGGCTGAAGCGTCTACAAACCTAGCGAGGTACACTGGCTTCAAATACGGTTTCAAAAATGAGGACTTTGTAAAAGGCTACAACGAATTCTTTACCGAAGCAAGGTCTGTATTTGGGGAGGAAGCGAAGAGGAGGATACTGCTTGGCACCTTCGTGCGGAGCGCAAGCGTCAAGGATAAGTATTACTACAAGGCCCTTGCAGTAAAAGAGCTGCTTTTTGGAAAATTGCAGGATATACTTAAAGAGGGATTTATAATATTGCCTGTGATGCCAGTGCCTACTCCAAAGATAGAAGATGCGAAGAAGATGACGCCCTTGCAAGTATATAAAATGGATGCGCTTACAATACCGCCAAATCTTTGCGGCTTCCCTCATATTTCGTTCCCATACGCTTATGACAATGGCTTGCCTTTGGGCGCACAGGTGATAACAAGCAAGTTCAATGATTATGCAATAATAGACTTTGTCAATGAGTGGGAGCAGAATTTCAAATACAGATTCAAATATAACATTGGTGAGATTTGATGAAGATAGGGCTTGAGGTGCATGTGAGCTTGCCTACAAAAACAAAACTTTTCTGCAGCTGCAGCACTGCAGAGGCTGAGCCCAACAGTTCCGTATGCCCTGTCTGCATGGGCTTCCCAGGCTCTAAGCCAATGCTGAATAAGGAGGCTTTGAATATAGCAGTAAGCATAGCAAACGCATTGCGCTGCAAGATAAGCGATAGGATTTCTTTTGTAAGGAAGGTTTATTTTTACCCTGATTTGCCGAAATCATATCAGATAACGCAGATTTACGAGCCTGTAGGAAGCGAAGGCGTTGTCGATTGCTATGATGGGAATGCTGTGCGCATAAGGCGCATACAGCTGGAGGAGGATCCTGCCAAAGTGATAAGAGGAGATGATTACACATTGCTTGATTTCAACCGCTCTGGCATACCCTTGGTAGAGATTGTTACCGAGCCAGATATAAAGAGTGAGGAAGAGTTGCGCGCATTTGTAACAGAATTGACAAGCATACTTTATTATCTTGGCATAGACATAGAAGGCGAGATAAAAACAGATCTCAACATATCGCTTGCCGAATCAAGGGTAGAGGTAAAGAATATAACAGGCATAAGAAACATGATAGATGCAGCAAGATACGAGATACAAAGGCAGGGCGAAATGCTTAAGAAGGGAATTGCAATACCAGTCGAAACAAGGTCGTATGTCGAGGCGAAGAAGGAGACAGTGGCAACAAGGGAGAAGGAGACAGATGAGGAATACGGCTTTATATCTGAGCCGGATTTAACTTCTTATGATACAACAAGCATTCAAAGGCGGGCACCAGTGTATGCGAGCAAGATAGCAGAGCAGTACGCAAAAGAGTATGGTGTAGATAAAAAATTGATGATGGAACTTATAATGTATGACAGGCAGGCACTCGGACTTATTGATTCGGCAAAAGGCAAGCACGATATGAAGCTTATATTGAATGGCATAGAGTTAATAAAAAAATACAAGAAGGGCATGACCCCAGATTCCTTCAGTAGATTATTGGAAGCTCTGAAAAACAGTCAATACATAGATGAAGACCTGCTCTCAAGAATAGAGAAGGGCGAGAGCGTAGAGAGGGGAACAATTGATAGGGAGGAAATTGCCAAAGAGGTGAGAGGGCTCCTCACTGAAAGCATAAAGGTAGATTACAAAAAGAACCCAAAAGCTATTAATTTTATAATAGGCAAGATAACTGCGAAGTATAGGATAAGCCCAAAGGAGGTTGCTGAAATTGTAAAGCGTGAGATTGAGGGTTAACATGGAGATCACTTGCGGAGAACTTAGCGAAAAATATATTGAAAAAGAGGTCGAGCTAAACGGCTGGTGCAGGTATATAAGGGACCATGGCGGAAAGCTCTTTATAGACCTCGCAGACAGGTATGGCATGACGCAGCTTGTATTTGAAGGCACTGTTAAAGAGCAAGCGGACAAACTTGGCAAGGAATATGTCATACATGCCATTGGAGTTGTCAAGAAAAGGGAAGAGGACACAGTAGACAGAACAAACCCTACAGGTAGTGTAGAGGTATATGTTGAGAAATTTGATATTATAAATAATTCAAAGTTGCCTCCATTTGAGCTCATTGACGAGAAGCAGAGTTTTCTTCCTAGCGAGGAGCTTAGGATGAAGTATAGGTATTTGGATCTGAGAAGGAAGGAGATGATAAAAAGGGTAGAATTCAGGGACAAGATAGCGAAAGTTACCAGGAAATACCTTTGGGATAACGGGTTTTTGGAGCTCGAGACTCCTACGCTTGTAAAGGATACTTATGAGACGGGATCGAGGACATTCCTTGTCCCTTCGAGATTCAATCCAGGCAAGTTTTACTCTTTGCCACAATCACCTCAGATCTACAAGCAGCTCTGCATGGTTGCCGGCTTGGACAAATATTTCCAGATGGCGAAGTGCTACAGAGACGAAGACCCAAGGGAAGACAGGCAACCGGAATTCACGCAGGTTGATATTGAGGTTTCTTTCAAGAATGAAAAATATATACAAGGATTGATTGAAGAGCTCATGATGAAGGTATTCGAGAGTCTTGGGAAGAAGCTAAAAATCCCTTTCAGGCATATGGCATACAGTTATGCAATAGAGAACTACGGTTCTGACAAACCGGATCTCAGGTTCGACAGCAGAATTGTAGACATTACTGAGATAATGAAACTGTCAGATTATAATATAATAAAGAGGGTTATTGGAGGCGGTGGCAGGGTAAAGGCTATGAAGTTCGAGGCTGATTTTGACGGCAAGAAGGGTATATTGGACAAGAACTATATGCTAAAGGTTATAGATACCGCAAAATCGCTTGGCTTAGGGGGGCTCACGTGGCTCTATGTAAAGGATTCAACAATAAAATCTGAGCCAGAGAGTATAGCAGATTCAATAGGCAAAGTGCCTTGCGAAAAGATGAAGGATGCGATAAAGGCCGAGGATGGCGACATTATTGTAATGTGCTCAGACGCCTCTGAAAAGCTTTTGCTAGAGGTAATGGGGAAGCTTAGGAAGATAATAGGGGACAAGGTCGCGAAGTATTCTTCGGAATACGAGTTCCTTTGGGTTGACGAATTCCCGTTGTTTGAGAAAGATGAGATTACCGGAAAATTGAAGCCGTCACACAACCCATTCACTGCGCCCACACCTGAAACAGCACACCTTATTGAAACTGAGCCTGAAAAGGTACTGAGCAGACAGTATGATATTGTATTGAACGGAGTAGAAATTGGTGGAGGCTCTATTCGAATAAACGAAGCAGAATTGCAGAAGAGGGCGCTGCATGCAATAGGCATGAGCGACAAGTCAATAAACGACAGCTTTGGCTTCCTCATAGAGGCCCTTGAATATGGAGCCCCGATTGAAGGGGGCATAGCGCTTGGCTTCGACAGACTGATTGCGCTGCTGTATGGTGAAACTGATATAAGGGAGTTTATCCTTTTCCCAAAAAACAAGAAATACGAATCGCTTCTTGATGGATCTCCAACTATCATAAATCCAAAAAGGCTGAGGGAGGATTTCAAGATAAACTTCGAGAGCTGACATTGATGAATTGCTTTATCTTTTCCTGATGCGTAGCAGTCGAACCCCAGGAATAAATATATAAAGGATAAAAAACACTGTTAATACAGTGTTAATATGGATGGAGAACTAAGAATCTTGGTTCTGACAACTGGTGGAACGATTGGTAGCGCTAAATCAGAGGAGGGGGTAAAACCGCAAAAAGAGGTAATAGAAGGAGTCATAGCAGAAGCTAGAAAGAACATAAATGCAAGCAATGTTGGGATAACAGTAACAGAGCTTTTTGCTCTTGACAGCACCAACATGGATCCAGAGCACGAGAAAGAGATTTTTGATGCTGTTGTGAAAGGCATTAGAGAAGGCTATAATGCGATTATAATAACGCATGGCACAGACACATTGGCATTCACCTCTTCACTACTGGCATTGCGCCTCAATCCAAAAATACCTATAGTAATAACAGGCTCATCAAAGATACCTTCTGATCATTCAACAGATGCTGTCATTAACATGGAAACTGCACTGCTATTCGCAATAAACTCTGCACAAGATTTAGGAGGGGTTTTTGTTGCATTCAACAAGAAGATAATTGAGGGCAAATTTGCATATGAAGTGCATCCTGGCAAAATGAGTGCATTTGAAAGCCCTACAGGCCCTTTCGCTGGATTTGGATGGAATGAGATTGTACCGCTCGCCAACAATAAGGTAAGAGAGGATACAAGCGAGGTTGTGATAAGGTATCAACCGGCAGAGAAAGAGCCAAATATTGCTACAATAGGGCTTACACCGTGGATTACACCTGAATCACTGAAAATGCAGGCTCAGGGAGCAGAAGGGATTCTGCTTGTTGGTTATGGCTCCCTTGGAGTTCCGGAAAGCTTGAGGGACACATTGAAAAACATTGCCGAACATGTCCCAGTGGTGCTCACTGCATATGCGCCTACCGATATGAAGGATGGATTCTACGAGGTGAGCAAAGCAGCAGAAAAAATCGGCGTTACTATAGGCACAGGGATATTGCCCTTAGACAGCAACATGCTTCTAGTAGAGCTTGAGAGGGATGGAGTTTCAATGAAATTATCAGTCTCTGAAGCATTTGCGGAGCTTAGAGAGGAGATGGCAGATAGCACTAAAAACAAGATAGATACATCAGTTGCACCAATAGATCTTGCGCAAAGTATACATCGTGGAAAACTAAAAGTATGATATATTTAGAAATTATTTTGAATCTCTTTTTTATTTTTCGCTTTTAATCCATTTATTGATGATTGTGGCGTGCCGTAGCCTTCCTTCTGTTTTAGGTGGCATTCGACTAAGCGGCTTTGCGCCTTGCACGCTCATCGCACGCGCATCGGAACGTTTCACTTGCGCCACTGCGCTCGTCTTGTCATCGCTTTATGCAGTGCGGCAATCCCGTTTCTGCTCCGAATAAGGCCTTGAGCCACACGTGCTCTGCGTGGGAAGAGCTTCCTCCCTGCAAATGAGGGTTAGCCACCCGCACGCCACAGAGTTTATATGCATTAAGAATTTAAAGCTTTAATGCGAACTAGTATCATGCGAATGCTAAGCTATATTGCTTTTGCTGCAATTTCATTCTTCCTTCTCCAGAATACAATGCTTAACAGCAGCATCACGAGCCAAAGCTACAGGGTGCCTGAGCCATATTCGTTCATTGTTGCAGTAATAATAATAGTGCTTGCGGTTTGGCTTGGGTTTGTATTCATCAGAGACATAATAAAGGTTATATTTGTGTTAATACTGCTTCTCCTGCTCGCCTCGGTAGGCTACAGCTTTCTTACTACTGGGGCGCTGAGCCTAAGCGGCATATCCGGTTTTGTAAACAGCATAGCACTTTTCTTCAAGTATATAACGGGCTTGTCGCATGTTGCAAATGCAAGCAATACTATAAGCATAGTAGCAAACACTGTAAATGCAACATGACATAAGGGCTTCGCCCTTATAAACCTTTCACGAGTGGGGATACCGCCGACCTTGTCGGCGGAGAGGACCCACTCGTTAGGCAAAGAGCCTTGTTTGATGCACGTCCTCTTCGCGCTGCAGAAACGGTTCATAGGAAACGTCCTGCCTGCGAATGTAGGTCTTTATCGTTTCCCCATTTGCAAATCCTACACTGGAATTGCTGTATTGTCCGCTCAAGAAATGCATGTCAGTATCTCTTTGCATAGTTTGACATCTCGGCAAAGATCTTTGATGCGGAATGCGACTTCAGGATCTGTATCACCTGCGCGACAGACAAATTGTTTGGAATACTGACTTCCATGTGTATATGAGCAAAATCATCGCCAAAAGATAGTTCTCGTATTTGTATTCCGTATTGCATCGGCATTTTTGAATGCATCTGTGACTACTTTCTGCGTCGTTGGATTCTTGAAGACTTTGAATAGGTACTTCGATACAAGCACAACATGCTCGAAAGTGTATTGGAAGTCAGATACACTCTTATTTTTGCCCGAGTTATACTATTTATATCTTCACTTCGGCGAGGCTTTGCTAATAAATCTCATTCTGCTAATAAATAGTAGAGTGTGCTAAAATATTCATGTAAAAATGATAATTATTTAGCAAGGCCCTTCGGCGATGAAAATCCGGTCGCGTAAAGCCGCGATCACTCGTCGTCAGAGGGATTACGATAAGAAAAAGTATACTTGTTGCGAAATCAGACCCCCAACGATATTGGGGGAATTCTCTCAGATATTAAATTCGCACTTTACACTGACTAGTTTTTTGCTGTTAGGAAAAGCTGCATTAGTTATTATTTTGCCAGCTCTATGTCCGACTTCTCTACTGTCTTGCGCCTTGCGTGGGCTGCAAGTTTCACCGCTTTCTTGGCAATCGAATATGCATATTTGTTTATTATCCTTGAGAACTCCATTGCGGCAGAGTCGCTTACCCTCTGCGCACCTTCTTCTTGCAGTATCTTTTTTGCTGTTGATTTTGTTATTGCCATGGAATGCACAATAAGTATTAATAAAGGAAAGCTTAAAATGCTAATCATGGAGATAAAGGAGCTCGAAGCGAGCGACCTTGCTGGCATATTCTCGCTAATCACAGACATTTATGACGAAAACCCAATGGCTACGTGGTTCAGCAGCAGGCCCACAGTTGAAATGATTGAATCACTATTAGGATACAAGCTTATCAAGATTACTGAAAAAGAAGCTGTTGACTACGTTGCAACAGAAGACAATAGAGTGATAGGGGAGTGCGAGGTGATAAAGGACCAGTACTCTAATGGCTGGTTGGGCATAATTGTGAGCGCTGCATTCAGGAGCAATGGCATTGGAAAGAAGCTGCTGGGCAAAGCAATTGACAGAGCGAAGATTATAGGGATAAAAAATTTATTTGCAGAGGTTGCGAGGAACAACAGCGCCATAAATTTTTTCCTTAAGAACGGCTTCACTGTACGCGGATTCGAAAACAAGGATATTGAAAAGGCAATAGATAATGGGATTATTCTTCTTGAGATGTCACTTTGAAACTGAGTAGTTAGCTATCAGATTGCCTCCGCTCTGGGTAAGGAAAATGTACTCTGTATAATTTGCATTCGGCGCGTTGTATGTGACTTCCCAGACATTAGTGTAATTCTTACCCAGCACTCTAGCTTTGCTTAAGAAGCTTGCGGCTGCAGTGACATTTTGGTAGCCAAATTTATTTATGAAATCTTTAGAAGCATTGAAGCTGTATGCCCGCACCACTGCCACAGGATATGACGCTATTATGTAGCTCTTGTTCTGCATCAATCCATATACAATGCAGTTGCTTGTATATGTGTTCTCTATATTATACACAAAGCCGTACTTAGGATAATCGAAAGAGTATATGTAATAGCTCGGGCACGGGCTTGTTGCATTTAGAATGACAGACATTAGTATGTGCCAACTGCCAGGAAACTGCGACGGAGTGACATTTGTAACGTTTATAAGGACACCCGGATTAGCGTTCTGCACGTCGCCTTCAACTAAGCTCAGCGCCTGGGCCTCAGTGACGTGCGTGCCAATGCCAAAATATTTTACGCCCAAGTACAAAAGCACGAAGATTACAACTATTATTAGAATTGCAATGGCAGAACTACTCAGCAAACCCATCCACACACCTTTTAAAATATTCTTAGTAAAAGTATAAAAATGCGTGCACTAGCGTATTTTTGACCTGTTTGCCTTCTTGCCGCGCAATGCTTCGTCTATTGAATATTTCTTTACAACCATCGCCTTTATGTACTCTATTTCGCTATAGCCTTTTTCTCTAGCAAGCCTTTCGGCTTGGTTGAATTTGTTCGCATATGCATAGTATGCTGAAAGCGCTGAGGCGAGGGCGTCTCGCTCATGCAGGTTTGATATGCTTGAATCTGCTGAGACCTTTTTCTTCTTAGCAACAGCCATGTCTCCCTTGGGCACGTATATTGCAGCGCCAAATGTTGCCGATATCTTCCTTACCAAACTGTCGGGGCTTTTCTTGTCAAATGCCACAAGCACTGGCACCCCATGCTTTTTTATAGTTTCCACAAACCACTTGTAGCCTGCAAGCCTCTCCGATGCAAGGCACACTATACCGCCTTTCAGGTCTATACATGCTATTGCTGCAGTTTTGCCTGGATCTATGCCTATTATCAGATATTTTATTCTATCAACCTTTGCACACTGCGCTGTTTGAATAGCACACCGCATTTCCTGCAGTTTGCGGCAATGCCAGATACCTGCAATCTACAATCACTTCAGGAGTCTCGGTTATATTGTAGTATTCTGCCAGCAGGGCCTGCCTGTTTATTATGGTTGTTGAATTGGCGATGCAGCTCGACATGCTGCTCATGTTTAGAGAAGAATATCTTGCGATTGCTTGCAGCGTTTGCATGGACATGTAGTTGTTTGAATAAATTGCATTTAAGCTCGTTACGAACTTGCTGAAATTCTGCTGCTGCGATGCGCAGAAGATGTATTTGCCTAGCGCCTGCGCGTTAGTAGCGCCGTATTTTGAACCTATAATCTGCGAATATGCGCCATAAAGTATTTTTACGGTTGCATTCACATTGCTTCCGAATGAATTCTGCAGCGAAGATAGATTTTCAAGGCTCAGCACGGAGCCAGGCGCATAAGGATCAATAAACCAGAAAACTTGCACAGTATTGCTTGCGCCGCATGCGAACTTTCCGCTCATGCTTATTACGCCCGGGTATACAACTTTATCGCCAAGAATTTTGCTTGGCATAACCATCTGTATATAAGAATTTGCGAGGGTAAGGTTTGAGTCATACAATTGGAATTCTGCATCGAAAAGCTTGCCTGTAAGAGGATTCCTTATCGGAACAATTATGTTCCACTCCTTTGTGCTTGGCATATATGCTATGCTCATGTTGTTGACTTCTGAGAAATATGGGAGATAAACAGAGAGGGAGCTGTTTATGCCTATGTAGTTGTAGCTTGCGAGTATGCTCTCGGTAATGTTCGCAACCTCTGCGCTCGTGTGCACGGGCTTTGCGACTGTCGCATTAGAATAGTTGGATATTGTAGTTGTTGAGGTTGCATTAGAATTTGGAATAACCTGAGGCTTCGAGTATGATATCACTGCCAGCAAGGCTATAAGTATTACAACTAGCGCAATTAGCGAGAGATGTATCGTGTCTAATCCGCCATACTTACCTATTGGCTTTACTACTATCTGCGGCTCTTTCTTCTCTTTTCCTTTCATTTTCATCACATAACAGATATTCGGGCCTGACGGGATTTCCATAAGCATTGCTTAATTTGAACCCGCGACCATCACCTTAGGACGGTGCTGCTCTGTCCAAGCTGAGCTACAGGCCCCAGTATAGATTGAGTATTAAGCTTAATATTTGTTTTTGTTTCGCTGCAGCTATATTCTTTCAATAGGTTTTATGCCGAGAAGCAGCAGCATGTTGCCTATCGTCTGCATCGCAGCTTTTGTTATTGCGAGCCTTAGGCTTATTGCATCGCCTTTGAGCACCGGCATTGTTTCGTAGAACCTACTGAATACCACAGAAAGCTCAAGCAGATAGTCAGAGATTACGTTGGGCCTGAATTCCCTGCATGCTTTCTCGACACTTTCCTGTGCCTTGCCAACCAGCTTGAGAAGCTCAAAATCTATGCCCCTTGTCAATTTTGAATAGTCAATATCCCTTGAAAACGCTTCGTTTGCTAAAGGCACTTGTGCTGTTGCATCTTTTCCGGAAGCCTTTTCTATTATCTTCGATGCCCTCGCGAACATGTACATGCAATATGGACCAGAATTGCCTTCGAAATTCAACGCCTTATCCCATGAGAATATGGTCTTCTTCTCTGGCGCTGACCTCAAGAACTCGAATTTTATGGCGCCGAGAGCCACGTCATGCGCTACTGCAGGCTTGTCAACTGCTTTATCTGTATCTTTAATTAGCTGAAGCGCTGATTGCTCTGTTTCTTTGAGCAGATCATCTGCAGTGTAATTCTTCCCGCTTCCGATCCAGCCACCGCTGCGCCCGTGAAGAGAACCTTCTTCGAGCTCGACCTCGCCGTATGACAAATGAACCAGATTCTCTGCCTTTTCAGCGTATCCTGAAAGCATTATCAGCGATTTAAGCACCAGCTGAGGATATTGCTGTGCGGAGCCTATTACATTTACTACAATATCTGCATTGCCAAAGCCGTTTTCTTCTCCAGAGTATGAAGTTGTGTAGAGGTCTTTGCCATTCGGCTGAACCATGAACTTGCTGTACTTGAATTTGCCTTCTATTATGCCGAACTTCCACATGTGGAACGCCAAGTCCTTGGCAACGTATGTTGCGGTGCCGTTGCTCCTTACCAATACTTTTGTATTCTCTTCGAGATTTTCAAAACCTTTTAAAATGCCTTTTGCTTTGTCTAAATTTATTACCAAGCAGCCGCTGTATTTCCCTTCGTTGGGCTGCTCTATAATATTTTTTTCCTTTATCAAGTGGAGTGCATCATTAAGCAGCCTTGCCGCGACTATGTTGCTCTCCCATATAAGTATGTCATGGTAAATCCTGTAGTTAAATGCCGTCTCATATTGCGCTGCCACGCATTTCTCGGCGAATTCCCTGCTTGTTTTTGACTCTAACGTGTTTGGATCCTCCATCTTCTTAAGCAGCCCATTTATTTCTTCCTTTATGTCCTGCTTCTCCATTGCCTTGTTTACCTCCACGTACTTTTCTCCAAGCCACTGGTCAAACTTCTTGTCTGGCTTGTCTTTTATATTGATGTAGCCCCAAAGGCTCTCTGCAACCTGCAGGCCCAGATCATCTATGTAATCCTCTCTTTCAACATCGTAAGAGCAGAAGCTCATGATATTTGCAACCGCATCGCCAAGCAGCGCATTTTTCAGATGCCCTATGTGCCATGGCTTGTTTGGATTCACGCTTGGATATTCTACTATGACCTTTTTACCCTTGCCAATTTCAGAAGACCCGTATGCGCTTCCCAACTCCAACGCATTGCCCAGCACAGCTTCCGCATATTTTTTCTCGTCTATGAAAGCATTTATGTAGCCCGCAGATTCCTTCAGCTCTTTAATCATCGCATTGCTTAGCGAAGATTTCTCCAGGATTTTAATTGCTACCGCATGAGGCTGCTGCTTCAGCTCCTTTGCGATCCTGAATGATATCGATGAACTAATATCTCCGAATTCTGCTTTTGGGGTAGAAATAGAAACATGAAAATCCTCTTTTTTTATTGCTATGTTATAAGCATTTTTTGCAGCTTCGCTGACTATTTTGAAGAATTCATCTTCAAGCATTTGGTTTGTGTTGCCGTGCATTTCACTTAGCCCTCCTGTCGAAATTTATCAGTATCTTAGGGATTGCAGATGCTATGTCCGAAGCTATTATGTGATTTCCTTTCTCAATAGCGAGCAATTCGCCAACTTGCGAATGTAGGTATGCACCGGCGCACGCTGCCTCAAAAGGGCTCGCGCCACGTGCTGCATAGCCCCCTATAATTCCTGTTAGCACGTCTCCAGAACCCATTGTCGCAAGGTCAGACGCATGAGAGAGGTTTATTTTTAGGCTTTGCCCGTTTGTTATTATGGTATTGTGACCCTTCAGCAAAATAGTCATGCCAAGTTTCTTTGCCGCATTAAAAGCTGCAACCGCCCTATCTAGCATTGAATCTTTTGATTCGTGCTCTAGGGATATGCCTGTAAGCGCGAAGAACTCCTTGTCGTGAGGAGTCACAACAATGTTTTTGCATGCTGATCTGTCAATGCCCGCATTTGCTAGGGCTTTTATTCCGTCTGCATCAACCACCACTTTTTTGCCTTTAGAGAGGGCATATTTTATTGTCTTCAGCGCTGCAACCTGCGCATCAGGATTTGTGCCAATGCCCATGCCTATTGCTACTGCTGTTGATTTGTCTATCTCACTTTTAAGCTCGTTAGTAAATGCTATGCTGCTCGAACCCAAAGGCCTTACAATCAAGTTTGGCGATTGCGCACGCACAGCATTCAATACGTGCTTTGGAACAAATGTAACTGCATAGCCTGCGCCTACCCTCAGGCTTGACAGTGTATTATATGCTGCAAGCATTGCGTGCTTCGGAGCACTGTGATATGTGGAACTTCCCCCTATTATTACCAATCTTCCAAGATCCTTTTTGCTCGCAAAATCGCTTCTTGGCTTTGAGCCAATAAACAGATCTCCTGGACCTGTAAACGCCTCTGCATCCAATGGTATGCCTATATCAGCAACAATTGCTTTTCCTACACCTTTGCATAATTCCATGTTCAGCTTCATTTTGTGCAATATCACAGTATATTCTGCATTGATTGTGAGCTTGAACCCCTGTTGTGAAAAACCAGAAGGTATGTCTATGGAGATTACATGCTTGCCTGAATTATTGATCTTAAGCACTGCCTCTTTGTATATGCCCTTGAGCTCGCCCTCGAAGCCTGTGCCAAAGATCGCATCCACAACAACATCGCTCTTTGACAAAAGCGAGTCTACTTCATTTCCATCCATCTCAATGTAATAATATAGCTTTACGAAAGGGCTATTGCTAACCGCATTGAAATTAGAGAGCGCTGCACCGCTTTTTATAGAGCCCTTGGCGCCTAGCACTATAATATTTACATCATATTCACTGGAGAGCATTCTTGCCGCTGCGAAACCATCGCCGCCGTTGCCTCCAGTGCCGCAGAAGAATAGTATGCTTCTGCTTCCTTTGAATTTGCTTTTTATTACGCTTGCTACTGCTGAACCTGCATTTTCCATGAGCTGCACGGAACTTATGCCCATTGCGACACAATTTAGCTCGACAGCTTTCATTTCTTCTGCACTCAATTCATTGGGAATCAAAGATTTTGCAAACTCTTTTAGATTTTGCATGATTATACTTGTTGTATAAATAATAAAATCCTTTGTCTGGTGATACTATACCGAAGATTTACAAGCAGAAGAACGGCAAATATATAATATATCTGCCTTTTGAAGTGATCACTGCACTGAACCTCAAAGAAGAAGACGAACTCGATTTCTTCAAATTCGGAAGCAACGCCTTCATAATGGCAAAGAAATCCGATATAGCAAACCTGTTGAGTAGGAACGCTCCTGCGGCGCAGGAGCAGAAGCCAGAACAGGAAAATGGATTATCGGCTATTGAAATAGAGGTTTTGAAGAAGCTTGATACGCTCAGATACAATATGAGGAGCAAGCAGAATGTCGAGAGGATACTTAGCGAAAATGAGAGGATAGTATTGAATGGCCTTGTAAGAAAGAAGATAGTGATACTTTATGCAAAGGATCCAAGCAAACCCCCGCTTTACAGCATATCTAAAGAGTTTTACGACAAATTTCTTATGAGGAAGAAAACTTATGCTGGAGCTGAAACTGCAAAGACGCAGACTGCAGACATGACACAGCATTTTAACATCGACAAAATTAATGTAGGCAAAGAGCTCGAGAACAAGTATGGCATAGAGCATGAAGATGTCAAAACGCTTGAGAGCAAAGGTTTTGTAGTCTTGCAGACGGAGGCAGAGGCTGCAAGCCTTTCTCTTGCATTGGAAGATAGTATAAAGCAGGGCCTCGTGCTTGGCACAAGAGCCTTCAACAAAAAATTCTACATAGTGCTTAGGTCATTTTTTGACAAATACAGCGGCAGCATAATAAAGGAGCTTAGGAGCAGCGATTTAAGGGCAACAGATCTCGCGCGTAAAATAGGCATAGATGAAGAGGGTGTTAGAGGCATATTGTATCTGCTTGCTGAGAGCGGAGACGTAAGCGAGAAAAGAAAAGACCTGTTCACGCTCACATGATTTGTTTAATCCATTGATTTTTGCAATGGATTAGACTGCTATAAAGTGGTCGAAGATAAGTATTATTATTGCAAACAGGGCCACTAATAGGAGCACGAACTTTGCATTTACCTTTGGCCCCTTCTCCGGAGCGTCGTAAAAGCTTAATATACCGGCTTGGGTCTGTGGCTGACCTAATGTTGCCATTTCAATCACTATTTATTTGCTTCTCTTATTTTTATACCTTTTGTTGCGCTTGCAACAGCGCCTATTTCCTTATAAGCTTTTTCAGCATCTCTATGTTTATCTTCTCTCCCTCGCTCCGCAGTATCCTCCCCGAGACTGTGAAATGCTGGTGATTCTGGAGCAGCTCGAGCTGGTTCTTGTACCATTCTATATCTGTGTATTTTTTGCCCGTGTTCTCTTCTATCTCTTTTTTCAGATCCATTGAGCGCTTAAAAAATCTCTCTGTGCCTAGTATGTCTAAATCTGCATCGCAGATTATGTATTCGAGCTTGTCCTTGGGATGCTGCGGGAATGAAGTTGCAAGAATAAGCTTTTCTACAAGTTCTATTTCAGTGCCGTTGAA
>JBMFHL010000002.1:0-41430 GCA_049976845.1 Candidatus Micrarchaeia archaeon | reverse complement strand
GGCAATGGCAACAACGGCGTGCCTAACGGCGTTACCTTTACAAGCAATTGGGGGAATGGCTACACACCGCCGTGAATTTTGTATTGCTTTGCATATCGTTGTATATCATTGGTGAGTTGATTAGTTTATAGGTATACACTCCTGGGGCTTATAGATAAGTAGTTCGAAGCCCAGGCGTCCTCAGCCTTGCTCATAGCCCCAACCAAAGTTCTTAGTCACCTGGTTTACTGCTTATTGGACTTCAAGCTCAAGTTCTTTAACTGCACAGGCTAATTACAGTAAATAGGTAACCTTTGTATTGCTTACTAATTCAGAGTCGAATCGCTGCACAATAACGCGTGCAGCTGCATGAACCTCAACTATTTTATTTTTTAAGGTCGCCATTTTCATGTTATTACCTTTTCCCTACTCTCCGCTGTGGTTTACCGTCGAAAGAGGGAAAAATGGCTGCTGTAGGGATTGTATTTAAAGACGAATGAAAGATTTATAATTTGTCAGGTTCCTACTTTTATAAGCACTGCTTTTTATCTTTTTCCGAAGTAATTGGATTAGTGGTTAAATGACCGACAATGCTGCAGGAAAAAGCAAACTCTCAATAATAATGTTCAGCGGCACAGCTGACAAATTCCTTCCGCTTGGCATACTCTCGCAGGCTGCGACGGCTATGGGCTTCGAGGTCAATGTGTTTGTGACAGGCTGGGCTCTGCTTGGCTTTATGAAAGATGCAAAGGAGCTCCCGTTTCCAAGCGAGTTCAAGGATATGGCGCCGATGCTTGTTGAGGGCTTGAAAAGATCTAAAGTAGAATCATGGTATGACATGCTGAAAAGCGCTAAGGAGCTTGGCGCGAAGGTTTATGCCTGTTCGACAATGGCAGGAGTAATGAATATAAAAAAGGAGATGCTCAATGATTTAGTAGATGATATAGTTGGAGCTGCAACGTTTTTGCAAAATGCCGAAGGCGGCCAAACGCTCTTTATATGATTTTTAATATTATCATGAATTGATGGTGTAGGTATGTCAGATGAAAAAAAGATAGTGGACGCAAGGGGCTCAAGCTGCCCAGGCCCAATAGTAGAATTGTCAAAGGCATATAGGGAAGCTAAGGTTGGTGATGTAATAGAGGTATGGGCCACTGACCCTGGGATAAAATCCGATGCGAATGCATGGGCGGAGAGGACAAAAAATCAGATTGTCGATGTAAAGGAAGAAAACGGAGTAATAAAAGTGACTATAAAGATACTCAACAGGTAGAGGCATGCAAATGGAGAAGAAAAAGGTTGTAATAGTAGGATGCGGGGACGGAGGCATAATCCTTGCGCATCGCCTCATCAAAGATTTCGATGTCACATTGATTGACAAATCTACTATGCATTATTTCCAGCCATGGCAATTGCACATAGCGTTCAAAGGCGCAAAGGAGAAGAAGATCGAGAAGAGAAAGCTTCTTCCAAGGAAGGCGAACTTTATAAACAAGGAGGTTAAGCAGGTTGATCTGGCTGAGAGAAAGATTATATTAAGCGATAGTGAGATAGGCTATGATTATGTTGTCGTAGACACTGGAAGCAGGGGAGACTACAGCAAAATACCAGGCCACAAGGCGCTTTTTGAGGAGTTTGGTGATACCCACAGCGACACCGCGGGCGCGCAGAGGCTCTGGAGCAAGGTGAAGAGTTTCACTGGCGGCAACGTGGTTATAGGCATTACATACCCAACATACAAGTGCCCGCCTTCGCCTGATGAAGCTGCATTCATGTTCGAGGAGTATGTAAATAAGCATAAGCTGAAGCCTAAGACAAATATAACATTCGTAACGCCTTTCCCGAGGGCTTACCCGGCTGAGCCAATCAACGAGTTTGCTGAGAAGGCAATGAAGGAGCGCGGAATCAACATAATGACATTCTTTGATGCCGAAGCTATAGATACAACAAACAGGACGATAAGATCTATAGAAGGCGATGTTATACATTATGACCTCGCGGCATTGGTGCCGCCGCACGTAGGTGCCGGCATTGTGAAGGATTTCTCCGATTCTGACGGATTTGTAAAGACAGACAAGTTCAAGCTCAACATTGGGAATTATGACGATGCATTCTGCATAGGAGATGCAACAGACATACCTTCATCAAAGTCAGCAGTTACTGGCCATATACAATCCAAAGTGATAAGCGAAAGGCTTAGGGGTGCAGATGCAAAATTCAATGGGAGGACGCACTGCCCATTCGAATTTGGCTATCGCAAAGCCACGTTTGTAATAAGCTCTTACACTGCGCCTGCGGTGAAACTGAAGCCTTCGACGACAAGCTACCTTATGAAACTGGGAATGAAGTATCTTGCATGGCCTGTGTTGAAAGGGAACATGAACCCCTTCTTTGAGATTTATTTCAACATGACGGATCCGGAAAAGCACAACAAAGGCATGGCGCCTAGGGGCAGTGCTTAGTATGCAAACATTATCAAAAACCAAGGGCATCGGGGGGAGCATAAAAACCAGTGCTGAAGATTTTTTAGTAAGGGAGATAACAAAAGATTGCACAGTGCTTGAGCTTGGCAAGAGGTATGAGAGGATTGGAGAAGCTGGTGGCAAGTTCTCTACTATTGTACTTCAGAAATCTAATTGGAGCACCCAGGAAGCTGCGACTGCAGTTGCAAAAAGGCTAGGAAGAGGCAGAAAATCTGTCGGCTACGCGGGCATGAAAGATAGGATTGCCACTACAGTGCAGTTAATCAGCATCTATGGCGTGTCTCCAGAGGCAGTGAAAAGCGTTAATGTAAAAGATATATCTATAAATGGAGCATGGAGCTCAACTGCTGGAATAAAGATTGGGGATTTGGTAGGAAACAACTTCACTATAAAAGTTGTCGGAGCTAAGGGCATTGAAGAAATAGAAAAAACTGCCGCTGAGCTAAATGGCATAATGCCTAATTATTTTGACAGGCAGAGGTTTGGGACAAGGATGAATAATCATATAGTAGGCATAGACATACTCAAAGGAGATTTTGAAGCTGCTGCCATGGAGATACTCACAGCTACTGCTTCTGAGACTAGCGAAGCGGCAATTGCGGCAAGAAAGAGGCTAAGAGAAGAGAGGGATTTTGGCAAAGCCCTTGAGTATTTCCCTAAATACCTCAAGCACGAGAGAGCCATGCTCGATTATCTGCATAGGTATCCTGGAAATTTCGCCAATGCAATAAGGAAGATACCAAGGGGCATAGGCCTTGTTTTTGTGCATGCTGTAGAGGATTACATATTCAACGCTGCGCTTGAAAAAATGGTAAAAGATGGCATTACATTGGAATCCGCCTCTGGCTTGCGCTGCGGCACAAACGAATATAAATTTCCTGACATTTCTTCAGTTGGAGCTTCTGGCGATTTTCCTGTGTTGAACCTCATTGGTTATGAAAGCGACGACAAGCATATTAGCGACTATGAGAAAGAGGTGATGCTGGGCTTGGGCATAGCTAAGGAGGATTTCAAGATAAAGGGCATGCCTGAACTTAGCATGAAAGGCTCTTACAGGCCTTGCTTCGCGCCGTTCAAAGACTTCTCCTTCACTGCCAATGGCACTGAAGCCAATTTCAGCTTTTCGCTGCCTGCCGGCTCATATGCAACGCTGCTCATAAACGAGTTTACAAAAGCAGACGACTTCAAATTAGAAGGCATTGCTTCTGAGCAAATAGCATAGCATTCGCAAAAGATTAGCCACAGCCAAACTTCATTGATATTCCACTGCAGGATTAGGCAAAAATATGCGCCGGGATTGGGATTTGAACCCAAAGATCCCCGAGGGGAAACCAGATCTCGAGTTTCGCCATTTTCTGGCGCGTTGCCTGGTTCCGCCATCCCGGCACTGAAAAATAGGTAGTATAAATTAAAATATATACCGAAATGCTTCCTAAAAGTTGCTAAAGGCTGCTAAAAGCATGCTCTGGCTTGGCTATTGCAAAACTGCAAAAGGATAAAAATAAATCAGTATATATAGATTTAGCTAATAATATTTTAAATGGCTTTATGAAGGTGCTTGCTTTGGAGAAGGAGAGACTTGCAAGGTTTATGACAATACCTTTGATCCTGTTCCTGGATGTGGTTAGCATAGGCTTCTCAATATACCTTGTCTCGATAGCTATGAATTTATCTACAGTGATTATAGCGGCAATATTCATACTGCTTAGCGTTATTGCTGCTTTCTTCAACACACTTGCCGCATTCTCTTACTATGACTCCTATTTCTATGAGAAGGAGCTAAAGAAATCCAAGGTGCTTGAAAGGAAATTGCATAAGTTCTTCACTGTCGCCATAGTTATTCCAGTATACAACGAGAATCCTAAGATTGTTGAGAACACTATAAAGAGACTGAAGAAAATAGAATACCCAAAGGATAAGCTCAGATATTATCTTGTTGACGATTCTACTAAGCCAGAAATTGTCGAAGGCATTAAAAAGGTTGCAGAAGATACTGGCGTGATGCTCATTCACAGGAATAATAGGGAGGGCTTTAAGGCGGGAGCCCTGAACAATTTCATGAAATATTCAAATGAAGAGATGATAGCTATATTCGATGCTGATGAGTATCTTGTCAACAAAAGATTTTTGCTGGAGCTGCTCCCTTATTTTGAAAACAGCAAAATAGGCTATGTGCAGACTGAAAAGAGGTATGCAAACAGCAATTTCTTCGCCAATTCTATAAACCTTTTCAACAGCTTCTTCTTCTCGTTTGTGCAGCCTTCAAGGGCATCGCATAACACCTCAATATTCGCAGGCTCCTGCGGCATAGTAAGGAGAAAGGCATTGGACGAAATCAGTGGCTTCCCAGAGTATATAATAGAGGATACGTTCTTCTCTTTTGAGGCCAAGATGAAAAATTACAAGGGAGTTTATGTGCCAAAGACGTACGCGCTCGGCAGGCCGATGAACAAGTTTACTTCTTTTGCAAGGCAGCAGTGGCGCTACAATTATGGAGGCACGCAGTTTCTTGGATATTACATGAAGAAATCGAGGCAAAGGAAGTTCAAGATCTCTGAGCACGTTGATTACATAAGCCTGGGCTTCGGGCTCAACTACTTGTCTGTTGTGCTTATACTCTTTACAATACTTTCTATATTGATAGTTTTTTCAAACTTTCCGTTTGCCAGGCAATCCCTCAGCGACCTAATAAACCCTCTTTATTTCAAGTTCTACCTTGAGGTTTATGGCATATTGGCACTGCTGCTGTCTTTCTTAGCGCCGATAATAGTCTCAAGGATATATTTCAAGTCATTCAGATACGGCATAATGATATTTCTACTCAATTTTGCCTTGGCCATAATAAGGACAAAGGCGGCGATTGCAGCCCTGTTGCATGCAAATCCGACAACAAAATGGATAAAAGGAGGAAGCAGTGCCAACAATAGGTTTGCAACTGCTTTGAGGAATTCAATTACTGAAATGGCGTTTTCAGCAAGCCTCTTTGGCTTGGGTATATTTGCATTCGTAGCAAACAATTTCTCAGGAGGAGTTTGGCTTGTGTGGTATTCAATACTTTACAGCTCGACATTCTATTTCTTTTATAAGTATGGATAGTATTGCAAATTTATGCACAAAGCTTTTAGTAGTTAGTTGAGATTTAATTTAAGGTGTTTGATTGCTTAGCGTGACTTTGCTTTTTTTGGTATTCGCAGGTATAGTCTTCCTAGGCTATATATTAAATGCACTGTTCTCTAGGATAAAAATTGCAAGCATATTGCCACTAATGCTCATAGGCTTGCTAATAGGCCCGGTTTTGCACACTATAAACACGTCGCAAAACAGCATCGTGTCGATGATATCCCCATATGTTACTGCAATAGCAATAGCATTCGTATTATTCGAGGTAGGGCTCAATATAAATATATTTACACTTGGAAAAGTCATAGCAAGGATAACCAAATTCACCTTCGCGCTTTCTGTAACGACAGGCATAGTACTCGGCATAGCAATATGGCTGATGCTTCACTGGAGCATTGTCATAGCTTTTATAGCAGGCTTCGCGCTTTCTGGGCCTAGCAGCATAATACTGCCTACACTTGTAAGGATATCAAAAATAAACAAGAAGCTTAAGGCTGCACTCATCTTCGAGAGCGTTGCCACGGACTCGTTGGAGCTTATAATACCTATCATACTTTTCTACATGCTGCAAGCTGGCAGTTTAGAGGTATCTACAGGTGCGCAAATGCTGTTCGATTTCATAGTCGGCTCCACACTCTTCGGCATAGGCTTTGCATTCTTCTGGGTCTTCATACTAAAGCAATTCTCTTACTATAGCAAAGAATACAGCTGGATGCTTACTATGACAATGGTCATTGCAACCTATGGCTTGGCACAGGCTATAGGGTTCAACGGCGCAATGGCTATATTCACCTTCGGTATATTTTTAGCCAATATACCAAAGCTCTCAAAATTCTTCGAGAAGTATACCTATGATATAAAGAAGGAATTCGTGCATATACGTGAGTACCAGAAGGAGATAACGTTCTTTGTTAGCACGTTCTTCTTTGTATATATAGGACTGCTTTTCAGCATCAGCAACGCCACGCTGGTGCTGCTTCTTGTAGGACTTGTCCTGGCACTATTTATATGGGTATTGAGGATACTTTTTGTACCAATGCTCAATAAGCTTTTCAATGCTAGGAACTTCAAGAGCGAGCGCACGCTTGCAAGCTACGATGTTGCCAGAGGTTTGTCTCCCACAATAGTTGCAACTATGCCAGTGGCATTGGGATTGGTTATACCAGGGTTCCTTGACATGATATTTATAGTGGTTCTAATTACAAATGTCATAACCACTTTTGGCATGTTTATGTATGCAAGGAGATTTGAGACTGAGGTAAAAAACAGGGGCAAGAAAAGGTCAAAGAGACTGAAAAGATGAGTATATGATTTATTTCAAGAGATATGAAGCCGAGAGAGGCGCGATTGTCGCAATGTGCGATGAGGAGCTCATAGGCAAGGTTATTAAAGAAGGAGACATTGTGATTGACTTAAGCAAATACTCGGGTTTTTACAAAGGAGAGCTTGTAAGCGAAGAGGATGCAATGAATATTTTTGACGATGATATCTACTCTGCCAATATAGTGGGAAAAAGGGCTATAGAGGCAGTTGTAAATGCTGGGCTTGCCAAGCATGGAGACGAGAAGACTGTTGCAGGTATACCATTCCTGCAGATCTTCAAAATAGACTAAACCGCATTGCTACCTTTCAGCTTCATTATGGCCTGCGCCAGATCTCCATTCGATTCCTCTATCGCTTTTCTTACCGAGTCCGCATCAGAAACCCCGGATTGCTCGCTCACAAACTTTATGTCATCTTCCGTTATCTCTAGCTTGTATTCCTTTTCTACCTCGCGTGCTGCGCCTGTTATCTGGAACACCTGCGATCCCTGCATGTCTATTGCTATCACTTGCGGATTTTCTATAACCAAGTTCTTTTCCTCGCTTTCTATTATTACCCTGCTTGCCCTTATCTCCTTGCTCTTCATGCCTAGCCTGTCCATCATGCTTTTAAGAGCCCTTGGGTCTATGTTTGGAATCATTTAATCTACCTATTAACAAGTATAATGTCGCAGAAGCGAATAATACAAAAGCCAGCACTGAAATTATTATAAAGATGCTTGGAGGCCGCTCTTCCGGATATGCTGCCGTAATTGACGTTTTTGGAGTTGATGATGGTGATTTTGTGGGTGATGTTGCTGCAATAGTTGTTGATATTGTCGATGTTGTATTTATAGTAGTAGCGCTTGGCTGCTTTGAAGAGTTTGCAGTGTTGCTTACATAGGTTATATTTGAATCTTTGTTCTCTATTGCATTGGCGAAATTTACAAACTTTACGTCATTTAAGTATATGCTTGACCTGTTTGAGGATATTGCAATATCAGAGCTATTATTTGCTATGAATGTTGTATTGTAAATTGTTATGCTTGAATATTCTGCGATTATACCGTTTCCGTAAAGTGTGCAGTTGCTTATGCTTACATTTTTCTGCGATGAAGAGTAGAAATCAGCAATTGTTGAATGAACACTGCCACCGCGGCAGTTTATGCTCACGTTGCTTGCGCCTATATTCATGCCTACAGGGCATATTTCATTTGTTAGCCAGAAGACGTTAATCAGGTCTAGCGAGTTGTATGCAAACGGATAATAGCCAGGAGAAGTTATGCCTCCACTGTTCCTGGTGCAGAAAGAAAGGCCCACAGAGTATGTTTCTGTTGTGGAATTCTCATGCTCGTAAGGCGTGTCAAGCAGTGCTATGAATTCATAAATTCCGGGCTTCTGAAAGCCTTTCTCATAGGTAAAATTACCACTTGTTATGTTGTAGAAGGTTGCTGAAACAGTAGCGTTTGGGTCTCCCTGGTAGCCGTTGAGCAGCCTTAGCTTGTTGACCTTGGATTCATTGTTGTTGAATATTATTGTATAGTTCCAGTAAACAGGCTTGTTTGCAGGCAATATCTCATTCTGGTATATGAAAGGCCTTAGGTAAGTTGGCTTGAACACAACGTTTTTGCTTATGTTGAACCTTGTATAGCCAAGTATATCGTAACCCCAATATGGGGTATCGTAAAGGTATGGGTTGAAATTTATTATATTATTCTTAGACACCTGCTTACTTTCAAGCATGAAGTAGCTTGAGCCATTGCTGCTTGTATTTGGGAAAAGGCCAAATCTTGGAAGCGTGATGTTGTACGCCTTTGCAGCTTTTATGAAATCAGACATCTTCACATTCATTGCCACTACATATGGCGCCTTCTCAGCGAGCTCGTTGGGCATTATCTGTATGAATCTCCCAATAGTGTATGCACCCCCAGGGCCATATAGTAGCAGGTGGAAGAAATTGCCCATGGCTATGTTAGAGGTATTGTCAGTGAACTCTAAGTTATAATTGCCAGTTGAATTTACTATGTTGTTCTGCGCACCATGCATGCTCAGCACATTGCCGTCTATGGTGCAATTAACAACTGTATTGTTGAATGAATTGTTTAAGAATGCTATTGCATCATTCCCAGAAATGAGAGAGTGGGAATTGCAATCAAGTATATTTGAGCTTGAATTAGGCGCGAACATTACAGTATTGTTTGCGCATGATATGGAATAATTCATAATGTATGTATTGCCGTTTCCGCTTATTACAAATGGGCATACTGCTGATTCAGCCAAGCCTGCAGAAGAAGCAAGGAGAAATGTTAATATTGCCACCGCATAAAATGTCTTCATGTAAAATACCAGCTCATTCACTGAAGTATGGACTTGGCGAGGATCGAACTCGCGACCTTCCGCTTGCAAAGCGGGCGCTCTACCACTGAGCTACAAGCCCTTGATTAAATAATTTCTCAAAACAATAAATATATATCTATAGGTTTTTGCGGCTTTGTTGATAAAGTTAAATTTTGTTGATAAAGTCTGACTAAATCAACGAAGCCTGTTTTTGCAAAACCGCTCCTTAAGGTACAAGTACAGAGGCATTGCCGCTGCAATAGATTTAAGATAGATTTATATATATTTTCATTAATGAATTCACACAGACGCATTGCCTTCAAGCACTGCGCTTAAAAGGTGAATATGATGGCAGAAGAAGATGAAGAAGATGGAGAAGAAGAAGGAACAGATGACGACGACGAAAATGAATTCGGAGACGACGGCGATGAATTCGACGAGGAAGAATAAATCCTGTTGCCGATCCATTGGCTAAAAAATGCCTTCGATTTTTTTGTTTATTATTTTATACTAATTGATTTATTTTTATGCTAATGCAGCTGCTTTTCGGTCTCTTTTATGCTGTTGCGCAAGCCCTCAAGCGATTTTATTTTATCTGACTTAGAGACGCGATTTGGATTTTGCAGGTGGGCAATTTTTCCATGTACTTTCAGGAGTTTGTTGTAAGACTTGGAGCCTACAGAGAGCTTTACTAATTTATTGGCTGCCCTTGCCGTTCCTGATGAAAACAATTGTGAGGATATGTTATTAGCTGAAGTACGAGACATACGTAGAGCATTTTGGGCATTTGCTATTACATATTGGCGCTCATTCCTTGCTTTGCTAAGGTAGGATCTTGAATTTCCTGGATTATTCAGGGCGTCTACCGCAGCTGCTGCTGCAGCCGCGCTGCTCTGCCTTGCTTTTAATATCTCCTGACGTATATTGTCTGCATCTGTGTTTGAGATAAGCTTTTTCTGCTCTGCGTCATTTACCGAATCATAGAGCTTGTCTAGAGCACCATCTTTTGAATTTGCAAGCTTGGCTGCTTTGTCTGCGTGCCTTTGTGCCGAAACTGCATTCTTAGATGCCAGAAGGGCCTGACCGCTTGTTAATCCCTGGGCTAGCGCATTGTTATAAGCTTGCCTTCCTATCTGGGCATAGGATTTTGCAAATTTACTTAATTCTTTGACTTTTGCCTGCGTCATCTTCCCTGCAACGCCCCCATATCTTGATGCGGTTGTGCCTATGCCCCTGCTTATCACACCGACTGTTGCCCTGCTTGCGTTCTTTCCAGCAAAACTACCCTTTGCCTGGGACATGCCAAGAAGCGCTGAGATTCCAAAAATGCTGAAAATATTATAGCCGCGCATAAGACCAGCAGCAGCTGCGACTAGTATGAGTATTATTATCAGTGGTATGAAAGCGTTTAGTGCACCCAATGATAGCATTATGTATATCATCTTTGTCACTACTATAGGGTGCTTTTTGATATAAATAATTATCTTTTCCTGAGGAGCAAGGCAATTATAGCTGTTATGGCAAGGAGCAGCAGCACCTCCTGAACAGTTATGCTGCCGTATGAAAGCTGGGCGAGCCCTATCTGAGTAGTAGCAAGAGTCTCATTTGGAGACCAGCTATAGTTTAAAGCTTGGAATGTTGCGACGCTCGGCGGAGTATTAACTTGATTATTATAGTAGTTGTATACAAGCTCTCCTGAAGAGCCTAGATAAGGCTGCGACACTGTTATTGGTTCACCGTAAGGATAGCCATAGAATTCTGCTATTATTGATGCTTGTCCTATGCCACATGTGTTTGCGGTGAGAGAAAAGCCGCCTATGGAATTCGTTGTCACAATGCCCATGAGGCCTATTTGCGATGTGCATGTGCCTGTGCCATTTGCATATTGTGGCACGCACCACTGCTGGATTTGCTCGGTTGTCGGAGGGCCATACATGCTTGGGATATTTATTGCAAGAGTATTACAGCTCTGCGGAAGGATATTGCCATATATGTTGCAGTTATTTGCAGGCTGCGAGAACAGTGTATTTGGAGGAGGATTGCATACACCCATCGAGTTATATGAAGGGTAATATGTTAATACATCAGAATTCTGAACATCGCTTGTAATTGCAGGGTTTGAAGAAACGCATGTTGAGGGATTCATGTATATGCTGTTGGTGCCGTATGTGCACAATATAGCGTTTGCAGGGTCTTCAAACGGGTTATAATTTACATAGTTTATGTCTGCCCCGTAATAAAGGTAGATTGTGTTTCCCACAAGGGGCACAAGCTTTACGCCATTAAAGTAGGTCGCATTGCCGCTTATTACAAGCTGGGTCTGGTTCTGGTTGGTTGCATTTACAATGGGATTTACTGCAAGATTTAGCGTTGTTATGTTTGCTATATCGGCATCAAGTGGCACATATATTGTATTGTTGAACTTATCATTAAGCACGTATACCAATCTTGTATAGCCTTTTGTGTTATATGCTATGCTTTGCATTGAGCTTGGCGACTGGAATGAAGACATGTTGAGGTAGAGGTTTAGGGGATTTGTGTAAAGCCTTGACTTGTACCAGTCAAAGAGGTTTACAAAAGCTGGCGTAGGATTGCTGCCATAGAAAAAGCCTGCATTTGTACCAAACAGTGGAGTAAATTCATTTTGAATTGATTGCGTAAGTTCTGAGAGTGCACCATTCCCGAAAAGCCACGGATTTATAGGCACTGAAGATATTGTCTCAAAAGCCGGATTCGAGCCAAGATTATATGTATTTACTATAAAATTTGAAGAAAATGATGCATTAAGCAGCGTCTGATAATAGCCGTCGTTGCTTAGGCTTGTGGTGTTTACATAAATGCTGCTGAAGTTCCTGTCTGTGAACATATTGAAAAGTATATTTTTAGAGAGTATTGTTCCGTAATCTGAGAGGTTCGCAACGTAGTATTTGTTATTTAGGAATCTCAAATAGGTGGCGCCGCCCTCAATTGTTGAAAGGAAGTTGCTTGAGGTGTTGCTTATTATTTCGTATGAGTATACCGTCTGTGTGTTTGTTGTTGATTGCGAAAGAGGGTTCGAAGGACAATCGCTTGGATTTGAGGATGAAGGATTTACATCGTACCAGTTCTGATTTAATGTATAAGTGTATTTATACGGTATAAGCGCATACCCTGAGACATTGCTGTCAAGATATTCGGCGCTTGCAAATGGGCTAAGTGGAGAAGGGAGCGTTGTGCTTAGCACAGTATTGCCCTGTGAGGCTATAGTATTAGGAGTCAGCACACCACAGCTTTGGCCATTTTCAATTGAATTGACTACATTTGCGCAGCCAGAGTATGCTCTTGGCATCCCTCCTGAAGAAGAGGAGTATATTGTACCTTCATAGGTCATCATCTGCGGCGAGCCCAAAGCTTCCAGGTATTTCAGGGCGTCTACCGCTGTGTAGATTGGAGGATTCATGTATGTGA
Organism: Candidatus Micrarchaeia archaeon; assembly: GCA_049976845.1. GTDB lineage: Archaea > Micrarchaeota > Micrarchaeia > Micrarchaeales > CABMGC01 > JAGDYD01. Next base: position 28,763 of record JBMFHL010000002.1, on the reverse strand, counting down.
TGCTTGGCATGCTGCCACATATTGTATTACTATAGTCTTCAGAATTGATGTAGCAGGTGTATGGGGGCAAGCCGCCAAACAGCTTTGTATAATTCTCTACGTTGAGCGTAGTTGAAATTAATTCTCTGTACATGTTAGGGTTTGTTATCGGATACTCACCAATATCATAGATAGGGTTTATTGGCGTTGTGTTCGGGAACAAAATGTTTATAGAGTCATTGAAATTTACAGAGAAGCCTATTTTATTGTACTCTGGCGCCCAGCCTATTTTTACATCATCAGACATCTGTGCTGCTTCATTGTTTACTACACTTACCCCTAATACGGTTAGGGGTTCTGCCATTGCTATAGCATCTAATTCAGGCCCTATTGGGTAGTAGGTCCCGTTATAATAGTTCACAGTGCTAGAATAGGTATTGTAGTTTGAAGGGTTAAGATTTACAGGATTGAAATTGCATACAGGAGGATTGCCATTATTGCTGCCCCCGCAGAAATTAACACTTGATGGTGAGTTTATTGTATATAATTCTGAACCAATAGTGGTAGAAAGCTCAGCGCCAGTTATATTCGCTGCTAATATCCAGCCATATGGTGGATACTCGCTATTGCCATATGCTGGAGCCAGAGAGTAGTAAGTAGAGGACTTTCCATTGGTATTAGGCGCAGTGCACGCATATTGGTATTCGTTGTCTTTGCAAATGCCTTGTATACCTGTTTGAATGCAATTGTTGCTGCAGCTAAAAGAGCTCCAATCAGGTTGCCCGTTAACTGCCGGGAAGCAAGCATTTGGGCTTATTGGATCACCTAGTGAATTAGTTGGAGGCTCACAGGCCTGCTCTGCAAACATGTCGTTAAAGTGGTTTGCATTTATTGGTATATTTGAACCTGTTGAGTTAAAGACCCTGAGCGTAAGCATGTCGAAGAACACGCCACTGTCAGTTGGACCAAAATCTGAAGGAGTGTATTTTAAGCCTATGCTCCCTGCCCAGCTGTCAAGCACATACAGATAACCATTGATATCTGCCAAGCCCAGGGGATGATGGTATTCTGGTATGTCAAGCTGCGGCTCGTTTGGGTGTATATAGCTGAGCACGCTGCTTGGTATAGACTGATTGTAGAGACCGTTGTTTGAAAGCCAATAAGATAGATTAAGCTGTGATGTTGTATAACCGCCTACGCTGTTTTCATATGCAAGATTTATCTTGTTAATTTGAGTCATGTTGCTGCCGCTGTACACAAATACATAGCCACCATCTGTCTCACTTGCAACATAGAATACGCCCCCTGTTGGCGACACTGCTATTTCAGACATAGGCTTAAAGCCTTCTGGAAATATTGAATTGTATGCCTCGGCCCAGTTATTGTTTACCAACGTGTTTGTTATCTCTGCAACTCCAGGAATAGGAAGAGTGGTAGGTATAAGAGATGGCAAATTTAATAAAGAAAAGCCCGTTATGTATATATCTCCGAAATTGTCTACAGAGATGTTTAAAGGTTTGAATGAGCTCCCGCCATCTGGAGTACGGGCATTAATCTTTGTTAGGAAGCTGTTATTAAATGTGTCAAGGTTTATCGAGCTTATTGCATATACGGACTCATTCTGGATTGATATCACATTATTCCAGTAATTGTCCCAATTGCTAAACCACTCGCTTTTGCTTGATGCGCTTTGAACAGAATCCGGCTGGTAGCTGCTCGTATTGTAGTAGCCTTTTGGTATGAGCCTCAATATTGTTATGTAGTAATCGCCGCTTGACTGGGAATAGTTGAGCACGTATATGTAGTCGTTTTGTGTTGCCGCTATCGATATTGGGCCGCTTACCTGTTGATTTAGCAGATGATTTAGCAGATTTAGTAGATTATACATATTTGGCAGCTTATGCATATGCTTGCCTATATCTATAAGATCTGATGGATTTTCATTCTCCAATACGCCGTTATAAGAGACAAAGAACCTGCTGCCTGTATCAATTGGAAACATGTCTATCGAATTTGATGGCGTAAAGTAGTTCCACGGGCCAAATGTATCATAGGATAAGGACATTGACATTGGGGTTAGGATGGAGCCAGGCGAAGGCATTGAGAAATTGTAGATTAAATAAGGCAGTATTGGCGTATTGAATGTGACATAGCTGTTCTGTGCATTTGTTATTACCTCGTTGAAAGGGATTACATAGTTTTCTACATTGTCAAGAGTTGTTGTAACGCTGTAAGAATAGCTGTATGTGCATGTATCCCCATCTTGCAAGGTTTCGGTATATGAAAGACCTGAAAGAGAGGCTGTTGAAGAATGGGGCAAGTTTGGCACATTGTTGAAATTGGCGAAGTTGGCGCTCCATGACCAGATGCCGTGCTGAACGAATGAAGGCACAGCATAAAATATGTATGAATTTGTCTGGAAGCCATTAGCTATGCTGTTGTCTACCATTGGAGAATACCCAAAATTGTTTAAAAATAGATTGCCAATATTGTCTATGTTGAAGTTGGAGAATTGAGCTGATGCAGGGCTCGTGCCACTGTATGTGACAATAGTGTCATAATTTATTACACTATTAAGCAATGAAGTGCTCGCAAGGCACTCATCGCCGCCAATGTAGCTGCTGCTGCCGCTAGGAATGAACAACGATGAATCTGTTGGATTAGTAGTACTTAATTTGTATGGCGCTGTTAGCAAGTAAATTGCATTATTTGAATTGTAATTATTCACAGAATTTGTAGGCGATTTTACAAACTGAGTGCTAGTTTGCGAATACAATGAGCAGTAGGGATTTGAGTAATATGTTTGAAATTCTATGCTCTGCGGGTAGATACAGGTAGTAGTTCCGCCGCTTGTTGTGCATTGGGGGCTGCTCTGTATATAATTTGCTACAATATTTTCGATGCTGTTTACTGTTATAGTGCCTGACTGGCCGCTGGCGCCTTCGATGCTGTTAAAAGTGTATATGAAACCGCCAGATGAACTTAATGACGAAGGGTAAGAATATGATACTTGCACATTGTTTGCTACCACAAATGTGTAAGGCAGCTGCAAGGGAGTAAGGGAGATGCTCCAAGGAGTGTTAGGTATGCTTAATGTCAATATATCCTGCTCGCTTGAGCCGTCGAAATTGCCTCCGCCACTTACTACTGCATTAAAAGTAACTGTATAGGTATTTAATGGCTCAGTAAATATCGTGCCTGCCATCCCATTAGTCGCATATGCGCCGCAGAGTGCATTTCCTGAGCTATAACCGCCGCATGCTTCGATTGTGCCGCTACCTAAAGGTTCAATGCAGTTCTGCGTGCTTATTCCACTAATCAACGGGCCTGTTAAATTCAATATTACTACGCCGCCACCACCTCCGCCGCCATTCGCGCAGTAGTTTCCTGAATTGGGGCCTACATATATTGTATATGGAGTGATGGCGCCCGCATTGCCGCCGGACGCATTTATCATGCCTGTATTTTCAAGTGTATTTATCGCCTTTATGATTATTGCGCCTCCGCCGCCTCCGCCACCTGGGAAGTTCCCTGCACTGCCCGATGATCCTGAGGCTATTATGTTTCCATAATTGTAAAAGTTAGTGGCATTTATTGATATACTTCCGCCACCATAGCCACCACTGCCTAATGAACCTATGTTTGTATATGCGCTTCCTGCTCCACCTGAATACATGCCGCCTGCGGAAACGCCATTTAAAATATCACCAGGATTAGGGCCATATGCTGGAACTCCTCCAAATTGTCCTACACCACCACCTCCAGCACCGGCAGAATCTGGATTATTATTGTATATGCTATTGTAACTGTTTCCACCTGCACCTCCACATACAGTTTCTAGAGTAGACTGCGTTATTACTGTTTTTTCACATGTGCCAACCTCATAGCCACCACCGGATTCTACGCAGGTATTTGGATTAACATGAATATTAGAAGTACCTATACAAGTATAACCTGAAGTGCAAGGCACATATGAGCAGTACTTTTGGTATACACCTACCAAGCATGACCCATCTTGCTGGATTGATGTTATTGTATTATATGCCAAAAAGCATTGATTAATGCCATTTGAGCCGATTGTAAACGATGTTGAAGGGCATGAACCGCTTGAACAGGCTAAGCCTGCAGGTGCACCCTCTGCGATTATTGTGCCGTAATTTGTGAACGAATACAGCGCCGTTATGCTGTTAGAACCTGTATAAAGCGTTGCACCATTGCTTATTGTAACGGTATTGGCGCATATAGGCTGCGTTAGCGTGCATATTCCGGTTACACAAGTATAGCTTGCCTGCGGCGTTACCCCGCCTGGGCACGATATCTCGGGAGGCTGAGGGATTTGCATTGCATTTGGCATATGCACCGCATTGCTTGCAAGAGGCATGCCTATAAAAGCCACCGTGGCAAGCAGAGCAATAAGGATTTGCGCGCCTCGCATAGTATCAATTGTTCATACCTTATTTTTTTTATTTTTTTACTTTTATAATTATGTTTGCATATTCAGATTTATATCTATTTCTATAGAAGTACAATTATGGAATTTGACTTTGTAAAGTGGATAGGGCATGCGAGCTTTATGCTCGAAAGCAAAGATGGCATAGTATATGTAGATCCATTCAAGCTTAGCGGGAATTTCGCTGCTGCGGATATTGTGTTTATAACGCATTCGCACTTTGACCATTTGAGCACGGCAGATATTGATAAAATTGCAGGAAAGAAAACTATAGTTGTTGCACCTTCAGAATCAAGGCAGAAACTGCCCAATTACAACGTGTTCGCAGTAGAGCCTGGAAAGGAATATGAGGTTAATGGCATTAAATTCAGCACTGTGCCGGCATACAACATAAAGAAGGAGAGGCTTGGGTATCACCCAAGGGCAAACAATTGGGTAGGTTATATTATTGGGATAGGTGGAAAAAGGATTTATCACGCTGGCGATACTGATTTTGTAGAGGAAATGAAAAGCATAGATTGCGATCTTGCGCTCTTGCCGATCGGAGGCACTTATACAATGGATATCGATGAAGCTATCGAGGCGAGCAAAGGCATAAAAGCGAGATTTTTTGCGCCTATGCACTATAAAGCCCTGCTTGGCGCCGATGCGTCAAAGAAAGCTGAGGAGAGATTCAGCGCAAGCATAGATAACAGCCTAATCTTCAGGGAGGTGCAGGATCCATCATACTCCTTCTGAACCTCTCTTGAGCATTCTGGATATTATTACGTTTGCTGTCTCAAGCAATTGGCTCGGCTCCATTTTGTAGACGCGGACGCTCTGCATGCTACCTAAAGCATTTGCGATATCGCGGGCTTCTTCCTTGCTTATCCCCATGGCAGAGCTTGAATCAACAATTGCATTGCGCAGCTCTTTCTTCTTGTGCTGCATTAGCAAACTGATTATGCTTTCTGATGTTTTGTCGATTTGGATGCCTTTTGGCTTGAGGTATATTATTGCTGAATCGACATTCGGCATCGGGCGGAAATTGCCTTTTGAAACGTCCATTATCTTGGTCACGCTGAACGATACTTGAGAGAAGACGCTAAGCTTGGAGTATTTTTTTGCACCGGGCCTTGCGAGCATATGCTCTACGAACTCCTTCTGCAAGCAAAGCAGCGCCTGCATTTTGTTTAGCGCGAGCCAGCCAATTACCTTGCTTGAGAGATTGTAAGGTATGTTTGAAATCATTATGTCTGAATTCTTTATTTCCTCAAGCGCACTTCCATCTACATCGAAGAAATCGTTGTTTATTAATTCAAGCTTCCTGCACCTAAGCGAGGACAATAATGTATTGTATAGATAGGTGTCTTTTTCCACCGCAATTACGTGCTTGGCACGTGCGCAAAGCTCCTTGGTAAGCATGCCATAGCCAGGGCCTATCTCAACCACATTCTTGCCCAATGCATGCACAGCCTCAGCAACCGCTATGCGCTTGCTCACTAAGAAATTTTGGCCCAGGCTTTTCTTTGCCTTGTGAAAACTGGTTTCTTGCATGAGAAGATTTAATATATATAAATTTATACTCTTTAGTCTTATTGATCGGCATGCGCAGACTACTTGCACAATCCTCTCTGGAGTTCCTGACCACATACAGCTTCTTATTCATAATGCTGGGCATACTGGCAAGCATAATCTTCTTCTTTGCAACTGTGCCAAATGCAACAATACCGTTGAGCTGCTCTGCTTTCAGCGGGCCTGCGTGCGATGTTGTAGAATACTATTCGAACTCAAGCGCAGGATATTCAATGTTCATAGTCGCGCTTACAAATTCGGAGAGCGTGCCAATAAATATAACAGGCGTTACTGTAGAGGTTAGGTCTTCAATATTCACAGGCATCTGCGCTCCAAGCCTTGTATACCCTGGCGGCGATGCAGTATGCATAGCTGGCAACACAACTACGGCCAACTTGGGCATGCTCATACAAGGCTTTTATTATATAAATGCAACGCCATGCAGCGGCGGGCTTTCGAATATAAAAGGCTCTTGCTCAGGCACAGGCATTACTTCTTACAGCGGTTCGTTCACCACAACGGAGGCTTTGAAGAAGCCGTTGGCGTTCAGCGTAGTCGTAGCTGCGGGGCCTAAGGGCTATGCTATTGCTCCGTATTCAAATTATCCTACAATACCTGCAAATTGGAGTGTAGTGCAGAATGGCTACTGGATAACATCCTCTAACGGATATGGCTATGGCACAAGCCAGTACAGCGGCAATTATCTAGGCTTTTCATTGGGCAAGTTTCCTCAGACAACTTCCTCGCTCAATGGCAATTCCCTTTGCACAATGCCTTACAATTCAACGCTTACAGTGGCATATGGACTTGTATATTCGCCAAAATCGAGCACAACTCCAAAAATATCGCTTGACACTGCCGGAGCAATGGAAACATACTATGAAGAACCAAGTTCTACTGCATGGCTAAACGTCTTCAATGGAGCTGCATGGAAGCTTCAAAGCCCAACAGTATACGGCCCAAATACGATAACATTAAACACAGGCATTAGCAGGATTGCAGTAGCGTGGTCAAGCAACTGCATGGGCATCCAGGTATTCAATGTGACAGGATTGCCGCAATAAACTTTCTGAGAGATTAGTTTTATAGTTCTTAGGCAAAAGTCTATTTATTATCAAGAGCATTCCTTGATATGCCTGCTATATTCTTGAAACCGCTGAGCTGCATGCCCGCTTCGTCGCTTGCATTGAATATTTCTATTTCAACATGCTGCGCATCTGCAATGTCAAGCACCTCTTGCACAGAGCTGTCGTTAAGCACTGTATCATTGACAAGCACCACGCCTATTGCGTAATTGGCTAATGCTTCTTTTACCTGCTCCACGCCATAGAAGGACATGCCCAAGTGCAATGCATTCATGAAAATGTTGAACAGATGGAACTCCTTTTTTGTATGTTCGTGCTCGAAAAACTTTGCTACCGCTTCATCCTGCATTGCTTCCCTGATGCCTGACCTTTCGGCATCGCTTGCAGGCACGAACAGCAGCTTCTTACCTGTGTTTATGTTCATTGCCTCCATGTATTTCCTGAAATTTTCTCTCGTAAAGCCTGGGCCGGCGACAAGCACCATGTCTACATCCATATTTTTTATTATTGATACAAGATCGTTGAAATAAACAGTTCTCGCCTTGTCATAATCCGCAATTGACATCCTCTTGCTGAGATGGCTGTATATTTCTGAGATTACATCTATTCCGTAACCCCTTATATTTGCAACAGTCGCCTTCTCTTCGTCTAATGCTATTGCACCGAACTTTACTTTCTTAGTATCGGCAACTGCCTCCTTTATCCTCCTTAATATATAATCTTTCCACAGAGGCTTGCTTATGCTTATTATGTCTCCAGGAGCCACGCTTATTGTATGATAGCTATTAAGTTTGATGAACTCTTCGGGCCTGCCGCTTACAATCTTGCCTGTGAGCCTAAGCCTGCTTGCACCCTTGTCCAATTCATCCTTTTCCATGTTTATTGTGATTATAACTTCTTTCTGCTCGCCTTTGTCCCCTTCTGCCGTCTTGAAGCGCCTGAAGCTCCTCGCCTCTATGACATCGCCAGGCGCAAGTATGCGTTGGAGCAGATACAGATCGTCGAATGAATCTGCTTGAAGCTTTAGCGTATTGCTTGCATCGTAGAATTTTAGTACCCTCATTGAATCATTTTTGGCAATAAACTTATGCATGCAAATATTTATCACTCTTTTTTGTGCGGCTGCGCCAATAGGGCTCTGCATTATAAAAGTCTTTGCATTCAAAATCTTATCATGCTGCTAGCAATTCTCAGTATAAGCTCGCTTTTCGACTTCACTTATTCCTCTTTGAGCAGCTTATTGCATGCATATGGCTATTATGCAATAATTGGCCTTATGACAATGGAGGCTGCTTCATTTCCTGTGCCCAGCGAGGTTGTACTGCCTATGATAGGCTACTTCGCGGCAAAGGGTGTTTTAAACATATATATCGCGTTGCTAGTTACTTTCTTCAGCAGCTTCCTCGGCATGGCATTAGATTATTACATTGCATACCTCCTTGGCAAGGACATTGTGTACAGGCACCTGGGAATATTCCACATAAAGAAGAAGGATATAGAAGCTTTTGAAAGTTGGTTCTCTAGGAACGGCGCGTTTGCTGTGTTTGTCTCTAGGTTTATACCGCTCGTAAGAGGCCTTATCAATTTCCCAGCAGGCTTCGCGCTCATGCCGCAGAAGAAATTCTATATATACTCAATGGCAGGTTCAATTATTTGGGATACTGTTCTTGTATTTTTTGGCTATTACGCACTTTCGGCAAGCAGCGCCACTGTACTAATAGTTTCTATTGCGGTGTTTGCTATAGTGCTTTATACAATATATGTTATTGCAGTAAAAAGGATAAGAAAGGTAAGATAAGGATAAATTGAATAGATGTATTTTTCTACTTCTCCTCTTCCTTCTTGTAGGAGATTGTAAACCTCTTCACTATTTTTATCACTTGGTTTATCGCCTTCCTTATGTCGGCTTCGGTCTTTGCCCCGGTGCATATTATCTTGCCGTTCTTGAACAGAAGCAGCGCTGACTTAGGGTCTCTTATCTTGCATATTGCTCCAGGAAACTGCTCAGGCTCGTAATCGACATCAGGTGATGCTTTTGCTATGCCATAAAGATCCAAATCAATGCCCAAATCGGCGCTTGCGACAATATTTTCAACCCTGAATTCAGGCCTAGATAGAATTTTTTTACTCATTTAACCACACTATACCTTTATAGAAGATAGTAAAGATATTTATATATATTTGATATAATGTTCTTTTGCATGTTTTGGGTATTTGTATGAGCGAGAGATCACACGGCTTATTTGTAGGAAGGACAAGACACTTGGCGAGGCATCACCAGCCATCAAAATTGGGCATAAGCAAGCTTATAAAAGACTTCAAAGTGGGCGACAAAGCTATTATAGTGCAGAAGGGCAACTTCAGGGATATACCCCACCCGAGGTATAGGGGAAAAGTTGGTACAGTGCTTGAGAAACGGGGCTCCGCATACGTTGTAGAAGTTGATATGTCGCGCTCTACCAAAAGGAAGATAATTGTACCGCAAAGGCACTTGGAAAAATCCTGATTAACGGCGTTTATTTTCTCTTAGCTTTTATGCTTCAAAAATATTATGCCTTTTTGCGTGCAGCTTCAATTTTAGAGTTCTAGCATGGCGTTGAGGTGTTAGTACCTCTGCTTTGAATAAGGCCTTGTTAGCATGTAGAATCTGCTCTCCCCTTTGAGCTCTATTAGGACGCGTTCTACAATTAGCTTGACTGGATCCTGCAGCAGCTTCACCCTGTTTACGATGTCGCTGAAGCTTTCAAATTTCTTCTCTTCCCTAGCCTGCAGTATCGCTTTGAGGTGGCGCTTCCCTATGCCAGGAAAGAGCTCGAGCGTATGCTCCCTTATGTTCAGCGGACCGCTGTTGTTGAATATGTCAATAAACTTTTTTTCATTGCTTTTTATTATTGCTGTTATTGCTATTGGAAGTTCGTTCTTTGCGCCTTCTGTAAGGTCCTCGTATGCTAGCCTTGATTTTATGAGAGAGATCTTGTCCCTTTCGCCTTTCCCTATATATACCCTGTCACCCACTTTCAGCTGCGCGCCTTGCTTAGGCACTACCTCCAAAAGCGTGAACTTGTTTTCTCCTATTAACTGAGCTATAGGCTCGGGATTCACAGAAAAAGACTTTCCAGTAGGCAGATAGTCGATGACAATTGCATATTCCTCAAGCTCTTCTCTTTTTTCCTCTTCAGACATGTTGATCCCTTGCCTACATTATGCATGCAAACACTATTTCCTATAAGAGTTTATTATTTCAAGTATCTTCTCTATTGTTTGGTCTTCGAAGCTTCTCTTGTCCATTATAAGTACCTGCTTCAGCTGCAGGGCGTTCAAAGGCATTATGTCTATTATTTTTTTTGCTAGCCTCTTGCTTATGCCCATTTCAGTCAACTCCTTTTCGAACTTCTCGGCCTGCGCCTTTGACAACGTAGCAAACTTCTTTACATGCTCATATGCCAGTTGCTGCTCGTAGCCAAGCTCGCCCTCCTTCTTCCTTGCTTCCAGTATACCAAGCACATCAACTGATGAATTTGGTTCTGCCTCGCTTTGATTCTTACCTATCATTACTATTACCTCCACGCTGCACAGTGAACGGCACGCTTGTGCCTATTCTTATTTTGTATTCAGCTTTATAAATCTTTTGTGCTATACTATATCAACTGGTGTTTTCATTGGATGCCCATGAAGCTTATTTAGAGATAATGCAGGAGATGAAAAAGCATATCGCAGGAAAGCAGGACACTATAGAGCTTCTTTTCTTGTCAATACTTGCAGACGGGCATGCGCTTCTCGAAGGAGTACCTGGTGTTGCGAAAACTACAATGACCAAGGCAATGGCTTCTACAATAGATGCTGATTTCAAGAGGATACAGGGGACGCCAGATCTAGAGCCAAAGGATATTATAGGATATACTTATGCAGATTCGGACAATTCAATTAAGTTCAAGAAAGGCCCAATATTTACAAACATACTGCTGCTTGATGAGCTTAATAGATCGCCACCAAAAACAATGAGCGCATTCCTAGAGACGCTTGAGGAGAGGCAAGTGAGTGTTGGCGGAGAAGATATGCCCCTGATGAAGCCTTTTACTGCCTTTGCTACGCAGAACCCTCTAAAGATAGAGGGCACCGAGCCTCTGCCAAAAGTGCTCGCAGACAGGTTCCTGATGAAGATAGATGTTGACTATCCGAGCATGAAAGAGGAGGAGGAGATGCTTAGGATAAAGGAGAGGGAAGAAAAGACTGTTGTTAAGAAGATAATAAACACTAATGATATATTGGAGATGCAGGAGCTGGCAAAGAAGGTTGAGCTTCCTGATGACGTTGCAGAGTATATAACAAAGGTTGTTGATGCAAGCAGAAAAGATATACATGTAACTATGGGCGCAAGCCCAAGGGCAGACATAGCGTTCATGGCATGCGGCAAGGCCAAGGCGCTTGCAGAAGGCAGAAACAAGGTAAGCATAGACGATATAAAATTCCTTGCAAATCCTGTACTTAGCCATAGGATAGCTGTTAGGGCAACAGGGGGCATAGGTGTGCATGGTATAATCGATGGGATTATTGCAACGCTTGGGATTTAGCATCTTCCAAAAATAAACAAAAATTGAGAAAGATATTTAAACCCTGTTATTTTATATATACTGAATGGTGTTTCCATGAATGGAATGAACTTATGGAAGGTAATGTACTACGTTTTGTTTGCAAGTGTTATAACAGGATTTGCAAGCGCCGCTTCGACTAGTGTGAATTCAATTTCCACACTGAGCTCCACATTCTGCGGCATAGTCGGCACTGTAAGGAGCATAATATCCCTATTTGCACTGGTGATGTTCTTAGCTGGCGGCGTGCTTTATGCTGTAGCGCACTTTCTACCTACAACAGGCCAGCTTAAAGGCTCTATGCAAGGATGGGCTCTAGGTATGATACTAGGCGGCATAGTAGGCATAATACTAGTAGTAATTGCACCTTCTGTAGTCAACATGGTGGCAGGGTTTGGCAACAACATAAGCGCAGTAAGCTGCTGAACTCTCTTTTTCTTTTTTATTTGCATTTTTGCTTCTTTTATTTATATTTTGCCTTTGTATCCATATGAGATTGCATGCGAATAAGCAATATTGATTTTTTCCTGCTTATCGTTTCTTCACTCCTAATTATAATTAGCATATCAATATTGCCGCTGTTTTACTATATCCCAATAGTTAATATATTGTTTCTTGCCGCCTTCACTGTATTTTCAGCTTATGTCGTATTGCTGCTTGGCGGAAATTTGAATATGGCACTCAAGGTAATGCCAATATTAATACTGTGCCTTGTTGTTGCACAGTTCTTCTACTTGCCTTTAGCCAAGGCGCTTACTAACACTTTTGGCATATTGTACAACATGCTCATCTGGTTCTTCTTCTACATGCCTGTGATTTTCCTTGTCTTCTTCGGATTCTTCTTATACAAGAAGAAGCTGTTTAGAAATGCAAAGACTGTTGCAATAATATTTTTTGCGTTCGCGGTAGTTCTGCTCTTATTCTACTACACATATATTGTAATGTATTGGAGTGCAGACGATGAAGTGGTAATACAGTACCTTTCTGCAAAGGCGCTTATAAATCTATCAAATCCTTATGCGCAGTATTATGGCTCCTTCCTGTTTTCTAGGCTATCGAGCGTTGCGGTAACGCTCACCACAGAAAATGGCATAGCTGGCACTTTGGATTATCCTGCTCTTTATCCTATTTCTGGAGTGCCCTTTGCTGCGCTGAACAGCAGCTTCAGCGCCTTCAAGCATTCTGGGATGAAGCTTGAGATATTTGCAAGTATGTGCATACTTTTCTTTTCAATAGGGTATTTTGCAAAAGACCAGGTTTTGAAAAAGCTCTCATTTACTGCAACGGTTGGCATACTGATAGCCCTCGCAATATTGAGCTCGGCCGTGCAGGCGCTAATGCTCGCGTTGCTTGTAATAGCCTATGCGACTTCCGGCAAAAAATACGGCTGGATTGCACTGGGCCTTGCAGCCTCGATGCAGGAGCTGCTGTGGCTACCAGTGCTGTTACTGATTTCTTATACTTTTATTAACTTCGGCTACAGGAATGCACTCAGGGAACTTTCACTTACTATATTAGTATTTGCAATAGTCAATGCACCTTTCATTATAGCAAATGCACACACATTCCTGCATAATGTAATTTTTCCCGTAGCTTCATATATATTTCCAAACAGCTATGCCCCTATAGGCTATGCATTGACGCTGTTTTACCCGATACCTTTGCATTCCTTTTCAACCCTTTTTGGATTGGCGGTACTTCTTTCACTTTTTATGTTAGCATATTTTAATGACAAGAGGCTTACCGCACTTTTCAGCCTCATCCCTTTTGCATTCCTTGACCATGCAATCCCTCCGTACTATGCGTTCTTCATAGGTTTCTTATTGATAAGCATGAACATGAGCTACAAGAAAGGCTCTCGCAAAATTACAAAAAAAGAAAAAAGGGCACTTGAGTTTTCCATTGCTGCTATTGCAGTTGCAATGATAGCTTTTATCTTGCTCATGCACCTTATATACATGAAAAGTTTCTCAATAACAGCACTTAACGAGAGCTATTCGCTGCACACGGTGCCAAACTCTACACAAATAACTTACAATGTAACTTTTGATTACTCTTCAAAACTGCATTCTTTCTACACGCTTATCGACGCTTATACCAATGGCTCAACAGCTATTTACGGCATAAGGGGCGTTGTGCTTACGAATGGCGCTTTGGCAAATGTAAGCAACAACACTATTAGCCCAAACATTATAATACTGAATGGCAGTGGCACTTATACTGGACATTATGTCATAAATATGAATAAAATAAATGAAATGACATATTTGCAGGCGATAATCTACAATGGCAGCTATATATATTTCTTCAAGCCTATCATGATAAGGAATAGCAGCGCATAGGTTTTAGATAACAATTTATAGCTTTATACTTAATGATATTATTGCTGATATTAGTTGTTATGTAGAAAAGGGATTAAGGTGTTTGCTTGGCGAATATAGTTTACAACTCATTTGAGACCTATGTTGAAAATATCAAGCTTGTCCTTCTGTTTTCTATACCTTTCATAATAGCATTTGCAATACCCCTTTTTGCACCGATGCCTACTTATATAACTGCAGGATCAACATTCCTGCGCACTGCCAGCATCTTCACGAATATGAATATAGCGAGCATAGCCATTGTTGTGGTTTCCTCGTTCTTTTCCCTACTTTTCTTGAGCTTCGCATTCGTTGCAATATCTTTCATAGTCAAATCGAAGAGGACTTATGCAAAGACAACCAAGTCCGTGCTTGAGGGTATAGAGAGGTATACCGGCAAGGTTTTCATCGTATTCTTATTCTACGCTGCATTGCTTATAATATTCAACATAATAGGATATTATATTGGTTATCAGGGAATTGTAACATCTATATTCGGCTTCGTGGCATTTCTATTTATATTCTATGCACCGAGCGCCATAGTGATAGACAACAAGAAGATATGGAGGGCGATAAAAGACAGCACCAAACTCATATTCAGGGAGCCCCAGTACTTCATAATATGGCTGGCGCTTGGTATATTAGTCCTCACGCTTTTTGACGCTTTCTTCATATACACATTGGGCACTTTCTACTCGAGGTATGCTATGCTTTTATTTAGCTCCTTGTTTATATTGCCATACTTCGTGATATTCCAGGCAGAGGCGTATATGAAAAGATTTCCGCTCCTTAAGCATTAGATATTTAATCTGTTATTTCTTAATATATTTGATATCATGGGCGCCAGGAATTTAACAATTGCCTTTGCAACTCTTTTACTTTTTGCAGGCTCTGGCAACATTTTCGCACAGAGTACATGCGAGGCATTGCCCTCTATAGCTGCAATGAACATAGGCATAAGCTCATTGTTCTCAGTATTCGCTCTCGCTTTCATGCTCTCGTTCCTTGTGATAGCAATAGGCTTCATAATAAGCAAGACAATTCCAGGCACAAAGCTTGACTCGTGGCTCAAAGGGGAGTTCTGGGAGGCGAGCAAATCGTTCATGCTCATCGCGGGCTCAATAGGCATATTGGTATTTCTAAGCAATATTTCCCTTGCGCTTATAGGCCAGCCGGGCATACAGAATGAAGGAGGCATAAGTTCTGCAATTACTTCGCTCGGCACATCTGCAAGCACTGTGCTGTGCAATATATACTTTCAAAACAATCCGGATCAGCCTTCCTATAGTATAAGTCAGGCTAGTGAGGATCTTGTAGGACTTAGCCTCGGCATAGGATTCATGAGATCCATTACTATAGGATGGTGGATACCGATACCTATCGGAATAGGCGCCTTCACTTTCGGCTCTCAATTTTCTATATACAACAACCCAATGCTTGAAACAGACAGGTTCACTGGACAGTATGAATCTGCATTGAATGATGACATGCAATTCCTGCTCATACCTATGGGACTATTGGTAGTTGCACAGTATTATTTAATGCCACTCATAATTTTCATAGGCTTAATGGTGCTTATGCCTTTGGGCATATTGTTCAGGGCATTCCCATTCCTGCGAGGCATAGGCGGAACTTTATTTGCCTTCGGCATCGGCCTTGCAATAGTCTATCCAACACTTATAGTAGTATTTAACATGCCAGTAAATAACATAATAAGCCAGCAGGTGATTCCACAATCAGTATTATCGTGCAGCTTGCCCGGATCAGGCATATTAGGCACATTTATATGTGGCATTGTATCTATTGCAGGAGGCATAGTGGGCACCTTTTCTTCTATTGGCACATATGTTGGCGCAACTACAAACATTTATGATGGCCTTAACATAACAACGCCCGCATTCATATACCTCTTCGCGCAGTTCATGCTTTTTATATTTGACCTTATGATTGCTTACCCAATTATAGATAGCATCGCAAAGGCACTTGGAGGTACTATAAGGATGAACCTTGGAAGCAAGTTAGGTGTTAGATGATATGATGGATTTGTTTATGCTTGCATTTAACACGTGCGCCATTGGAGGCGGAGGGGTTAACACAAACAACTGGATAGGCATAAACATGCTTGTCGTACTAGTCTTCTTTGCCATAGCTGGAATTCTGTACGCACTCTCAAACCTGATGCCGGCTTCTGCAAGGGAGAAGATAAAGACAATAGCAAAATTTGAGGGAATGCAGGTAATAACGAGCTTGTTTATAATATTTGTCATAGCCGCATTTGCCGCAACATCATGCAGCATAAGCAATAGCATTTCAGGCATGGACACGTTTGCAGCGGCGCAGTATTATCTTGCAAATCTTCTCTTTGTAAATGGCCTCAACCTTGTGACACACATATACACTGTATCAATAGAGTTTACGATTGCGGGAATTATAGCCAGGTTCGTTGGGGGCTTCGTTATGAGCTTATTATCCCATACAATGAGCATTTCTATCTTCAACTTTAGCATAGGACTGTCTTCTGGCGTCGAGACTGTATATGATTCTTATGCAGGGGCTGTAGTCTCATACAATATATTCGTAATAGTTTCCTTTGGAATGCTCTTCCTGCAGTTCCTTATGCTCTTCATAGTAAAGGCTATTGCGCTAACTATTGTGCTCCCCTTGGCCATAATAATGAGGAGCCTCTCCTTCGTGGGTCCTAAGCTCAGGGAAACTGCAGATGCGTTCTTGGCGTTGGCGATAGCCTTCTATTTTATTTATCCCCTCACATTCGTCATGAATTCGTATGTCATGAATTGGCTTTACTGCAGTGGTGGCGCAAGCACATGCAATCCTTACCTTTACGAATACCCTTTTGCCTATTCAACACAGCAACTTTCTGAAAGCACATTGTTTAATTCCAATCCTAGCTACACTGTATTCGGATTTCCAATACAGATACCCGCTGATTTCTACGGTACAATGTTATCAAACGGATTATCTTTCCAGGACATTTTACTTGCGCCTGCCTCTATAGGCGCAATAGCACAGGAGGTCTCTGAGTATCTATTCCAGGGAGTATTCCTTGTAGCTTTGGACCTTGCTCTTACAGTAGGCTTCGCACTTGGCCTGTCAAAGGCTTTAACAAGGGGCTTAGGTATAAGAACAAGCAATATATGGGGTTGATGATATGAATAATAGAATAATTTTAATTGCTGCTTTCTTCGTTGCATTCTCCACAATAGCCAATGCGAGCAGCAGCTTATTGACAAGCTATAGCACATTCCAGAATTGGACCCCCATACTAATGCTTGCCATACTAATAAGCATATTTATCGTCGCAATGATTTACTTTGCAGGCAGCGTGTTGAATAACAGCAAGGTCAAGGCAAGGGCAGTGGAGGAGCTGAATCAAGTCATCGGAGTTATAATTATAGCGGTTATTGTAATTGCAGTTATTACTTTCTTCGGCAGCGCCAGCGTAACCTCAATAGCTGCAAACAGCATAGGCAACAACGTGCAGTATATGTGCAACCAGTTGATGAACAACCCGCTTAACTTGGTCAACAGCAATAAGATCAACATTGATGTTGGAAGCATATCATATTCTACCTTTACTCCAACTAATACTATATGCACAGAGGTAAATGATGTATACACAAGCATAAGCAGTGGCAACGGCCTTTCAGACATTACTGGATATGCAGATTATGACCTCATGGCAAGCTATGTGATAACTGCGAACCTGACAAGCCAGATGGCGCAGAACCTTGAAGGTTTTTACCAATACGAGGATATGATTGGATTTTTGAGCACGCTTACCCCTGTAACGACCTTCTGTGTAGCTGATGAAGCGACGCCGCTCACTGGCTGGCTGTGCATAATACCATTTAACCCGAGGTTGACAAGCATAAGCCTTTCTTATACGCCGTACGCAGGGTATGCGATGCTGAAGAGCATAACGAAGCCTGTAGAGGTAGAAGCATATCTGGCATTTGATGTATATTTGATAGAGCTGCTTATTATATTGACATTTCTCTTTGCGTGGCCTTATCTCCTTGCTGCAGGCATAATACTGAAATCGAGCATTTATACTAGGCGCGCAGGCGGAACGCTGATCGCGATAGTAATTGCCGCACTCATAATATTCCCTATAATTTTCTTAATGGAGTATGCGTCGCTCAACGGAGGAGGGGCAAACCTCATACCTATAGGAGCTAACTCCAACAGCATACCTATATTGAGCATGCCAGGAAAAAACATCAATACAGGAGCACAGGTAGTCTACAATTCAAATGACATAAACTTCTATGTATTCCCTAATGTAAGCAATGTAATAAATTATTACGGCTGCTGGCCTTTTGGAGGTCTTTATGTCGAAGAGCTGAAGGACTCGGCATTCTTTGCCATTCCTGCGGCAGGCGCAATTGATTTCATCTTTGGATTCATAGGCGGCATATTTGGGAGCTTGCCGTATATGCCAACCGCATGCACGCAAGACAATGCACTTGCGCTTGTGTTCCACTTAACAGACTTATACGGTATAATAGGGGTTACTGGTTATATACTCCCAGTGCTCAATATACTTATACTTATAACGGCAATAAAGGGGCTCTCCTCGCTCCTTGGCGGTGACACAAACCTTGCAGGATTGGGTAATCTTGTATGAAGCTTGAGTATAAAATAGTGGCATTTGCAATCTTGTTGCTAGCTGTGCTTCCAAGCATTGCTGGTGCGCAAAGCAGCGCTTCTCCGACAAATCCATGCGGGAGCATGTTTATGAATACCCCAACTTCTATTGGAGGGGAATTTGCAGCGCTTAGGAGCGTATCAACTTACACAGGATTGATAAGCTATGCACTTCTTATAATACTCGCAATGCTAATGATAATAAGCATGCTCTATGTAATTGGGGTCTCTTTCAAAATAGACAAACTAATAGTGTTCTCAAGGACTGAAGCTCTGGAAAGCATGCTTAATTTCGTAATAATAATTTTCATTGCTGGGGGCATTTCAGGCATAGACGGGGCTGTAGTTGCGATAACCCAGATGGGCAGCCCAATATCAGGCTCTACAGTTGCTACGCCCAGCATAGAAGGCATTTTCTACAACAGCTGTAGTTATTATTACAGCGATGCCGTTGGGCAGGTGGGCTATATATTAGAATTTTCAATAGAGTCCTTTTTACTCACAAGCTTAAGCAGCTTTACAATAAACCTCATTCCTAACGGCTTTGGAATCTCTTTTGCGCCGATGAGAGGCATCTTCCCTGCTTCGCAGGCAACCAATACGTTCGGGCTTGTTGTCGTTGGGGTAACAGGCATAGAGCTTTCAAACGCATTCCTCCTTGCGGTAATATACTTCTTGTTTCCTCTCTTCTTGTTCCTCGGTGTAATACTACGCTCTTTCCCTTGGACAAGGGCCATAGGAGGGGCATTGCTCGGCTTATTCATAGCATTCTATGTGTTCTACCCTGCACTATTGTATACATTTGCATCAGTAGCTGCTTCAATATCAGGGGCTGCAAGCACTGCTATGTCATCGCAGCAGAGCGGGTTCAGCGCAGGCGCGAATTTGAATTCGCTTGCATCTCTAAAAAGCGGCGATTTTGGGACGCTGCTTACTGGATTTCTTGGAAGCATTATAGGGGCTTATGGGGAGACTATAGCTGTAAGCGTTGTAAACGTAATTGGAATAATAATATCGCTAATAATATGCTTAGACATTGTAGAGGCTTTCGGAGACCTTCTTGGTGCTCCGTCGCTGACTGGAAGCAATGTGCTTAAGAAGGTGATATGAATTGCTTGAATTGATATTGCTGCAGAACAGTTGCATAAGTAGCGTGAGCTCGTTCCTTTCAGCGCCTTACACGCTGTGGATACCGATAGCAGTAGCTGGCGTGCTTATGATTATAGGGATTCTTGCAATAATATACATGGTAAGCCCACTAATCGGAAGGAATGACATGCGCGAGGGGATAAAGCTACAGATTTACGAGACTTTCTTCGCACTCGCGCTTATAATAGCATTTGGATTCTTCTCAACATGGCTGTGCAGCTTCAATCCAGTGCCAATGCTAAATGGCCTCAACCTTGTGCCCACTGCAAACATACCGAGCGGCAGCACCACTGTAACTTGCCAGACCGCCACAACATTATATGAACTTGCTGATTGCAACCTTTACCAGTTTACGAATGTAGCATTATCAAGCGTAAACTACGCGCTCTTCGAATTTTTCATAGCGAGCTCGTTTGGGCCAAAAATTGGTGTTACGGTGAATTTTATCCCAGGCGTGGTTGGTTTAGGTTTGGGCGGTAGCATTGCATTCGCACTACTCGGTCCAATAAGCAGCTTTATGAGCTATGTAATGGAAGCGATGACGTGGCTCTTCCTGATGAATGACTTTCAGCTTATGATAGTGTCGGCTGCACCTCTGATATTTGCAATATTTCTTTCGATAGGCCTTCTTAGTAGGATCTTTGGAGTCACAAGAAGCTTTGGAGGTTCTATGATTGCACTAGGCGTGGGCATCGGCTTTGTATATCCATTGCTTATAGTGATAACATACGGCTTCCTCAACAATGCGTTTGGCATATTGGAAAGCAATATTGGATTAAACGCAATATTGTCAAGCAACATTGGAGCTAGCGTATCAAACTTTTTGCTTGGCGGAGTAAATTCTGTAGTCAATGTATTATATGGAGAAATTGACCTCTTTGGATTCACGATGGTGGGTGCGCTCTTCCTGCCCATGATAAACTTTATCGTAGTAAACACGTTTGTTCTTGACTTCTCGCAGGCAATAGGCGAGCGCATGGATTTCATGTCGCTTCTTACAAGGGTTATATAGTGATATTATGTTAAAAAGTAGTATGGTTGAAAAGCTGGGTTTCATGCAGAAGGCTTCAATGATTATAGGCATAGCGCTTGTAGTGCTTTTGCTATCGCAGAGTGCCATGGCGATGCCCACCGGCGAAGGCGGAGGCGGAGGGGGTAGTAGTGGAGGCAGCTCAGTGCCGCAGAGTGTCGGCTACTGCCCGAACCAATACAGCATCAACTCGATTGCACCTTGGTACTGCAGCCAGATAAACTTAGCTGTATACAACAATTTTATGTCATGGGAACCGATATTGATGCTTGCCGTTTTGGTAAGCTTTTCGATTGCAGCAATAATATTTATGGCTGGCATTGCCGCAAGGAGCGAGAAACTGAGGAATTTTGGAGTTGGCGAGATTTATGAAGCGAGCGCAAGTTTAGTCTTCGTTGTATTCTTCATGCTTATAGCTGCACTCATAATTGGCATAATACCTGGCTTGTATATAGGTGTTGATCCTTACAACACAAGCCTTACATTCATCTACAACACCATAATGAATACGCAAGGCGTCATCAAGGCGATGTATGAGCCTGCCATGATTGCGTATTTCTATAGCAGCATAACTCTTGCTATAGACAGTGCTGCAGTAGATATCAAAATTATAAACTATCTCTCAATAGCGCTTGAGCTCCTTTTCATCATACCCGCAGCCGCATTATCAGGCATGCTTATAGAAGGACTAATGTCACTTTATCTAGAGTTTTACCTTATACTTTTTGCAATGTATGCGGCAATACCTGTTTTTCTTATACCTGGGGTGCTGCTGCGAAGCATCTTACCTACACGCTCAGTGGGAGGTATGCTTATAGGCATAGCGATAGGTTTTTATTTTGTTTTGCCGACGCTTTTCTCAATCGCTTATTTCTTCACTTCCAAGAGTACTATGCAGCCTTTCATAGAAGCCACGGCTCAGCTCAATAACTATGGCCAGGGGAGTGGCGCTATTACAAACGGCGTTATACCGAATGGGCAGAATTCCTTGCCGCAGGCACTCAGCAATATAAAAGCCGCAATGGGTGCATTCTGGATTTCGGTGCTCTTTTACCCTGCGCTGATACTTACCATAACATATTTTATTATTACAACAGTAGCTGAGTTTCTTGGGGGCATGGCACATGGAGGAGGAGTCTTGTCAAGGATATGAGCAGCAAACAATACAATTTATATTTTGCTAAACTAAGTATAAATCTAAAGAGGGTAATATGGCATCAAATTCACAGCTCATGAGCTTCGTTGTCATGTTGTCAGTAGCCTTTGCTCTAGAGGTTGTTGCACTAAGCTTTCCGGCATCTGTTTTGAAATTTACCCTGTTTCTTATAGGAATAATCTTCGCTGTTCTTGCATTCTCAATGCGCTACTATACTTATATATTGATGCCGCTGCTGCATGCAAAGAACAAAAGCATTGTACTTAGTGAATATGAGCCTTTTATTCTTGCCCCAAGCGGCAACGTGATAACCACGCATTCCGATTCTTTTGTCTATGCGACTGCATACGTGCGAATACCTGTCTACAATTCTTCGACTGAGATGGAAGACGAGGAAAGGCAGAATTTTTCTTCACTTTTCAGCAGGGTCGTTTCGTTGAGCAAGAGCCCGATAAAGATAAGCACCCAGATAAGCGTGCTTAACAAGGATAATTATATAAATAAGGTGAAGGACAAGCTCAATGATGCGGAGAATAGGTATCAGATTATTACTAATGACAAGGCGGCTAAGCCCGAATCTGTTGAGAGGATAAAAGGAGAGGTTACCATGTGGCACAACCTGCTTGACAATATATCGAAGTCGCAGTCACTTGCTTCAATTTCATATATAAGTATAACTGCAATGGGAGGCAATGACGAAGAGGCAATAAACATGGCTCTGCAGCACGCTAACGAGATTGCATCCGGAATCGGAGCAATATATGGGGTAGTTGCGGACATTATCTCCTCTCCAGAAATTTTCCTTTTAATTGAGCCTGAATATATTATACCTTTTTCAACTGTAAATGCGCAGATTAGTGAGAACACCATGAAACAGGCACTGTGATATTATGGATGAAACGACAATGGTATATCTTGCTGCGTCCATTATGGTTGCTTTGCTAGCTTTGCTGCAAGCTGGCAGCTTCGGCGCATTTATGATTCCGATAGTTGTAATATCTGTGCTTGCAATTTTGCTTATATTGCTTATAAATTATGCAGATTTTCTGCTCTTCCCGCTTATTACTATAATATTAAATATGAAAATAGTGCCTGCCAAGAATTATTATATACCAAAGCACCAGAATTGCGTTATAAAGAATGTCAATGGGCTTTACTATGCGACTGGCTATTTGACTGCTAACCTTTATAACTATATATTTACGATGGAGCAGGCTGAAGAGAACGAGGATATGAAACTAAGCGAGGCCCCATCAAAGTGGGAGAGGCTAATGATGAGCATAAAGTTCCCTTTCAAATACAACCTGATTGTATTTTCGCAAGATATACAAGAGTATAGGGAAACGCTGGAAGGCAAGCTTGGCTTGTTGGAGTTCAAGCTCTCAAAGGAGATGAGCAGCCAGAACCCAAGCCAAATGGGCATAGATGATTTGCAAAGGCAGATAAGAGTAACACAGGCAAAGATAGATAGACTTTCGATGGGAGAGAAGCCGGTACAAAGCCTTATGTACATTGAGACTGTGGCTGTAGGAGTTAGCGAAAAGGCTGCAATCGATTCACTTTCCAACCAGCTTAATCAACTGCAAGTGGTGTTCAACGCCCTTGATATAAACATAATGCGAGTAGTAGGCAGGGAGGTTTATTTGCTTTTCAAGTTCAATTATTTTGTGCCCACTACAACGAATGAGCTTATGAGCTTGTTCGCAAGCCAAAAGTGAATTTATGATAGGTATTTATTGCTTAAGAGGAATGAATTTTAAGGTGAATGGAGGATGAGTCAGCTTAAGATACAGAATATAATGAGCAATGAACTTGCTAAGAGAGTATTCCTTAGCAAGCCTCCTGAACCGCCAGCACAGTATCTGCTTAACGATCCTACAAACTCGCTTTTTGTTGGGCTGACTAAAATCTTCAATGTTCCTTTCACTTGGACTTTCGCAAACCTTACAAATCCACATATCGCTGTGGTAGGAATCACAGGAGCTGGAAAAAGCTTCTTCGTCAAGACATTACTTATAAGAGCAAGCTATATCTGGAATACCAATGCAATAATAATAGACTGGGCTGGTGAATATAACACATGGGTTAAACAGAGCGGTGGTACAATCGTTTCTTTGGGCAAAGGGGATTATATAAATATAATGGACCTCACAGGAGTAAAGCCACTGGACAGGGTAAAGCAGATAATGAGGTCTTTTGAAATATTGACTGACATTGGTGATTACCCAGAGCAGAGAAGGCTCACGCAAGAAGCAATAGAACAGGCATATGTAAATGCAGGCTTCAATCTTGCAGTATTGCCTGATGAAACAAAGGAAGCGCCCACACTGCAAAATGTAATAGCGCTCCTTAACGAGAAGCTGGTGGAGGGATCATATGCTTACCCTGCTGAACTTGAAAATGCGGTTTACAGGCTCAGGCAGTTCGTCAGGGAAGGTGAGGATTATTTCTCAAAGAAAAGCACCATAGATTTGGGTAAGCTTGCTGCTTCTGGCTTAGTGGACATAGATCTTTCAGGTATGCCTGACGAGACTTTCAGGGCACTTGCGGCATTGTTCATACTGCAATCGCTCAAGGAAAGGATGCGCATTGAGGGATGGAGCGGCTCGAAAGGATTGAAGGCTATAGTTGTACTGGATGAAGCGTGGAAGATAGCAAAAGACGAGAGGAGCGATGCAGTAATGATAGTAAGGGAAGGCAGGAAATACCAGTTTGGGCTTATTGTAGCCTCGCAGAACCCTACAGACATAAACGAGGCCATATTTTCGAACGTGGGCACAACAATTATACTTAGAGTTAAGTTCGAAAAATTCATGGATTACTTGCAGGGCTCGCTTAACTTCAGCAATTTCATAAGAAGCGAGATAAGCAAGTTTGGTGTAGGCCAAGCAGCAATAGACATGTCATTTCAGACCTCAGTGCAGTTCCCTGAAATATTTGTAGTCGACAAAATAGTCGGAGAAGTACCATTGGATGTATATACCTTGACCATTTCAGAGATACTTACTGACGAGGAGCTTCCAAATCCAGAGATATCTAAGGAGTATTATTTTGAGAAGATAAATCTGAAGAGCAGACTTATAGAGGTGAACGTTTCAAATGATGCCATAGACAAGCTGTTTGCTATGCTCGACAATGGAGATAAAAGCATAGGCATAAAGGCGTTTGCACAGCAGCTTGTCCAGGATGGCGTAGACAAGCAAGATATAATACAGTTCTTAAGGTATCTTGGAATACAGGATGTCCTTATAAGCAGGGTATTCTCCAATTGAGGTGTCTATAATGGGAGAAACGTTTACAGTAAATAGGTTGGAGCTTAGGAAGACACTCACGCTTTTAGGTGCAAGCGAGATTAACATAGATAATTTAGAGGCAGAGCTTAACAAGATGCATAGGCATGTGAATGCAATAGCATTTGCAGGGTTGCTGCAGAAGATAGGTATAAGGCAAGACGACATAATTAATGTTTTCAGGCGCATAGGAATTGATGACGTAAGGATAACAGATATAATGAATACGCTTGACGAAGAGAAGATAAATGAAGCTTATGGCAGAGTAGTTGAATTGAGTATAGGGTAAGCCAATGGATAAAGAAGGCTATTGTATAATATGTGGCAAAAAGAAGTATGGCACTGAGGTAGAAGAAGGCAACGTCATAAAAATCATAAGGTGGCTTAAGAAGAATGTAACAAAGAATGAAAAGGGCAACAGACTTGTAGTATGCAGCGAATGCTACCCAAAATACACGAAGTACAGGTCCCGATTTGAAAAGAGGCTAGCGCTTTACCTTATACTTGGCATACTCTTCCTTGCATTCGGGCTCTTGCTCTCATTCAAACTTGACACATTTATATTAGGCTTGTTTGTAATCTTGCTTATGTATTTCTTCGCCCTCTTGAATTATATGCCAAAGCTAAAGGAGGCAAAATCTGCAGAAAAGAAGGTATAATAAAGAATTTTATATATTAGCAGGTAATTGAATATTGCATATCTAGAAGGGTTTGATTGGGTATTGATTATTGAAGTGGTTGAGTGGCAGGAGAAGAGGGAATAATTACTCCGAAAGTGGAAGAGATTGCGTTTGCAGGGCAGCTTACAGGCAAGCTTGAAGATATAATGGCCAAGGTGTCACAGCTTTCTATATATTCTACAAAGATAGAAAATGGCAAGCTTGTGCTTGCTAGGGTTGAGAGCAGCGACATCCACAAAAAGCCTTTTTTGTTTTACATAATAACCATAAGCGAAAATGGTATTGAGCTTGTCTATTCGATTGCACCAGACACCAGCTTAAAACTCAGGAGGCTTTTTGTCCTGAAGAATCTTGTGGGCTTGCTTGCACTTATCACTGAATACTGCAAAATAGATGAAAGCAAATTTTACCAGTATGTGGACTCTGCTATCGATGATGTTCTCAATGGTCTTTCGCAGGATTATAGCACCTTATTCAACAGATATGATTCACTGCTAAATGAATACAGGGAGATAAAGAGGCTAAATATAGAACTCACGGCATCTACAAGGAACCTTACCATACAAACTGCACAGCTGAATGAGGAGAACAAGAAGCTAAACGAGCAATTGAGCGCCCTGCAGACTTATTCTGACGAATCGTTAATGGCTATGGTGCAGGATTGGATAGAATCCCACAATAGTTCAATAGATGTGGATGAATTCGCAAAAACTTACAAGATCACATCGCCCAGGGTAGAGCAGATACTGAACAAGATGGTGTCTTTAGGTTACTTGGAATTCAAGGGATAGAAATGAAGTATTATGCAAAGATAAACAAGAGGATAAGGAACATCAAAGTGTATAGGGTAGTGAAGCGCGTGAATGAGAATACCAATGTTATATCAAAAAAGTTTGCAAAGTTTATTGATAAGTATATTATGAAAGAAAAGGGAGAAGGTTCTGTCTAATAATTATTTTGTTTAATGATTTGCATGGCTAAGATAAAGAGGGTTTACATAATCATCATTGCCATTTTGCTTGTACTGGGAATTTTTTTATACGGCCTTTCATTATACGTGCATGCGCAGTTTAGAGCCCCAATTACCAGCAGTGTAGTATACGGCAAGCCTGTATTCAATGCAAGCGTGATAAACTCGCTCATGCTTTCATACGACAAGGATAATTGGCTTGTGCCTTATGCCCTTCTAAGCTATTCCTCATCAAACACCATTAGCGCCAATTTCACTTTCAATGTATATGAGAAGAACCCGTTGAGTAATATTTACTTTGTGGAAAGCCCAAGCATGTGCTATGACTGCTTCAATTACAATGATGTCGAAAATGGGCTTAGGTATTATCTTGCCAGGTATGGCTTGCTTGAGTATGAGAGGTTCAGCACAGTGAATATAAATGATATCAACAGCATACCTGACAATTCGACAGTAATATTAGCAACTGGGCTTCTCCCTGAGGTAATGATGCCCAACAGCGGTTATTCATACAACGAGAGCCTAATTAGCCTGCTGAAGAAGGGGGACACTGTAGTATATGTAGGAGACAACTTCTCAAGAAGCATTGGCACCGGATCAATAATATTTCAGACGAGTCCATCAACTATTTCCTTACTGAACGGCTATAATCTTTATCAAGGCAGCGGATCCTCAAATTACAGCTCTTTTTATTTCAGCAATCCTACTTTCTCGCTTGCCAATAGGTTTTATTCAATAAGCTATGCAAGCTCGCTAAACGGCACGCTTATAGCCTTTGCTAATCTGCCAACTAATGCATGGAGCAATGCAAGTGCAATGGCAAGGGATATTTCATTGGCATTGTATGACAGGTTCTGGATCCAGAGCCTTGCATATGGCACATATAATTTAACAGCACCATACAATTCTGGATATTTAGGTTTGCTTGCACTTCAAAAGTATATTACATATCAAAATGGCACTAGCATAGATAGTGCATATCCTTTCATAAGCATAACGGCGTATAACTACACCAATTTTACCATAAAGAGCATACCCTTCAAAATTTTATTCTCTACCAATGGTACCCTTAGCATTCCTAGCACAGTTGCAGAAACACAGACTGTGCCGTTGGTTATAAGCATGAACATAAACGCTTCGCAGAAGCAGCTTGTAGAGCCACATATAGACTTATACGATGAAAATATGAGCTTTGTTGCTTCTGTGCCAATAGGCTTCTTCAACGCAAGCACAGGCATTAACATAATAAAGTACCAGTCATTCGCCATGCCAAATGGATATTATATTGCTGTGTTAAGGGATTTTCACAACAGACCTTATGCAGAGAGCTTATTTTATCTCGCAGGTATAGATATAAACCCTATATCGCTTGACTTCAAAAATGGTACTTTTGTATTTAGCATTACTAGCATGGGCATCCCTGTAACAAACAGTACATACAGCATAAGCCTGAACGGCGGCTACAACGAATCTGGTATTACAAGCGACGGAACGATAGTATATCAGCTTCCGAAAGGGAGCATTACAAATTATGGAAAACAGACATTTGACATAAACATGTTTAAGACAAGTTACACTTATTCGACATCTTATATAAAGGAGATTTTGCACATACCTATATACTACATAGAATTCGCGATAGTAATAATAATTATAGTAGTTCTCAATTTGGTTTTGAAGGCGCCAACGCGCGATGAATACTATATAGATGTACCAAACTTCCCGCCGTCGAAGAAAGTGCATGTGAGCGTGCAGAAGGAAGAGATATTAGGGCTCTTTGGAAAGATAAACTTGCATTTCCAC
>JBMFHL010000001.1:0-107434 GCA_049976845.1 Candidatus Micrarchaeia archaeon | reverse complement strand
AGTATTCGGAAGCCGCTTGAAGCTTCTTTCCTTCAGAAATTCTGCTTGTTCCTTTGAGCCAACGCCCTCTTCCCATATTAATGCCTAGATATATTGCAATTTAGAAAATATTTAAAACTTTGCACGAGAAGGATTCTAGAGGGTGAGATTTACATCTTATCGTCTTGCCAAATATAAAATAGTTACATCGCGTATTCTAATAGATTTGAAACAAAACACGAGAACACATGTATTGTGACCTTCTTTATACCAATAAATCTGTTCTTATCTAACGGAACGCTTCCTTAATACTGAAAAAGAAGTTCGGCATTACGTTTTTACCATAATTTCGGCCCTTAAGTCTAAGGTTTTACTGTATTTGTTGCCACCACTTTGTCTAAGGCGATATGTAATCGTAACGTAGTTGTATGTATGTCTTTAACTGGGGGTACTGTGCAGCAGCGTGTATCTCCACTATTTTATTTTTAAGGTCGCCATTTTCACGTTTTTACCTTTTCCCTATTCTCTGCTGTGGTTTACCATCGAAAGAGAGAAAAATGGCTGCTGTAGGGATTGTATTTAACGACGAAGAAAGATTTTTAGTTTGTCAGGGTCCTAATAGTTATATGATTCTATGCTGCTCTGCGAAAAGTATGCACCTAACACTTTGAATGAGATAAAGGGCAATAGGCAGAGCGTCGACAGGCTCATAAAATTTGCAATAAGCGCACAGAGCAATATTATTGAAAAACCTATCCTCATCTATGGACCTCCGGGCACTGGCAAAACTGCTGCAGCGCATGCACTTGCATACTCTAATGGATTTGAACTCCTCGAGCTAAATTCAAGCGATTACAGGAGCGAGGAGAAGCTGAACAAGCTGTTGGTGCCTGCAAGCATGTCGCAAGGCATCTTCAAAAAGAAAATGCTAATATTGCTTGACGAGATTGATGAATTGTCAAGCAAATTTGATGTTGGAGCTGAGAAAGCAATAAATGAGCTCTTGCAGGTATCAAAACACCCCATTATATTTATAGCAAATGATTACTGGGATAGAAAGATAGCATTTCTAAGGGGCAAGGTAGAGCCAGTAGCATTCAAGAAACTTAGTGCTGATGAGGTGTATGACGTACTCTCTCAGATAGTCAAAAAAGAGAAGAAAAGCGCTAGTGAAACTGCACTTAGGGAGTTGGCTTTGCGAAGCAATGGCGATATTAGAGGAGCAATCAATGACCTTGAATTCATCATCGATGGGAGTGAGGAACTTATTGAAGATTTGGGCACAAGGAACAGGACGCTTGAGGTCTTCGGCCTGCTAGATAGGATCTTTCTCTCAAGGAATTTTGACTCTGCGAGGAAGGCGCTTTCAGAATCGGATACCGAATTGGGCATGCTGGTGAATTGGGTAGACGAGAATGTAATTACTAGGTATAGATCAAAGAGAAGTATAAGGGAAGCGTACAAGTATATTGCAAGCGCTAGCTTTTTCTTAGAGAAGGCAGAAAGGACAAAATATTATGGGTATTTAAGGTACAGTGATTTCTTCATAGCCGGTGTTTCGCTTGCAAATGACGGCAATGTGAGCCTAATAAAAAACTACATGTTTCCTTCTTTGATAAAATACATGAGTTCTACAAAGAAAGCGAGAGATGTTAAATCGGCGATAGTTTCAAAGCTCGTTTATGAGGTACATGCGCATAAAAGGGATATTATAAGCAGCTACTTGCCTTTGCTTACGGTATTAATCAACGAAGGCACAAAGCAGTATGGGGAGGAGAAAACCGCCAATTATTTTGAAAGCCTATATGGATTAAGCAGTGATGAGATCAGGGAATTGAGAAGTATTTCATAGAACAGGAGTTCTGAGCACCTGAGCAAGAGGATCTTTCCACAGCACTATATCACACTCTGACAAATATACTGATTCTGCTGTATTTTTATCTATAATTACATTCTTCAAAAGCTGATCAGATGCACCACTGTCAGCTATATATTTTTTGTTGTAAAGAACTGCACCCCCATTGAAATTTATTATTACTTCTTTTTCCTTTATCGAATTAGCTAAAGAGCTTATATGTCTTATCATGAATTTTCCCACAGGTGCGATTTCTTTTTCTGCACTCATTTCATCTTGCTTCCTTGAGACGTGCTTAAGTTCTTGCACTTTGTATATATTGTTTATCATTTTCTCATCTGCAGAATAGCCGACATTTATTACCTCTCCAAATCCAAAACCATTAAATACAGGATAAAAGATGTCTGCTTTTTTTCTTATAGTTACTGATTCTGGCTTCCCATATTTCAAAAATATATAGATTGTATCTAAAACATTTACTTCTGCTACCCCTAGTTTTTTAACTATCACGATATCAGCTATAGTTCAAATTCGAACGCAATTGTAGGTTCTTCTATTCCAAAATTGCTAAGAACCTGAGGGCTTATCTCTCCAAAAACCCCAGAGATACCGTTACTGAATGTTATCTGGGCACATCTTCCTTTTATGAAACTATTATGCGTTAAAGGCTGCAGTTTGTAATTGCTGCCGAGTGATTGAGCAACTGCCTCTACTATTGATTTTGAATCGTTGAAGTTTACCCTGGAAGAAGCAAAAACACCTGCGAGGTTGTATGACTCAACAGGTATATCTTTTTTTAGATTAAATACCATGTCCAATTCAAATAATTTTTGGGGCATTTTTTCATGAACAGAGGAGCCAAGATTTGAAAGCAGTGATGGCAAAAGCCACGTACGCATCATTGTTATGTTTTGCGTCTTTGCTTCTTTCACTTGTATGTGAGGGATTTCTTCTACATTCATAAGTTTAAAATTTGTATTTTCGGTAGTGAAGTAGTTGTTCAATGCTTCGCTAAAGCCCAAACCTATCATCGCTTGCGACAGTTTTTTGTTCCTTTTTGTAGTGTCTTCTAACCTGCCTATCGCTGATGACAGTATAGGGGTCTGCTGTATGTAGTCGTAACCATATGCTATCGCTATATCTTCTATTATGTCTTGCTCATTTATAACGTCAATTCTGTATACAGGTACGTTGAACCTAATTTTTTTGTTTACAAATGATGCTGCGTAGCCCATCTTATTTGCAAGGGAGAGTATGTTGTTAAACCCTATTGAAGTGATTCCGATTGATTCTTGTATCTGGCTCAATGGGATTTCGATTGTTGCACTTTCCATTGCTGGAGATAGCACAGCCTTTTTTCCATACTTTATCTTCACTTTTTTGACCTCGCCACCAAGGTCCATGAACATTGCGGCAAATATATCCGCAGTTTTCTCTGTTATATACTGCGATGTGCCAGTTATGTCAACAAAAATATCTTTTGTCTTTGTTGTGACTTTTGTCCTGTTTGAATTTATTATTGGTATTAGGGAAAGTATTCCCCTGGAATCGCTCAGCACAGGGTATAAGACGCCACGTATAGTATGGGCATAAGCAATTCCTTTGTCATTGTATTTCATTATTTCTTTAAAATCCATCTCCTTGTCCATGTTTAAAGGAGTGAACCTCCCCTCCATTTTTGCGTCGTAGCTTAGGTCACCAGATATTGCAGATAAATCATGTATGCCCATTGCAAGTTTCGCCCTCTTTCTTCCGAATGTTTCACTAAACTTCTCTGAAAAGTCTATTATATATCTGAGCGTAGGCTCATCTAAGCTTAAATTCTTTACAACCAGGGCAGAGATGAATGGCCTTACCTTTTCAATGGTTTTGCCTACGTTTATTGTAAGCACAGGCCCATCGTCTTTTATTTTGTACGTGTATTTGCTGCTTCTGTGCATAAAATTCTTCAGCGTTCTGGCAAAACCCACAATATCAAGTAGATCAGGTCTGTTTGGAGTAATGTCTATGCTGAAATCCTCACTACTTACCCCCTCAAGGCTGAAGCCGAGCTTTTGCACATATTCTGCAACTTGCTCATCATTCAAACTGTAGCCAAGAAGCTTGAATAGATATTTCTTTGAGAAAGTTACAATCGCTATACAATCACCTTGTTCCTCAGCCAGCCTATGTTGTTGCCATAGAGCTCAGATATAGATTTTATAGAGTTATCCCTTACCATAAGGGCCCTTTCCACACCCAAGCCCCAAGCAAGTACCACAATGTTCTTCTTTGATATGTCAGAAATCTCCTTCCTTATTATGCCGGCACCCCCAAGCTCAAGCCACTCCCCATTGTATAGAATGTCAACCTCAACTCCAGGCTCTACAAAAGGAAAGTACGACGGCTTGAATTTTATCTCCGTGCCTAGACTCTTATATATCTTTAACAATGTATCGAAAAGCTTGGAGAGCGTGAGTTTTTCCCCTATTACTATCCCATCTGTCTGGTAAAACTCTGCCAGATGCTTATAGTCTATGCTTTCATTCCTAAATACCCTGCCTACCGAGAAAAGCTTTAGGGGCATTTCTAAATCTCCTATATTCTTTGCATTCTGCCTTAGGTTATATATGAATCTTGCAGAAACATTTGTAGTGTGGGATCTGAGGACCGCCTGCTCCGCTATCTCCTTATACCAATTTATGTGCCAAGCCTTCTCGTGCACCTTCTTTACCTCATTGACCAGTTTTTCGTCTCCCACTTTGAGTTTGCCAGGATTTGAAAGATAGAAGGTGTCTTGCACTTCTCTTGCAGGATGGTCTTGCGGCACAAATAGAGAGTCGAACACCCAGAAAGAAGGTTCAATTATAGGGCCGGATATCTCTGTGAAACCCATGCTTGTATATGCATCTTTGACCTCTTCTATAAAACTTCTCAGAGGGTGCCTTTTTGCCACTTCTGCCCTCTCAACTTCAATATTGACATTGTACTCTTTGAAGCTTTTGCCAACAAATTCTTTGTTTATTATCATCTTCCTTGTAAGCTCGTTTATGCTTTCTTCTTTATTTACTGTGGCATTGGCCCCTGATTCAGTTATTTCAACTTCTTTGATATAAGAATTATTTTTTATGCTTATCAGTTTTCTTTTGATGAGATTTTCAAGCGCTACTCTTTTTTCCTCCCTGAGCAATCTGTATGATAAAGGATCTTCAAGCAGGCGCTTAAGAACTGTGGCTTCGTCTATTCCTGAGGATACGGCACGCTTTCCACTTTCTGTTGGCTGGAGCTTACCGCCTTTTATCTCAACAAAACCTTTAGTCTTGAGCCACTGCAGGCCTATTCTGTCCTCTTTTGAAGTTAAGGAGCTTGCCTCTATGTTATTGTTTGAAATAACCTTCTTCAGCAGCTGTTCTTCCGGAAGCAAGCTTTTTGCATATCCCTTTGCCTCATCTGAGAGCTCTGCTCTCTCCTCGTTATCTTTGTATACTTTTACATAGCCTTTTTCCTGCAGGCTCTCAAGGGCCCATATTGCTGCGTCCTTGCTTATGCCAAGCTCCTTCACCAATTCTTCAACTTTGGCATGCTTGATGCTTTTTAACAAGTTTAGTATATCGGCTTCGTACCTGTGCACTACTACACCCTTATTCTATTACCCTGATCACTTTCATATACAGATAGATTACTATCAGAGCCACTGCTGCAAAAACTAGGACGTATAGCTCTAAGCTGTAGTTTTTGAATATGCCTGCGAAGTAGTTTGATACTTCATCTTCCAGGGATTCAGTGACTATATAAGAGAATGAAAACTTTGTTAATGGCTCTTCAGAGAACCAAGAGAATGTTGTTATGCCAGTATAATTGCCAAAGAAGCTGGGTGGGGGATAATCGGGTGCAGGATATATTGACACTACCTGTGATCCAGAGGGAATTATTATATTGAGCCTGCTGTTTGGATATAGTGCCACGCCGCTAGCTGTATGCATGAAATTTAATACCTTGCTATTGAACACATATTCAAATTTCCTTGGTGCTATGTTGCTTACTGTAGTTACATTGTTTACATAATAATTCATTGTTAGCAGGGCTGTGCCACTGTTGCCATACCTGACTGCAGGACCAGGCAGGAAAGTGAATTTTGATATGCTTGCTTGCGGATTCAATATGTGCTCGAAAAGAAGATTTGTGCCTAACGCATTTTGCCAATCGCTTAATGTTAGATTTATGGCCTGCCTATCCTGTTCATATTGGGTTAGGGAGGAATTGCTTATGTATAATGTAATTACTTCTATTACATGCGCACTTGTATTCTTTTGTAGTATTACTGTAGTATTTAAGTAAGTGACATTGAAATATGCATGCGAGCTGGAAATGATAAGCAAGAGTGCAGCAAAAGCAACATAAGCCAATAGTCTCATCAATACCACATATATAACTTCGAAATAAACAATTTTAACCTTATTGTTTAATTATGTTCTGCGATTTAGGATTGCTAAGAGATTTATCAAAAGATATATAAATAGTATTTGGCATATTAATAGAGAGTTGATTTTATGATAACTGGTATAGATATAAACAAGGTAGAAGCCACAAAAGGGTCAAAGGAAACTATAACCAACATGAAGTT
This sequence comes from Candidatus Micrarchaeia archaeon, assembly GCA_049976845.1. Classification (GTDB taxonomy): domain Archaea; phylum Micrarchaeota; class Micrarchaeia; order Micrarchaeales; family CABMGC01; genus JAGDYD01. Next base: position 100,997 of record JBMFHL010000001.1, on the reverse strand, counting down.
CAATATAAACTTCGATGATGTGAAGATAAACCAAGACAATGTAGAAGTTGCTTTCACGTTTGTTGCAAGCTATGAGGGAGGCTCACAAAGCGCACCAAAATCTATTGGCGAAATAAAAGTTGTTGGAAGCGTTGTTTCAAAAGAGGCCAAAAAGGATATTGACGAAATTTCAGATACATGGAAGAGCAAAAAGACACTCCCGCTTCAGTTCGCTGAGAATATCATAAACCTGCTAAACTTTGAATGCGGCGCTAGGGGCACGCTGGTTGCTTATTCAATAGGCTTTGTTGCGCCTTTGCCGCTCTCAAGGGCAAAGCTGCAGGAGACCAAATAATTTCATGTCACAAAAAGCGACTCCAGTATCATTTTTATTGATAGTTGTAGGTAGAACTTACAACTCTACTCTTTTTATTTCTTAAACTGCAAGTTTAGAGCATGGCACGCCTGACTTTAGAAGGAATAATATTAAATGTAGATTATGTCACAGAGGGCAAGAGGGGTATTATAAGAATTGCATTTAAGGATAAACATAATGTGTATGAGCTCTTCGATCTGAATTTCTATCCTTATTTTTATATTGTGCCGAGCAATGACAGGATAACTATTGAAGATATTTCAAATTTCAAGACCGAAGAGGGTGGAGGTGCAGAAGTAAAAAAAGTAACGGAAAGTAAAATGTACCTGCTTGGCAAAGAGGTAAAGGTATTCAAGATAGAGGTTAACAGCCCTAGAGAGGTCCCTATACTGAGCGAAGCGCTTAGCGATTTTGGTGTAAGATATGAGCATGATATTGTATTCTGGAAGAGGTATATAATAGATAAAAATGTACTCCCACTCTTGAGTACTATAGTTGAAGTGCATGAAGAGAATGACAGGTTGATTGTAGACGAGATAAGGAATGGAGGTAATGCAGACATAGGATTTAGCCATATTTCATTTGACATTGAAACGTATAACCAGAAGGGCATTCCCAGGCCTGAGAAGGACCCTTCATTGATGATAAGTTATACCAATGGCAAGGACAGGGGTGTTCTTACAACAAAGAGGATAGCTAAGGACTTTGTTTCTGTGCTTGACAATGAGAAGAGCATGATACAGGGATTTACCAATATAATAAGAAGGCTTGACCCAGATATTATAGTAGGATACAACTCTTCAAATTTTGATATACCTTATCTCCTTGAGAGAAGCAGGGTGACGCGCGCTGATTTTTCGATAGGTAGATTTAGCGGGGAGGTAAAGAAAGAACACCACGGGCTTATAGATTTCGTCCACATACCAGGCAGAATAAACTTAGATATTTACAACGTTGCCAAATTCGTTTCCGTTGTAGGGGCCGCAGAGAAACTTATCCACGTAAATAACTTCAAGCTTGACGAAGTTTACTTTGCAGTGACAGGAAAGAGAAAAAAGATGGTTGAAAGAAGAGATATTTGGAGGCAGTGGGATGAAGAAACAGAGCTTGACGAGCTTGCCGAATACTCTCTTGGGGACTCACTTGTTCTTGATGAACTTTACAATTTCTTCTTGCCTTTGGAGATAGAAGTTTCAAAGGTCAGTGGCACAACCCTTGGGGAAGCTGCGGTATCTACTACAGGGCAACTTGTAGAGTATCTTTTGATGAGGAATTCGCACCTTAACAACCAGCTTATACCGAACAGACCTGATGAAAATGAGATAGGGAAAAGGCTTTCGAATCCAATAGAAGGCGCATATGTGAAGACCCCAGAAGCCGGCATTTACAAAAATATTGTTGTTCTTGACTTCAGGGGATTGTATCCATCTATAATAATAGCACACAATATAGACCCTTCCACTATGTGCAGCGACTGTGCAGAATTTTATGAATCTCCAAATGGAGTAAAATTTAGGAAGGAGCCTATAGGCATAGTGCCAAAGATACTTAAGATGCTCATCGATGAGCGTACAGAAGTGAAGAAAGCTTACAAGAAAGACCCTGATAATATCGCACTTGGCGCACGATCAATGGCATTGAAGATACTTGCCAATTCTTTCTATGGTTATTTGGGCTATGCTAGGTCAAGGTGGTATTCCAGGGATTGTGCAGGAAGTGTAACGGCATATGGGAGGCAGTTCATAATGAGAGTGATTCAGGATGCTGAAAGTTTTGGGTTCAAATCATTGTACACTGACACAGACAGCGTCTTTATACTTATGGAGAATAAAAGCAAAGAGGATGTATTTGCATTCCTTAAGAAGGTTAATTCAGGATTACCGAGTAGTATGGAACTTGAGCTTGAAGATTTCTATACGAGTGGTGTTTTTGTAGGCAAAAGAAGTGGATTGCAGGGTGCAAAGAAGAAGTATGCTTTGCTTTCTGAAAGCGGAAGGGTGAAGATAAAAGGGTTCGAACTTGTTAGGAGGGACTGGGCGAATATAGCTAGGGAGACCCAAAGGAAGGTTCTAGAGGCGATACTAAAGGAGGGGAGCAAGGAGAAAGCAGTTGAAATTGTAAGGGATGTTATAAAAAGGCTGATGGAAGGCAAAATAGAGATAAAAGACCTTGCAATACACACGCAGCTAAGAAAAAGTATAAGGAACTATGATATAACTTCCCCAGAGGTATCGGCTGCCAGGAAAGCAGTAGAGTCAGGCAAAAAGAGAGTGGACGAAGTGGAAGGTGTGACAATAGGCTATGTAATAACAAAGCATGGCAATAGTATATCAGATAAGGCAGAACTTGAAGATCTTGCCACTGACTATGACCCAAACTACTATATAGACCACCAGATAATACCTGCTACGTTGAAGATACTTAAAGAGCTAGGGTATAATGCCGAAGAACTGAAAAGTGGCGGGGCGCAGAAAAAATTGTGATTACATGATGGAAGACTACAAAGACTATGATTATGAAAAACTTAAGGATGTTGGCAGGGTTACTCATGACGCATTGGAGTATGGCAGGAACAAGATAAAGCCAGGAGCGAGATTATATGAAGTCGCTGAGGAGATAGAGGAGTATATGAAGGAAAAAGGCTTCGCGCTTGCTTTTCCAGTAAACATTTCAATAAATGAAGAAGCGGCACACTACACGCCAATGCAAAATGACTTGAGAGTTTTTGGAGACAAGGATATAGTAAAACTTGATTTAGGGGCAAGAAAGGACGAATATCTCGGAGACTCGGCCATAACAGTTGATCTTTCTAATGAGCATGGTGCATTGGTGGAGTGCAGTAGGGAGGCTGTTGAAGAAGCAATAAGCATAGTAAGAGCAGGAAGAAGCATGAGCGAGATTGGAAAGGCTGTTGAAGCCATTATAAGGAAATATAAATTCAATCCTGTCAAGAACCTTGGAGGGCATGGCATAACAAGGAATGAGCTGCATGCAAATATCTTTATACCTAGTTTTGACAATGGCGACCCTACCAAGTTGGAGGAAGGAGAGGTTATAGCAATAGAGGTGTTCGTTACTCCTGGCGAGGGCTTTGTCAAAGATGGGGATTATGTGCAGATATTCCAGAAATTTGCAGGCATGCCAAGGCTTGCCTCTTCCAGAGAAGTTGCTGAATTCATAGATAAACATTATCAGACATATCCATTCGCTATGAGGTGGCTCGCAAAGGATTTCGATGAATTCAAAATAAAGGCTGCATTGAATGAGCTTTCCAGAATGGAAATTTTAGAATCTTTTCCTGTGCTTGTAGAAAGAAGCAAAGGGATTGTAGCCCAGACGGAATACGAGATGATAGTAGAGAAAGATTCCTGCGATGTCGTTACCAAATAGCAGTTATTTGACGAATATTTTTGACATTGTTTTTTTACTGACTTTTTTGTCAAAGCTTGGAGTTGCTTTGCCTAGATAGTAGTAACTCAAGAACACATTTGCAATTATGAATGCGCTTACTATGTAAATCTTGTATGAATTGACAAAACTGATGAATCCTGTTATCTCGAGTGCATTCAAGCCTATTAAATAGAGGAATGCGGTAAAGAAGGGCATTTCGCAGCCACACGATGCTATAAGGCCGCCGAATACGCTCGCAAGCAGTGAATATGCGCCACCAGCGTATGCAGATCTTATTGCTTTGGCAGATTTCCTGATTACAAATGTGGCAATTGTGAGCAGGATGGCAGAGGTTATGATTAGAAGGTAAATAAGATATATAGGGGTAGTAATGAAAAGAAATATGCCCTGAGAGCCGACAACAGTTATGTAGAATAGGTAATATATCGCTGCACCTACTACTGTTTCTGCTATGTATGAATATGAGGAGTATATATCCTTCAATACGTTGAACCTTTCATATTTCCTCATTTTTCTAATACCCGCTTACATTCTCTATCTTTTGTATGGCTGGAAGAGCACAAATAGGTGCTGCGTTTTTCAATGTTGCACAGGTCATTGCTATATAAAGGTCTGCCCCTGCGTATTCCCTCCACGCAAACTGGCTGTTAGGATTTGCAAGAAGGTGGAGCACATCTTCATGGGTCATATAAGTAAGAGGTATAGGAGGTGACTGTGGCGTTGTGTTTCCGAGATCGACAGCATCGGCACCTGCAACCACAAAGTTGCCCCAAATGCTGTATGGGGTTCCCTGGAAGTTGTTGAGTCTCTCTATCATTGTTAGTGCTGAAGAGTATACTGTGCTGTTGGCTGCAGAAGCCTGCTGCAAGAAGTATGCAAATGATGAAGGAAGTTCAAAACCTTTTGTAAGGTTTGACGCATAGTCTATCGAGATAAAGTTTATGTACTTGCTAGAATAGAAATTACCCATGTCAACAGAGCCATTAGAGTAATAGTCCGTTGGTGCCCAAAAGAGTGTTGGGAGGTCGTAGTCTCCAAATGAGCTATAGCCTTTAAATAGATTTGTAAATCCTCCAAAACGGCCAAGCGCTAAGGCCATCGCCCACCTGTTCTCGCTGCAGAAGAGGCACGAAGTTGCGCCCAAATATATTACTGAAGGCTTTCCGTTTACTATGAGTAGGGGAGAACTCGTAGGCTTTATGCCTACATTGTTAATTGTTCCGTTTAAGTACATTTCTCCTGCCTTTTCAAAATATGAATCAGAGGCATTGTTAATAACTGCAAGCTCTGATTGATTTAGGGGCTCGTTTACGTTTGTTAATCTAAAACCGAAGGTCTGATTTTGTGTTATTATGGGTGCATTGGGTAAGCTCATCGGCGGAACTACCAAAGGTCCACTTACATTTATTGAGTGCAGCGATATACTTGTATTTGTTGCTCCAATTGGTATGGTTGTAGGAGCTACAGTTGTAGGGGCTAGCTGCGTTGTGCTTGAAATGCTCATTATAGAAAGTGCTGCGATGATTATTGCAATTATGCCCATAAGCAACGCTGCCCATGAAACTATCTGCAAAGATTTTACAGTTTTAGCAAGTTTCTTGGTTTCTGATTCTTCCTTTTTTTCATTTTTTTCAATCTTTTTTATCTCTTCTTCCATTAAAACCAACCAAAAATGCTTGATTTGAGTATTAGCTCTTGAAATTAATCTAATAAATTTGAAAGACTTGATACCTAACTGTAAATTCATTAGGTAGGTATTAATATTTAAAATGTTTTGTTTAATTAGGTATTTTTATGTACCAAACCTCCAGCAGCATGGAGCAAAACCAATTAACAAAAGCAGAGTTTGGCGATGCACACTGCCATTTAAACCTTTTCGAAGACCCTAGAAAAGCGATTGAATCAGCAATATTAGAGGGTATTAGCACTATTGTAACGGCAGGAGGTAGCAACAAAGATAATGCAGAGACAGCAATGCTTGCAAATGGAACAAATGTCTATGGAGTCATTGGAATAAGCCCCGATTTTGTCAACGAATACGGAGATGAAACACAACTTGAGGGGCTTGTAAAAAGCAGCAGAAATATTGTAGGAATCGGGGAGATAGGTATAGACAGAAAGATTACACAGGATGAAAAACTCATTGAAAAGCAGATAGAAATATTCAAGATGCAGCTTGAAGTTGCTGAAAGGCTAGAAGTGCCAGTGGTTGTCCACTCTAGAGGTGCACTTAACGAGACTATTAGCATACTTGAAGAAATGAGTATAAAGCGCGTGCTTTTCCACTTCTTTGAAGGTGATGAGGTAGATGCAAAGCGTATAGAAGGACTAGGCTACTTTGCTTCTGTGCCACCTATAGAGTCAAGCAAAAGGTATAGGATGATTAAGGCGCTAAGCCTCAAAAGCATTTTGCTTGAAACAGACTCGCCAGTAGTAGGGAAAACCCCTGCAGATGTTAAAAAATCTGCACTCATTGTTGCAAATGCAAAAGGTTTGGGAGTAGATTACGTAGCTGAAAAGACCCTCGACAATTTAAGGGAATTTTTTTATATATGAGAGGTTTTTATATATGGTAGTTTAATATTAATGTATTGGGCCCGTAGCTCAGCTTGGATAGAGCAGCAGCCTTCTAAGCTGACGGTCGTGGGTTCAAAATATAATACATGGAAATCCCGCCGGGCCCGCAGCGAATATAGGTGAGTACTATGAAAGACGCAAAAAAATTTGATGAAGTTCTGATGCAGATAAAGCAGCAAGTAGATTTATTGCTAAATGACAACAGCGTTCCTAGGAATGTGAAGAGTGCGCTTGAAGAGGCAAAAAATGAGCTTAATAAAGAGGATAGCTACGCGGTGAAGGCTTCTGCAGCAACATACAAAATAGACGAGGTTAGCAACGATATTAACTTGCCCCCATATGCGAGAACAATTGTATGGAATATATTAAGCTTGCTTGAATCAATAAAGGAATAATGATTTAATGCCAAAGCTTAGAAGGAATGTAACATTCTTAGAAGCCTTAGCAATAAATATAAGCGCCATAATAGGCGCCGGTATATTTACTATAAGTGGACTTGCGGCCGGGCTTGCTGGGCCTGGCGTCATATTTTCTATAGCAATAGGGGCAATAATTGCTATTTTCACTGGCATGAGCTTTGCCGAGCTTGCACATGTATATGCTAGAGAAGGAGGTAACTATGAATATTCCAGGGAAGTGCTTGGCAGCTACGCCGGCTTTATTGCAGGTTTTGTCTGGATAGCAGCCACTATAATATCTGGAGCCGCAGTTGCACTTAGCTTTGGTGGCTATTTCCTTAGTATATTCAATATACCATTAAGCTCTGAGGTTATGGCTGCACTTCTTATAATAGTGCTTGCAGTGATAAACTACTTTGGGGTAAAGCATTCTGCAAGGATCTCTGTGCTGCTTATAATAGTGAATATTTCAATACTTGTGCTTTTTGTAATTATAGGGATTTTCTTCGTAAAAACCTCTAATTTTGTGCCGCTCTTACCTAAAGGGCTCGGAGGCGTGGCAGTATCTTCTGCATTCATCTTCTTTGCATACACAGGGTTTGCAAGGGTGACGATGCTTGGAGAGGAGATAGAGAAGCCGAAAAAGACTATACCAAAGGCAATAATAGTTTCGATAGCTATTTCTGCGTTAGTTTATACGCTTGTAATGTTTGTGCTTATAGGTATTATTCCTTACCAGAACATCAGCAGCTCTACTGCGCCTTTGGCAAATGCAATGTATTATGCAACGCACAACAAAATTATAGATTATGCAATATCGCTTGGCGCAATAGTTGCCACAGTTAATGTTGACCTTGCAATGATACTTGGCTTGTCAAGAGTGGTTTTTGCGATGTCAAGAGACCACGATCTGCCAAAGGTATTTAATAGGATAAATAAATATGGAGTGCCTGATGCAGCTATAGCAATACCTTCGCTTATAATGGTACTTGCAATGTTTGCAATAAGCTTCAAGGAGATTGTCGCGCTAAGCAACTCTGCTGCCTTGGTTTCTTATGCGATAGCAAACCTAGGCGCAATAAAGCTTGCATTTATGTATAGAAAAGACCGCAATAGGATGCTCTTTGGCTCAAAATATTTCATTGCGATACCAGCACTTGGGCTTATACTTACCTCGATGCTGCTGATATTTCTCACAAGACTGAGCATAATACTTACATTTGCAATGCTCGTTTTTATAACAATTTATTATATACTTGCAAAGGCGGAGCGCACGCGCCTTGGCTTGCCGCTGACACAGTATAAGCATATTGCAAAAAAACCGAATTGGTAATTTTTTGTAATTAATTAGCCAAAAAGCTTACATTGCATATTTATAGTTATCAGGATTATAAGCTTTGGGGGAATAATGGATACTCTTACACAGTTAGCAAATAGGCTCAGTGGTCGTGTCATAGTAAGCTCAGACATAAGTGAGAGCGATATAGCTGATGCTGATTTCGAATCGTTGATTGCGCACATAACTGATTATTTTGGTGGTAGCGAGACTGCTGGCATACTGACAAAGCAGGCACTCGCAGAGATTCTGGAGAAGATGAAAGAGGAGAAGAGCCCAATAAGGATAGAGATTAACAGAGTAAGCGATTTTGAACCCGTGGCAAAGGAATTTGAGAGCAATTTTAGCATAAGGCAAAGCACAATTGAGAGGACCTCTGGCAGGCTTGACGATTTCGTTTCTTATTTAAATGACAGGTTTAGGAAAATTAGGGAGATAATAGAAAGTGGAAGGGGCAATATAATCAATGGTAGGATAAACAGCATAGACAAGCTTAAGGAGTATGCAAATGGAAGGGAAGTATCAATAATAGGCATGGTTTATGATAAAAGAATTACTAAGAATGACAACATCTTTGTTACAATAGAGGATGAAACAGGCACTGCAAAAGTAATTTTCATGAAAGAGGGCTTTAAGCATACACAGGACCTCTTCGAGAATGCAAAAAAGATAATAAAGGATGATATAATCGCAGTGCGGGGTAAAGTTTCTGGGCCATTTGTTATCGCAAATGCAATCCTTTGGCCGGATATTCCCATAAGACCCAGGAAGACAAGCAAAGAGGATGTCGCTGTGGGTTTTGTATCTGATGTTCATATTGGCAGCAAGCTTTTCATGGAGAAGAATTTCAGCCAGATGCTCAGATGGCTAAATGGCAACCTTGACTATATGAAAGAACTTGCTGCTAAGATAAAGTATCTAGTCATCTCCGGAGATCTTGTTGATGGCATAGGAGTATATCCAAACCAGGACAAGGAGCTTATAGTCTCTGACATATACAAGCAATACTCAATATTCTTTGATTTTATTGCTTCGGTGCCTGATTATATACACACCTTTATCCTAGCTGGGAACCATGACGCGGTGCAAAGCACCGAACCACAGCCTGCACTGGGCAAAGATCTCATAAATGATTTTAAAATGGATAATGTGCATTTGGTAACTAATCCAAGCTACATAAAATTGCATGGGGTAAACATTCTTGCATATCATGGCACCTCCTTAGATTCTGTTATACAATCGATACCTGGATGCAGCTATGCAAAACCGGAGGTGGCTATGACCGAGCTGCTCAAGAGGAGGCATCTTTCCCCAATATATGGCGGAAACAAGATACTCCCAACTAAAAGTGACGCCCTTGTTATAGATGAAGTACCAGACATTCTTAACATGGGCCATATACATAAGAATGGCGCCATGGATTATCATGGTACGCTTGTAGTAAACAGTGGGACCTGGCAAAGCAGGACATCATTTCAGATAAAACAGGGACATCTGCCTTCTCCAGCACTCATGCCTGTATACGAGATGAAAAGCTCGAGGCTCACTACTGTAGATTTCAAAAACATAGAATAACAGTGGTATTATGGATAATGATGATTATTTTAAAGATCTTACAAAAAGGTTCGACGATGCTTTCGAAGTTGCAAAAGCGGCTAAAGCGAAGGGCTTTGACCCTAAAAAAGAAATAGAGATTAAGCCTGCCCCAGATCTTGCAAGCAGGGTAGAAGGCATAATGGGTATAGATGGTCTTGCTGAGATAATAAGAAAGAATTATGATGGGAAGGAGAAGACTGCTCTTGCATTCAAGATAGTAAAAGAGGTTTGTGAGAACAAGATGTTTGACAGGTATGACAATATAAAGAGGATAGAGCTTGCAGTAAGAATAGGTCTGTCTATAATAACAGATGGCGTTGTTGTTGCCCCAACAGAAGGCATACAAGGAGTTTCACATTACAAGAACCAAGACAATTCGGATTATATATCAATAGTTTACGCTGGACCCATAAGGGGTGCGGGTGGCACTGCTGCTGCACTATCGGTTGCATTCGGAGACTATGCAAGGAAACTTTTCAATATAGGAGCTTATAAGCCAACACAGGAGGAGGTGGAGAGATATGTTGAAGAGGTAGAACTTTATCACATGAAGGCGCACCTCCAGTATAGACCTAGCGATGATGACCTTAGGTCGATTGTAAGCAACTGCCCCGTCTGTGTGGATGGCGTATCCACAGAGGATATAGAACTAAATGTGCACAGGGACATAAAAAGAAGAGAATTTACTGGAAAAGAAGTTATTGTCACAAACAGGGTCAGGGGAGGCGTTGCCCTAGTCCTTTGCGAAGGTGTGGCGCAGAAGGCGAAGAAGCTTGTGAAAGAGGTAAAATCCGCAGGGCTTGACTGGGACTGGCTCAACAGCGTCATAAAAGTAACAAAAATAGAAAAAAGCGAGGCAGGGGAAGAAAAGGTGGCTGTCTTTTTAGAAGAGCTTGTTGCGGGCAGACCGGTAATAGCGTATCCTGGCTTTATTGGAGGTTTGCGACTAAGGTATGGCAGGAGCAGATTGACAGGCATCGCGGCAAAGGGATTCAGCCCCGCTACAATGATATTGCTGGATAGTTTCGTTGCAACAGGGACTCAGTTGAAGGTGGAACTGCCTGGTAAGGGATGTATCGCTGCCCCTGTGGATTCTATAGAAGGGCCTTTCGTAAAGCTTAAATCTGGAGAGGCTTTGCGCATAAATGACGCCAATACGGCTAAATTGCTGAAGAATGAAGTTGAAGAGATAATTTCGCTTGGTGACATACTTATAACTTACGGTGACTTCAAGAAATCGAACACGCTTCTACAACCAAGCAGTTATGTTGAGGAACTATGGCTTCAAGAACTGAGAAGCAAAGGGTATGAAAATGTTATAGGAAACGGGATTAGCTTTGACGATGCTTATAGAATTTCTTTAAAATATGGCGTAGCGATTTATCCTAAGTACTTGTTTGAGTTTCAGGCAGTTGATGTTAAGGCACTTGAAGAAGTTGCTCGGGCAATAATAAGAAATTCAAAAATAAACTTCGCTTCGGGCAGCTCGCTGTTTGAAGTTGAGAGTATAATATTGGAGTATCAAAACGGCATAAAACGCTACCTTGAGCTTTTGCAAGTGCCACACAAGATGCAAGATGATAAAATTGCTATTTATGGAGATTTTGCAAAATCCCTTCTTGCTTCGCTGGGATTTGCAAGCGGAGAAGAAGGAAAACTTGAGGTAAGCGAGATTTCTACTGACAGATATGCAAACTACAGCAAGGTTCTTGAGCTTGTGAATGGAGTGGCGCCTTTCAAGATACCCAGAAGGTCTAGCTATATAGGGGCCAGGATAGGCAGGCCGGAAAAGGCAAAGGAGAGGTTAATGAAACCTGCACCGCATGTACTTTTCCCAATAGGCGAATATGGGGGCAAAGAGAGGAATATAACAAAAGCGTACATGATGGATGAGAAAAAATTCAGCAACAAGGGCATTTACGTTGACATCGCAAACTACAAGTGCGACAAGTGCAAAAGGACGCTCGACTTATCTTACTGTTATGACTGCGGTGCCAAGGCATCTATAGAAAGAATATGCCCAAAATGTGGAGTACATACAGAGAGCTATAAGTGTGAGGTTTGCGGATCCGAAACGATTGGCCACAGCGAGAGGAATGTGGACCTGAGGAACCTTGTTTCAAATTCGATGAAGAACCTACGCATAAGCAAGCTGCCTGATGTTCTAAAAGGGGTTAAAGGGCTTTTCAGCAGGGACAGGATAGCTGAGCCTCTTGAGAAAGGCATACTCAGGAGCCTTCACAATGTTTATATATTTAAAGATGGCACATCGAGATTCGATGCGACAGACTCCCCTATAACGCATTTTTATCCGAGCGAGATAGGTACTAGCGTTGAAAAACTCAGGGAGCTGGGCTATGATAAGGATATATATGGGAAGGAGCTTGTTGAAGGAAGCCAGTTAGTTGAGATGAGGCACCAGGATGTTATAATAAACAGGAGGGGTGGGGAATACCTGCTGCGTGTCGCGAACTTCATAGATGACCTGCTTGAACGCTTCTATGGGCTTGAAAGATTTTACAATGCAACAAGCATTTCTGATTTGATAGGCCAGCTTGTCATAACACTATCCCCTCATACCTCGTGCGGAGTGCTTGGAAGGATAATAGGTTTCAGTGATGCTAACGTTGGCTTTGCACATCCATATATGATATCTGCAAGAAGGAGGAACTGCGATGGCGATGAAGACACTTCAATGCTACTACTTGATGGTCTTGTGAATTTCTCAAAAGAATATCTTCCTACTACAATAGGAGGCACTATGGATGCGCCTTTAATACTTACATTACATGTCCTTCCAGAAGAGGTTGACGACGAGGTGCATTCTATGGAGGTTGCACCTTCGTTCTCTATCGATTTTTACAATAGGACAATGAATTATTCTCCTCCTGGAGATGCCGAAGTAGAACTCGTAAAAGACAGGCTAAGCGATGGAAGCAGGTTCTACAATTTAAATTTCACACATGGCACTTCAGAACATGCAATCGCAGATGCACCGAAGAAAAGCACTTATACCACTTTAAAGACGATGCATGAGAAAGTAGATGCGGAATTTAGGCTCATGGATATGCTTGACTCCGTTGACAAGAGGGATGCTGCAAAAAGGCTTATAATAAGTCATTTCATACCTGACCTCATAGGCAATTTGCATTCATTTTCAAGGCAAGCTTTCAGATGCAGCGTGTGCAATGCAAAATATAGGAGGGTGCCGCTTGCTGGCAAGTGCCCGAAGGATGGAGGCAAGCTCTTACTGACAATATCAAAAGGCGGTATAGAAAAGTATCTTGAACTAGCAATCTCATTGGGCAAAAAATATGAGCTGGAGCCATATATAACGCAGAGGCTTGATCTGGTTAAAGAAGAGATAAACAGCCTTTTTGGAGAGGCGCCAGAGGCAGAGACAAAGCAGTTCAACCTGAGCAAATTTATTTAGATGAAATTTTCTTCACAGAATGCTCAAATAGGTCCATACCTCTCTCTATGTTCTTATCGCTCATTGTTAATGGCGGTATCAGCCTTATTGTTGATTTGCCTGCTGGAAGCAGCAGCAAGCCTTTTTTGAAGCATTCGTTTATTATAGCTTCGCGCTCTTCTATGCCATACGCTTTCGATTTCTTATCCTTTACTATCTCAACGCCAATCATGAGGCCAATGCCCCTTACGTCTCCAATTACCTCATATTGTGATTTCATCTCGTTGAGCCTCTTCATTATATATGCTCCTTTCTTTTTAACACCTTGTTCAATGATGCGAAGATTTTCTTTTACATACTTTAGCGATGCCTGCGCGGCTGCAACAGAAATGAGGTTGCCACCAAAAGTATTGGCATGCGATCCCGGGGGCACAGTGCCCAGGGAGTTTCTTGTTATGGTTGCACCTATAGGCAATCCCCCGCCTAACGATTTTGCCATTGTGTAGATATCTGCATTTACGCTGAAATTATCCAAGGCAAGGAATTTCCCGGTTCTCATATAGCCTGCTTGCACCTCGTCGTCTACTAGAAGGATGCCATTTTCAGTTGCAAGCTTTCTGACCCCTCTGATAAAGTCTTTTGGAGGTACTATGTACCCGCCTTCTCCCTGCACAGGTTCTATGAATATTGCTGCCACTTCGCCAGGGCTTACTTCTTTGGCTAGCGGATATTCTTTTATATAGTCCAAGCAAGCCAACCCGCAAGACGGATATTCCTGCTTGAAAGGGCACCTATAGCAATATGCAAAAGGTACATGTATGGTGCTAGGGAAAGGGCCAAATCCTTGCCTCTGTATGCTTTTTGAAGCTGTTAGCGAGAGCGAACCCAAGGTCCTGCCATGGAAAGAGTTGTAAAATGATATTGTATACTGCCTTTTTGTAAATATCCTAGAAAATTTTATTGCCGCTTCGTTTGCCTCTGTGCCCGAATTCGAGAAGAATACCTTACCAAAGCCTTTGGGAAACATGGATACTAGATTTTCTGCAAAGGCAACAGGCAATTCTGAGTAATAATCTGTAAATGCTGAGTGCATAAGCTTGTCTGCTTGCTTTTTGACTGCATCCCTAACCATCCTATTTGCATTTACGCCTAGATTATAAACGGATATGAAGCTCGAAAAATCAATGAATCTGTTCCCTGCAATATCATAGATATAATCCCCATCGCCATGGTCAGATACAAAGGGATAGCTCTCTCTCGTGGAGGTCATTATTACCTTCTTGTCCCTCTCTATTATGCTTTTAATTTTAGAGGTTATTTTAGTATCCATAAATGCTTATAGAAAGTTGAATTATTAAATACTTTCTATTTTATTGGGTATAGACACCACAGCAAAAGGCGATACCAAGCGAACAATAGTATAATGCCATTTGTTCTGAATGGAAAAAGTGGCAGGAGAAGAGGTTGCTGAAAGAAGGAACGGATCACACTAATTTCTATGGTTAGTTTTATTACAAGATAAATAGTTGATCTGCTACCTATGTTGTTGAGAATATTGGAGTTGTTGCAAAGGTGTAGACCAAAAAACGTATGGCATAAGGGCTTCGCCCTTATAAACCTTTCACGACCATGTGTATATGAGCAAAATCATCGCCAAAAGATAGTTCTCGTATTTGTATTCCGTATTGCATCGGCATTTTTGAATGCATCTGTGACTACTTTCTGCGTCGTTGGATTCTTGAAGACTTTGAATAGGTACTTCGATACAAGCACAACATGCTCGAAATTGTATTGGAAGTCCGATACATTCTTATTTTTTGCCCGAGTTATACTATTTATATCTTCACTTCGGCGATGAAAATCCGGTCGCGTAAAGCCGCGATCACTCGTCGTCAGAGGGATTACGATAAGAAAAAGTATACTTGTTGCGAAATCAGATCCCCAACGATATTGGGGGAATTCTCTCAGATATTAAAATAGAAAAATTAGAGAATATGGGGATATTATGAAAAATGTTAAGACAAAGCCTGAAGACTATCAGGTGAAGCTTTTGGATGCAGCTGAAGAGGCTATGGAGAAGGCATATAATCCGTATTCGCATTTCTATGTCGGCGCGGCCTTGCTTACTGCAGATGGTAAAATAATAACCGGTGCTAATTATGAGAATGCGTCTTATGGCAATACGATATGCGCTGAAAGGGCCGCACTCCTTAAGGCAAATGCAGAGGGTTACAGAAGATTCAAAGCTATAGCAATCATAGCTAAAGGTGAAAATTTCGATGTAGATAAGCCTACAGCCCCTTGTGGTGCATGCAGACAATCAATATTTGAAGCCTCGCAGCTATCTGATTTTGATATTGAAGTTATAATGTCGAACACCAAAAGAGACGTAATAATTATAAAGAAGATAAGTGAGTTGCTGCCGCTTGCTTTCGGACCTTTGGATCTAGAAGTAGACATAGAAAGATATAAAGGTATTAAAAGGTAGATTACACCTCGCTAGTTTTTCGTATACTAGATTTTATTATTTTTTCTTCTCTTTGGTCTTCTTTTCGTCCTTTTCTTCTTGCTTCTTGGCTGTTTTTAAAGAAGGTATCTCAAGCGCCTTTGCGATTTGCTCGTTGTTGCTTATATCAGCCTTTTCACTTATGAATTCTAAGTGCCTAATATTGCATCTGCGTTCCTTTTGCCTTTGGGCTGTGATTATGTTTACAAAATTCTTGTCTATCACCTTTGTGACGACTGCCCTGCTGCCTGCGTCCCTTCCATATTTCTTTATGCATACTCTTCCTATTTCTATTAAAGCCATTATAACACCTTTTGTCGATGTATTGCTTGGTTATAGTAATTTATCTGCAAGATTATTAAACATTAATCAATCATTGGCGTTGATTAGCGCTGAAGTGCTTTAGTATTATTGCCGCAACTTTCTTTACTGAAAGTCTGCTGGTATTGATCACAAGATTAAAAGGGCTCTTGTCTTTACCGAACTCTATTCCGTACAACTTCATATAGAGTTTGTAATTATATTTGTCCCTTTCCCTTATTACCTTTTCGCTTTCTGAAATGCTTATTTTATCCCTTTTAGACATGCGTCTTGCGCGTGTTTGCAAGCTTGCAGACAGCCAGACTTTGTAGCCCTGGGAGGAGAGCCATGGCGCTGTGTAGCTTGTTACTACCAAATTACCCTTCTTTATTATATTTACTAGCTTCCTGTCGAGCGTTCTGTCAAATTCCTGATTTGCACTCCTATACTTAAGAAATTTTATGCCTGCTTTTGTATCCCACCATTCTGTGCCATGATGCAATGCATCTGGGGATGCTTTTTCTAGAAGATCGCCAGCATTAAGCATTTTTACTTTAAGTGACTTTGCGACTTCGGCAGCAACTACAGTTTTGCCTACAGCTGGAAGCCCAGAAATTATTATTGTTTGCATAAGCAAAACTAATGCGAGATAAGCTGGAGGACAAATTCTTTCTGCTTTATGCCTATGTCATTAAGCCTCAACTCCCCATGCTCTATCCTGCTTGCAAGCTTTACTATGTCTGCAGTGCAGTTTGCGCACAAAACACCTCCGAACATCCTTGAATTTGATCTAAGGGTTTTGCCTTTGGAGCCTTTCTTTATCGAAATTCCATGAAGCTCTTTTCCGCATATGCCACAGTGTGGCAACTGGCTTTGCTTCTTCTTGTAATGCACCACATTCTTTTTGCTGGGGGTTACTCTAGCTAATCTTCTCATGTTTCTTGATCTATACATTGGTCTTGGCAATTTAAGCACCTGCTTAACCATTTCTTAATAAGGATATATATAAAATACTATTTATTCTCATTGCTTTGCGATTGAATGCCACTTTGCTGCTGCAATGTCATTTTTTCTTTCCTGGCTCTTGCTTTATCCCTTATCAGCACACTGATTGAAAGAATCATACCCAAAACAAATACGATTATTATGAAAAAGGTTGTATAAGCAAGCTTATACGTGCCAACATCAATAATGGGCTTTGAAGGGAACAATGATGGCAATAAGAGATAAAAAACTATGAAGAATAATGGCAGTATTATTATCATTGGTTTCATTTGATGTATCATGCTTTCGGATGCCAGTGACATTACTTCTTTCTGCTTTTTTGCAAGCTCTGCAGGGGGCACGCCTTTTTTTGTTAGTTCAGTAAGCTCCTTTGTTTTTGCCTTTATTATTTCCTGCATCTCATATACTTTTTTCATATTTGCAAGCTTGCGCTGGAGCACAAAAGAAAGCAGGGTATATGCAACTGCTATTATTCCTACCCACAATGCTACTAGGATCATTTTAATCACTATCTTGCGTATTTGCTATTACTTTAGCTATTTCATCAGCTACCTCGCTTGATTTACCTTTACTGTTTTGAAATATATAAAATGGTATGTTAAGCGCGATTGCACTTGCTGATATTATGCCCAAGTTTACATCTTTCTGCTCAATTATCTCTTCTTGGGAATCTTGTTCCCTTTCCCTTGTTTTGTCATTGGCCCTTCTTTTGAGTATTTCGGAAGGGCTTGCATCTATATAAAGTATGCCTTTCACATTTAGCGTTTTAAGTTCGGATATTGAAAAACCGGGCAAGTATTGATTTCCATTCTTAATTGACAAGTGGGTATCTAATATTACTATCCCCCTTTTCCTTGAAATGCTATTTATCACTTTTTTTCTGAGGTTTTTCTGCTCTTCTATGCTCAAGTAGCGGAGCTTGTCTCTGTTTAATATGCCTTTTGCAAACTTGAGCATTTCTGTGCCCATGCCAATAACTTCTATGTCCTTTGCCAACTTTAGCTTCGAAAGTACAGTTGTTTTCCCTGCACCAGGAGTACCTACTACAACCAATGTAATTGCCATTGAATCAAGAAAGAATATGAAATAAAGTAATAAAAAAGAATAAGAAAAAAGATGGAAGATTAGTCTTCCATGCCACCCATGCCGCCTTCGCCTCCTGGAGCTGGGCCCGAAGGGGCTTTGCTCCTAGAACTTATCATGTCGTCTATGCGCAATATTATTTCTGATGCTTCGCTTGCACTTGCTATTGCTTGCTCCTTTACCTTTAGCGGCTCTATGACACCCTGCTTCTCCATGTCATTTATAGCATTTTTGAATACGTCTACGCCGTATACACGGCCTTCTGAGCCCTTGTGCTTGCTCCTGAGCTGTACCAAGGTGTCTATTGCATCCATGCCCGCGCTTTCGGCAAGAGTTTTCGGCACTATTTCTATTGCATCCGCAAACGCCTGTATTGCTAGCTGTTCTCTGCCACCTACATCACTAGAGTAAGATCTGAGGCCATTTGCTATATCAACTTCAATGCTGCCGCCACCTATCACATACTTGCCTTCTTCCACAGCACTTGACAATGCACCTATTACATCGTTCAAAGACCTTTCTACTTCATTAACTACTTGTTGGGTGCTGCCTCTTATGAATATTGTGACGCTCTTTGGATCCTTGCACTTTTCTACGAAGACCATTTGCTCTCCGCCAATCTTGCGCTCTTCTACTATTCCTGCATAGCCCAAATCTTCTGGGTTGAGATCGTCAAGGCTTGTCACAAGGTTTGCCCCCGTTGCCTTTGAGAGCTTCTCCATGTCACTCTTCTTAACCCTTCTCACGGCAAGTATTCCTGCTTTTGCAAGGTAATGCTGTGCAACGTCATCTATGCCCTTCTGTATGAAGATCACGTTGGCCTTGCTCTTTGCTATCTTATCTACCATCTCCTTTAGCATCTTTTCCTCTTGCGCAAGGAACGACTGCATCTGCTCTGGACTTGTTATCTCAATTCTTGCATCTGTTTCTGTCTTCTCTATCTCCAATGCCACATCAAGCAATGCTATCTTTGCATTCTTCACTTGCTTTGGCATGCCAGGATGCGCTATTTCCTTGTCTATAAGAACGCCATTTATAAATTCGGTGTCTTCTATGCTGCCACCTTCCTTCTTCTCTAGTTTTATGAAGTCGTGGTCTATTGAGATTTTGCCATCATTCTGTACAGAGACTTGCTTTATTGCTTGTATTGCGAGCTTGCCAAGATATTTCTTTGTGCTGTCGCTGCCTATGTTCTTTGAGCCCATCGCTATCATTGCTATTTTCTCAAGCTTGTCTTCATTGTCCATAGATATGTCAAAGCTTTTTTCACGCAAAATATCTTGAGCCTTGTATGCTGCCATTTTATATCCTTTTATTATCGTAGTTGGGTGTATGCCTTGCTCTATCAAATTTCCCGCAGCCTTCAGAAGCTCCCCTGCTATGATAACTGCAGTCGTTGTGCCATCGCCGACTTCTTTGTCCTGCGTTTTGGCTATGTCTACCATTATTTTTGCAACAGGATGCTCTACATTCATCTCTTCAAGTATGGTTGCTCCGTCATTTGTTATAACTATGTCTCCAAGCTCGCTTACCAGCATTTTGTCCATGCCTTTAGGTCCCAATGTTGTTTTTACTGCACTAGCTACTGCATAGCCTACTGCTATGTTAGTCCTCTGTGCTTCCCTTCCCAAAAGTCTTGTTGCTCCTTCTGGGAGTATTAGATACTGTTGTCCTGCGCCAATTTGATTTTCAGCCATTATATCACCAATTTATAAGTAGAAAGAAAAATTTGCTTTTGAATTTTTGATGGGTATAGATTCATATACTTGATATTATTATGCAGGCAATGTTTTTATATCTTTCTAATTTTTGAGAGATAAATTAAGGATTCTGATTGATTTTGCTTTTGGATGAGGAATACTCTCACCTTTAAGCTTAGTTGAAAAAGGCAAAGTTCGCTGATAAAGCAGATTAAATCAACAAAGCACTACCTTTAGAAAGATTAATAAACTGTTACAGCAATAAAATATTTGATTCCATGGAACAGAAACGCGTATTAAACATGAAACCTGCAATAAAGATACAAAATATTGTGGTTAGCTCGGATCTTCACGCTACTATAGATTTATATGCTTTGTCTAAGAACGTGAAGGAGGTAGATTATGAGCCTGAGCAGTTCCCTGGAGCGATATTTAGGATAAAGGAGCCAAAGGCTGTTATAATACTGTTCAAGAATGGCAAACTAATCTGCACAGGTTCTAGCACTGAAGCAGATATAAAGAGAGTCTTAGGGTATGCAACTAAGGTTATATCAAAATATGTTATTACTTCTTGATTAGATCCTTCACTCTTTCTCTTCTCTTTTCTCTTTGATTACGCTCAATGCAAGCTTATCAAATTTTTTGAAGAATACTTCCCAATTGTACTTTTCCTCCACGCGCTTCCTGCCTTTCTTTCCCATCTCAGCTGCAATTAAAGGATGTTCTGCTATGAACTGCATTTTAGAAGCCATTTCGTCGGTTGAATTTACTAGATAGCCTGTTTCTCCATCTACTATTGTTTCTTTAGGGCCGCCCTCGTTTATTGATATTATAGGCTTGTAGCTTGCCATCGCTTCCAGGGGCACATAACCGAAATCTTCGTTGATGCCTGCAAACAACACTGCAGTAGACTTTGAATATAGGTTTAGCATTGCTTGCTCGCTTATGCCTATTTTGAACTCTACATTATCATCTGCAATGCGCTTTATTTTCTCGAAATATTCGATGTGCTCCTTATCCTTTGAAACTACACCTGCAATTATGAGCTTGTAGCCTTTTACTTTCTTCTCGAATTTTTTGAACGCTTCTATGGCGTAATCCTGCCTTTTGTTTGATATTATCCTAGAGGGATATAGGAAGTATTTGCTGTCTCCTTCGTCCTTGAATTTCTTGTAGTCTACAGCAGGATTTATTACAGTTGCTTCTCTGCCGAAGTATTTTCTGATGCGCGATGCGGTGTTGTTGCTATTTGTTGCTATGCCCTCAAGCTCCTTTACTACCTTATTAGCTATGAACTTGTATGAATTGGTTAGCGTCGCATATATGAACTTCTCGGTGTAGCTCCTATTTTTCATTCTTACAGAATAGAGATCATACACCTCTCTAGGAGGTGTGTGGCAGTACCATAACACGCTGCTATTTTTGTGCCTTATCCACTCACTTGGAGATATGTGTGAATTTATCAAGTCGTAGTCGTCTTTTATTTTTGTATTATAAAAAGTGTAGCCGTATCTAAGGCCTTGCGATGCCCTGTATGGGAGCATGCCTGAAAGTGGGACCTTCTTTTTTATTAATTCTATGTCAACATCTGCAAATTCTGGGAAGGTTGTTTCCTTGTTATACTCTGTTGTATATATTTTGGCATCGTAATGCTGCGCTATCTTGAGTATTACCCTCTCTGCGCCACCCTTCAATGTCAGGTAGGGCTGCGCTAGCACAAGTTTCATCATATCAACCAGGCATTGTGTAATTATTTTTTACCCAGCTTGGCTTTGGGGTTACGTATGGTAATTTACCTGAATAGTTGTTAAGCTGAAGTATCATTATAGGGTTTGTAGAGTTGATATAGTTTATGCCTGTAAAATTCTTTGGATACACTAGGGAGAACCCGGGTAGCTTTCCGAAGAAGAAGCCCCTATAATAGTTTGATGAATAGAACTCTGATGGCGCATTCGTTATCGTTTCATTTGGCCCATTCGGGGTATATACAACCATAAAGTCAAGGAATTCCTGCCCGTAAATTTTTACGGGACCATAGTAGAACTCCCCGTTGGGTATTATAAACGCGTTGGCTATTTTTACGCCTTTTGAATTGTATAAGTTAACAGGTTTTGTAGAATTGTAAAAGCTTGTCGGCAGGCAGTAGGTGCCATTTACATATTGCTGATTGCCCGTCAGAAGCAACAACTTCACTGCTGTTACTGTAGAATTTGAAAACTGGCAGTAGCTGCTTATGCTGGTTGCATTAAATGGAACCAATGCAAATATGGGATCGTGATTCAGTTCGCACGAAGAAGTGCCAAGCGCATAAGGCTGTGGCGGATTCTCAGCTGCGCCCTGTGCTTCGGCATACTGCATACTTGTCTCGTTTACATCTATGCATGCAAGGAAGTCGAGGGCACCCCATTTAGGCATTATTTGATCATCCAATAGTAGATATTTAGCTTGCACAACATTATTCATGAAATTGGCAATTTCTCCGGCACCGAAACCATCAGCTGGACCTAGAACATATTGAGCTGCGGTTGCATAGTCTAGTGTCGCAACTGCATTGTCCCCTCTGAGCACTGCGTTGCTGTTTCCGAACCAGTTAATCCAGTCGCCGTAGTCCCACCAGGATAGTATTCTTGGCCCGAAAGGACCGACATTTGCACGCATCCAGTTGGTTGCTGAAAGCCAGTAGTTAGGCACTTGATTGCAGAACAAATCATATCCTATTGCATTGTTGCTTGAAATTATTGCATTGCAATTTTGATTCATTGCTGCTGAGAATACAGAGATTAGCGAAGTGGCTTCTAATAAGATTACAAATATGCTTATCGCATAGAGTCCGTTAAGTGCCTGTTTATTGTAAGGCTCAGATTTCTTAGGATTAAAGCTATAGCCGTTCTTTACGAACATTATAAGTTCTCCTATTATGACGCCAATTGCAAGTATGTAACCTACACCGAAGTGTGGCAGGTATTTCACTTCTACCATACCAGCTATTGCAAGAGGCCAAACAGCAGCAAGCATCAGTATGCTTATCCTTGAATTCCTGTAGTATATTGCGGCAAGCTCAAATGCAGTGAATAACGCAAGTATAAGCCACAACAATATATTAACGCCACCTATACTCAAACCTATTATACCGAAGCCTGCAGAGCCAAAATTGAAGTTTATGCCTGTCGGTTCATATTCTTGCACCGTCATGAACAAAGGTATTGAAGGCGTTATGAAATGTGTGCTCAATGCAACGTATTTGTCTACAGGCTTGCCTAGCGGAGTCAGGAGTATTAGAAGGAGTATTATAAAGCCTAGAACCGATGCAACGCTGAACCTAGATAGCGCTTTTATATCTTTATTGAACCTGCCCAGAAGCACTTCGACTGCTATTACAAATATGCCTATGATTGAGATTATAGATGCTATTGCTATAGCTACTTTGTTTCCTTCTATAAGCTTTGAATACCTTCTGGACAGATATTCTAATACAAAGGCAAATATCAGCGCAAAGAGAGGAAATGCGATTATTACGGGTATGCCTATCACATTTGGAATTCTTTCGGTTAGCGTTGCTGAGTAGGGCATGTATAAAAGATAGAATATTGTGAACACTGCTATTACAATTGCGTTTACCTTGTAAAACTCGCGCATGTCTTCATTCTTGAGAACGTGTATTATGCCTTGGAGCACTATATATATTGCCAGTACCCCAGCAGTAACTGTATAGTAGTGGGCACCGAGGAATGTTGATGCATAGGCTATGCCTGCAAGTACTGCAAACCTTTTCTCTTTCGTGTTATTCACGGCAAGCAGATATGCAGCATAGAAGAAGAACATCGCAAAGATACCCCAAGGCTCAAGCAGCTGCTCTCCTGCAATAAATGTAGTTATCAGCGCCGGCATGCTTGCCGCAATCGAAGCACCTACCAATGCTGGGAAGCGGCCGTATTCGTGATAGAGCAGCATGAATACCACAAAAACTAGCAGTGCTGCCATGATTGGAGGGTAATAGCTGCTTACCAAGCTTAATAGTGTTGTGTCTACGCTAGTCGCTGACGCTGCGTGTGTATTCGCTAAATCGTACCAGTATGCTTCTAGGTATGGCACTATCGGCTGTATTCTGTGTATTGTTCCATTTGCAAGCGTGGGCCACGCAGAATGGTCATACAACAACTGGTACCCGTAGGTCAATATATATTGCGCACTTATCATGTCATAGTAAGGGTCGAATTCAAAATAGTTTGGAGCTACGCCTATGTTTACTATTCTTGTCACAAATGAAAGCGCCATTAGAAGCAGTAGTATAGTCCACACTATCGGCATTCCTGCTTCTTTCTTTTCCTTGTGTACTTTTAGCAGCTCCTTTTCCTCTGCTTCGTGCTCCTCTATAAGCTTCCTCTCTTCCTCCTTGTGAAGGTTTAAGATTTTGTTTCTCTCTTCTTCACTCATGCTTGAAAGAAGGGTTTCTTCTGTTTCATGCTTCTTTTCAAGCTCCTTTTCCTCTGCTTCGTGCTTTTTGGTCAACTCTAAACCTATACCTATCTCTGAAAGCTCATTTCTCAGCAATGCTATGCTCTCCTTCGAAGATGCGATATATTTCTGCCTTGCTTCTGATTCTGAGCTTTCTGGGCCAAGGAGTTTTTTAATCTGATTCTTGGTAAATACTTTCTGCTGAAAGCACAGTATTATACCTAATATAGTAAGCAGTACAACATTTATGTTGTAAAGCGAACCCGAAAATGAAAAAACATGTATGTAAGGGATTAAGTAGGATTCAAGCCATACCATCACTGGAGGGAAGATGAGCCCGAGTATGAAGCCTATCACAACTATCTCAAACATAGG
Source organism: Candidatus Micrarchaeia archaeon (assembly GCA_049976845.1). Lineage (GTDB taxonomy): Archaea > Micrarchaeota > Micrarchaeia > Micrarchaeales > CABMGC01 > JAGDYD01. Next base: position 76,488 of record JBMFHL010000001.1, on the reverse strand, counting down.
GAGTTTTGTCTTCTTAAGCAGTGCAAGTGATAACAATACTCCTGGCACTACTATTGAGAAAAAAGCCTCTATTATTACAAGCAGCAAAGACATCTTCACCTACCTAATTCATTCTTGTATATTTATGCATTTGGTATATTTATTGTCTATCTAAGCATCTATAAGATTATGCAGAGATGTTTAAAGATAATTAATGCGTAAGTTATATATTGGTATCTTTATTTTTAGGATTTGTCGTTAAAATATGTCATTGTTTAAATTTATAAGCAGGATTGTAAAATAGTATAGTAGTTTGCTGTGACAGAATGGAGAAAAGAGTGGTTATTATAGGTGCTGGTACCGCAGGGCTTATATCGGCAGCCAGGCTTGCTAGACTTGATAAGAAAGTGAATGTGTATGAGAGGAAAAAAAGCACTGCTCAGATAAACAACGCTTCTGGTATATTGTCAGTTTCTGGGCTGCAGGGACTCGACATAAATTACAGGGAGGGCATTCTTAACAAGCTGGACGGGGCTTTGATACACTTCCCAAGCGTTTCTTTAAGGGTCGAGAGTAAGAAAACCCAGGCTTATGTAATTGATAGGAGCAAACTCAACGAGTTGTGCAGGGAAGATGCTGCGGGCTCTGGAGCTACCATTAATTACGACGAAGGTGTTACAGAGAGGTCTTTGGCGGAGCTCAGGAGATCAAATATAGTTGTGGGCGCGGATGGTGCAGTCTCTTCTGTTGCGAGGCATTTTAGATTCCCTGGCATAGGGAGATATTTACTTACCTACAAGGCTGAATACAGAATAAAGAGTGAGAATGATAGATTAGTTGAATTGTTCTTTAATAACATGTTAACGCCAGGCATGTTTGGATGGATAGCTCCACATGGAGATAACACAGAGGTTGGAGTAGGAATTGATTCAAAGCGAGGGAACAGCATGAATGCATTCAAACAATTTATACATATGCCTAAGTTAAGAGAAAAGTTTTCAGAGATTAGGGTTGTGACTAAGGGGGCAAGCATTATACCAATAGAGTTGAGAAAGAAGTTTGTAGACGAAAAGAATGGAGTGTTGCTTATTGGAGACGCTGCTGGACAAGTTAAAGCTTCGACTGGCGGTGGCATAATATTCGGGGGGAATGCCGCACTGCTTGCAGCAGATGCAATAGCAAATCATTTTGACAAGGCAGCTAGTCTTGTTACTTATGAAAAAGAATGGAGGCGCAGATTCGAATTAGACATAAGGCTGCATAAGCTCATAAATAATCTTTATTCCTCTATGAACAATAGGGAGTTGGACTTGCTTGGAAAGAGCATGAAGGCGCTTAAATTCGAAGATTTTATGAGCAGATATGGAGACATGGACAGACCAAGCATTATGCTCAAGAGGTTCTTCCTAAGGGGATTTGCAAAATAGAATGCTTATGCGCTACCTTTCTTCTTTGAGTCTTCTAGGAGCTTTCTGCCTAACTTCTCCCTTTGATCTAAATTAATTTTCAGCTTTTCCAAGTCTTCCTTTGTCAATACTTTGTTTAATATGTATTGTGAATAGCTCAACGCTATCTGTGAAATGTCTAGGATTATTGATTGAAGTTCACTTGTCTTTAATATATACTCATTTTCAGGTTTCAATATCTCTACGCCTGCAGGGGAGTAATTGAATGCTACGTTTATCAATGCTCCCAAATCCTTGAACAGTATAGTAAGAACCGCATTTGTGGAATATAGGTTTTCCCCTATTTTGATGGGTTCGTCTATGCTCCCGAAGCAGTAGATTACGCCTTTTGCTTTCAATATGCTATTGTTTACCAGTTCCGTCATCAACGGCTGTAGGTCTTCGGCCTTCTCGCTTTGCATGTCGAAATACGCTTTCGCAAGTATACCACCACTTTCTATTGCTGCTTTTGTTACCTCCTCTACTCCTTCCTTCTTCAATTCACTCACCACTGATTAGACCTATTGCCTCATTTAGGCTTAAAAGCTCTTCCTTGCCAGAGACCATGTCGCGCACCCTCACCTGTGCGGCCTTAACCTCGTTATCTCCAATGATAATAGTGTATTTGAACTTCATGCTGTTTGCATATTCAAGCTGCTTGGAGATGCTGCGCTTTATGATGTTGAGGTCCGTATATATGCCTTTTGCTCTTATCGCGTTTGTAATGCTTACCGCATAATTCAGATTATCGCCAATATATGCTACAAAGACCTTCGCATATGTTCTCTTTTCATTATCCACTTTGTACAGATCCATAAGTCTGTCTATGCCCAAAGAAATGCCTGTTGCAGGGAGCCTGCTTTTTGAGAAGATTCCGATAAGATTGTCAAACCTGCCCCCTCCAACTATGGTTGGAAGACGCTTTCCATCATTGTACATTACAAATTCCCATACGAAGCTTGTATAATAATCTAAACCTCTTGCAAGCGAGAGGTCTATTGTTACTTCACCAAGCAGTGGATATTTGCTTATCAATTCCAAGAGTTGGACAAACTTGTCCACTTCTTTTTCAATGCCGCTAATGTTTGATCTTATGCTCTCTAATTTGCTTTCATTGTCTCCCTCTTTTGTCAGGAATGAAATTAATTCTTCAGCTACCTTACGCTCTATACCAAGACCTGCTATTTGCTCTATTACTGTAGTTGCACCGAGCTTTGGGATTTTGTCTATGAGCCTTATTATCTGCATGTGCTTCTGGGATTCTATATTAAATAATGAAAGTACTGCATCCAGTATCATCCTGTCGTTTATGAGGATTTTGTATCCTTTTATGCCTAGGCTGTCTAGCGCCATTGCTGCAGCTGCAACTACTTCTGCATCGCTTATTACTTCGTCGCTTCCCACTATATCCATATCGGCCTGTGTAAACTGCCTGTAGCGCATGTGTTGGGGTTCATCCTTCCTCCATATGTTCCCTATTTGATAGCGCTTGAAAGGCAAGGGCATGTTCCTATTCATTGCTATGTATCTAGACATAGGGACTGTAAAATCGTATATAAGGCCGTTATTCTCTCCTTCTATCTTGTATATTTCCTTTGTCGACTCTTCTCCGTATGTTTTTGCATTCAGCACATCAAGGGTCTCAATACTCGGGGTTTCTATTGGATAAAAGCCAAATCTCTTGAATACTTCCTCTATAATTGCTATAATTTCCTTGCGTAGCATGCTTTCGCTAGGGTTAAAATCTCGTGTCCCTCTAGGCAAAGATATATCTACCATCTACTTACCTGATATTATTTGCTATGGTACTCTTTATAGCTTTTTATTCTTTGGCAGATTAGACGCGTGTCACTATATTTTGGGAGATTATTTTTTCAAATTGTCGTCGAGCCATTTTTTTAGGGACTCTGGAGGAATTGCACCTATAGATATTGCCTTCACTTCTCCATTTTCGAAGAGCATTGCCGTAGGTATGCTCATCACATTATATGCAACAGCAATTTCAGGATTCTCATCAGTGTTCAACTTGTAAAATTTTACCTTATTTTCATAATTCTTAGATATACTTTCTAATACGGGTGAGAATATCCTGCACGGACCGCACCATTCTGCCCAGAAGTCTATTACTACAGGTAGCTTTGATTTCAATACCTCGCTTTCGAACGAATTTTTATCTATATCTGCTATCGCCATTATATCACAAAAATCGTAAGTGTATATATTGTCACAGAAAATATTTAAATGTTGTTTTGATTTGATAAGGAATTTGCTGCATGATAAATTCTTATTGAGAAAAGTATTAAATAAGAGCATTGCGCAAATACTATTGTGATGAGATCTTTTCTGATGTCGTGATGAGGATCTTGAGTGCTGAATTAGGCAAAACTGTGGAAGGTGGCAATATGGCAAGCCTATCTAGAGGTAACATAAAGAAGTTGATTAAAAAATATACCAAAGCCAATATAACTGACGATGGGATAGATGCAGTAGCAAAATTGCTTGAAAGCAAGGCGATGGAAATATCGAAATTTGCAGTAAAGAATGCAAAACAGAAAAAAAGGGAGAAGATTACTAAAGAAGACATAATGGAGTATGTAGTGAGGCATGGATGAATAGTGTTGATGTGTTTAGGAGTCCGGATGGCAGGCTTAAGGCCGATTTTTACTATGGTAACGAAAAGAGGACTGTGCTTTCTGAACGTATAATGAGGGGTTTCTTGGTTACAGAGTTTAATGAAGATGGAGAAGTGCTTGGGCAAAGCCTGGAGAATGCTGATGATGGGATAGAAGCTTTGAGAAGGCACACTCCAAATGGGGCATATACATACAATATAATTGACAAGCCCTTTTATGAAGGAGTACATATCAATGCAGAATGCAGCAAGTGTGGGAAAAGGAGTATAAGAAGAGAACTTGACCTTATAGACACAAGGCTACTTTCGAAAGTGCAGACCATGCCTATATTTGTATGCACCTCATGCGGCCAGAAATTTTATTCGCTGACAGACACGTATTTGAAGACGCTTATACGCTTGAATATGGAGCTATTTACTAAAGAGGAGCTTGCAGAAAGAGAGAAGGATGAGGGTGCATTTGTAAACGAGCTGAAAGAGTATATAATAAGAATTTTTGCTTCTAAGAAAATTATGAGAATTAGTATAAAGAAGTGAATATTATGGGAATTAACTTGTCTGAATTGTATGGGAAGAAAATTATAACTTCTGCTGGAAAGATGCTTGGCGATGTAAAGGCTGTTGTTTTAGATGTTGAAAACGGATCAGTATCTCACTTGCTTACCACAAAGTTGGAGAGCCTCGCAAAGAGCGAGGATGTGAAAAGGGATCTTTCAAAAAACAGCATATTGTACAAGAGGGTTAAAAGTATTGCAGAAACTATTATAGTAGGAGAAGAATAGCCTGTTTCTAGTCTGTAGATACTTCTCTGGCTAGGGAAGACCTTTCTTTTGCAATTACCCTGTAGCCACAGTACGGACACCTTATGAAATTTGAGATGTCTTTTATCTGCTTTCCGCATTGCAAACACACATACGCCATTCTATCGCCTCGTCTATTTTTCTATTTTCCTTTTATGTTTGATTTTAGCCACTTTGAAAACTCCTTATGGAGCTGCGAGCTACTCGTGTCTATTATTCTTACATTCATAGTGGCTTTATACTCCTCCTCATTCAATGTGAGTATTGGTGTGTACTCGTCCATTTTGGCAAAATGCACCTCGAGCCAGTGTATTTTTCCTTTAAGATAATCTTTTATCACGTCATCTGTCATGGGCAGGGACGAGAAGCTAAATAGTATGCCATCGCACCAGTATAGCGGCATTGTGCCTGATGGCGTCACCCTCTCCCTAAGCAAATCTTCCTTATCTACTTTAATTACTTCGTGCACCACCAGTTCGGTAGCAGGCGAATACTCTATTTTTACCATTTACTCACTTTGCAAATATTGCATTATTATCCTGTTCGCAGTTTCTCCTGCTGATGTCTTTAGGGTATATGCACCGCCGGCGTATGTGGCGCCACAGTGCTTGCACTTCCAGATGCCTGTGCTTATTCTTTTGACTGCCAATCTTCCGCACACATCGCACTTATATCTTGCCTTCTTCTCTTTCTGCACTGCCATGTATCTCTTCCTGAGACTTACTCCGTATCTTATGCTTGCATTTACCATATCAATCAGTTTTTAGCTTATTTATTGCAGCCCTTAAATCTTTAGACTTTTCGAATGTCTCATCTATAAGCTTTTCTATTTCTTGCTGCGTGAAGGCACCGCTTAGCCCCTTTTGCATTGCTCTTATATAGCCTTCATCATTTGCTATAGTCAAGCGCGCGTCCATTATTGATTCTTCTTCTCCGTTAGGGTCTAGTATTAGATTATTGCCTATTTTTGCATATGTGCATGATGTCACTAGACTGCTAATCTTGAGTTTGCCAAGATTGCCTTCCCTTATTACCTTTTCGTCTTCGTACTTTGGCATCCTTGTATTTGACAATGCCGCAACGGCTGCAAGCGTGCTTGCGTCAAAAAGATTGCCATCATAATTTAGTATGTATATATCTATAAACACAGACCATACCTTGCCTTCACTTATGAATAAAGATTTTGTATCTATTACGTTGGCTGCCCTTATGCCCCTGTCTACTACCCTTGCCAGCTCAATAGCTTCTGGACTTGGAGGGCCAACATCGTAGTCAGCAGAAGCGAGAGGCAACAGCTCGGCAGACATTACCAGATTCCCTTCATCTGGCTTGTCGGGCATCGGCTCATCAATATCTATCTTTACTCCGGCAAGCACTTTCGTATAGCCCAAATCAACCTGAGCAGAGCCTTCGGCATGTGGTATCATACCCTGCTCAATGTTTATGCTTCTGTAATCATACATCCCTCTGCCCACTCTTGTGCCTTTGTTTAGCAGCTCTTTTATATATGCACCCTTAACTGAATTTATTGTTTGCATTCTTACACCTTGTATTTGTTTGTAATTTTTTCATATGGCGCCTTTAAAGCGTCTTTCTGTACCTTCGATATTGTCTGCCCTGCCTTTTTTATCATTCTGAATGCTTCGGAGAATTGCTCTCTTGTCAATGAGCCATCCATCTGCAAAAGAAGCACTTCGCCTGTTCTTGGAAGCATTGCCACAGGCATATCTGCATCAGAATAGTTATCTTCTATCTTATTCAAGTCCAATACTACTTGCTCGCCTATTTTACCTGCAGAAACTGCAAATGGCAAATCGCGCATTGGTATTCCAGAGGTTGCCAATGCTACGGCAGCGGTAGTTATTCCTGCTGCTCTTGTGCCACCGTCGCTTTGCAAGACCTCTATGAATATGTTTATTTCACTTCCAGGAAAGTTTTCTGCTATTATAACGTTTTCGAACACCTCCTTGGTTACTTTTGAGATCTCTATTGCACGCCTGTTAGGCCCAGAGCGCCCGTGCTCTTCCAATGATGAAAAAGGCGCCATTGAATATCTGCACTTTATAACTGCTTTCTCTGGATCCGAGGTGTGCTTTGGTAAAGCTTCCCGTGGCCCATAGATTGCTGCAAATATCTTATTGTTGCCCCATTCCATATAAGCAGAACCATCTGCATTCTTCAAAACACCTGCGATTATTTTCATGGGCCTAAGCTCATCGAAATCCCTGTTGTCCAATCTTCTTCCATTTATTAGAAGTTCTGGTTTGTTTGCTGAACTCATAATATCACTTCCCTGATTTTGATTTTTCAAGCATCTCCTTTATCCTGTCTGTCAGACCTGCCGTGTGAGCCTCTTCTTCTATTTTAAGTATAGCCTCTGTTGTAAGTGCAACGTCGCCGCCTTTTATCCATACTCTGCCATTCATGCCCACCACTATAGTGGATTTTGTACCTTCTGTAAGCTGGGTGAGCATTGTATTTTCCTTTCCTATTATCCTTGGTATCTTTGATGGTTTGATTTCTATTATCTTTCCACCAAAGAGCTTTCTTTCATGCATTAGCACAACAGTCTGAGTTTCGTCAAGCTCTTTCACCGTGGCTTCAATTATGTCACCTAGTGAGAACTCTTCTCTCGTATACTTTGCTATCAGTATTCCTTTATAAGGTGCATTGAGATCGACAGAATAACTGCTCATCCTCTCCTCGGTTATTATACCTATTACTACATCCCCATGCCTAGGATACCATAACCCCTCCAAAGGGATTAATGTGTTTTTTTCGCTGTCAAACATGCCGAGCACAGTCGAATAGGTCTTTCCTTCGTCTATTATTGCATTTTCAATGCGTATAGGTTTATCTGATAGTAAATCTCCTGGAACAACTATTTTTCCCATTTAATCACACCTCTAAAATTTTTGTTTCTGCGTTTCCTTGGGTTGCACTGTTAAGTTTGTCGAAAAATTCGCTCTGCAACCCTGCGGGGAATTCCACTATTGCCGAAAGCGAACCGTCAGCAAGCCATTTCTCTGATTTGAGGCCATACTGCTTAAGTATATTATAACATCTGTTTGAATAGCTTGGAGGTATTATAACCTCTATTTTTGCAACTGCAAATTTTATTGGTATTATCATGTTAATTTTCTTTACTATCTGATCGACTTGTTCACTTGCATTTTTGAATGGATCTATAGAGACCTTTGCCTGCTCCATGGCGTTTTCTATTCTTTGCATTGGATGTGGAGCGTTTGTCCTTGGATCTATTGAATTTCTGGATATTATTGAAATTATTTGTTTCCTTTTTTCTTCGAGTAGCTTGCCTCTCTGCTCTGTTGTTATGGGCACATTTCCATTCTTGAGTATTGTCGACGCTATTTTCGCGATATCTGTAGTGCCAAAAGCTTTTGCAAGTTTTTCATTGCTTTGCCTCTCGCCTTTGTTTGCGTCTTTGAATACTTCGTCTGTCTCTAATGCGGCAAGAGGGTCACTTCTTTTGCCTGTTATGTATTCATATGCAATATCGGCATCTACGAATATTTCAAATTCTTCGCCACCGATAGAGTATTTTGCGATAACTTTCTTAGAAGACATAGATGTCACAGCGGATAATAAAAATTAAAGGTATTTTGCTATTTCGTCATGTTTCAGCATTGTAAATTCGATCCCATCTTCAATATAGCCAATATCTATATTCTCAGGGTTGACCTTAGCTTCGCTTGCCTTTTTTATAACTCTAACCCCTAGAGAGATGGCATCGTCAAGCTTCATATCATCCTTGTACTCTTTTAATAGCATATCTGAGGCAACTTTCTTTCCTATACCTATTGCATCTGCCTTGTAGCCAAGGAATGATGCGCCTGGTTCTATCTCGAAGAGTCTCGGAGAAGTATCTATACCGCCAACAAGCACAGAAACGGCATAAGGCCTCATTCCGCCATATTGCGTCGCCTGCATCATGTATGATGCTAGATCCTTTGCTATTGCTTCTACTGATTTAACTTCATTGTATACAAGCCTGTGATTCTGTGCTGAGTTTCTTGCAATGCCCACTATGTGCAGGCCGTCGGCCACCATGCCGCTATAGGTTGCGCCGATATGAGAGTCTATCCTAAAAACTTTCTGTATTGTATCTGGAACTGCCAAAGGCTCTGTTATGTTTTTGTGCGCTACAAAAACAACGCTGTCTTTTGCTATAAGGCCTATTGAGGTTGCTCCCTTCCTTACAGCTTCCTTAGCATATTCCACTTGGAATAATCTGCCGTCTGGGTTAAACATCACTCCTCTATCATATGCTTGTATGTTTGGATACATCAAATTCACCTAAGAAGCATGAGAATCTTTAGTAATTATGTTTATGCAATATTATAAACTTTTTGTTTTGAGGATTTTATTAGGCTTATGAAAAAATAATAAAATTTGCTTGCCTCAAATGGCACTGCGCTAGTGCGCTTGCTTTAATGCAACATACTTTCTTTCATATTTTTTCAGCAATGCTTTTATGGTGCCTGAAGTACATATTGAATATATGCTTATGCTGTATCCAGAGAGTGAGCTTATAAAAGCAGAGGCAAGTATGAATTTCTTCTCATATCCCCTGTTCACTTTGAATATGAATATACTGTCGCTTAACCTTTTAATTGGGTAAATGCCCATGCTTGAGAAGTCGAGCATGCCTATATTCCTTTTTATGCTTTCGATGAATTCATCATATGCTGGAGCCGATGTAATTTCTAACGGCCTTGAAAGCTCGATTAGTATGTATCTGCTTTTTTTCCTTGCTATCATTGATCTGCACCCAGTTGTTTGAGCATTGCTTTTGCATGCCCTTCGTTTGCACCCAAAAATTTTGCCAGCTCTATCATTTGCTCAGCTGAAATAAGCCCGTGAGCGTCCTTTGCGAATGATGCTATTGCCAGTTTTACCCTAGATCGCAGCGCATAGGAGACTATCTTCCTAGCTTTCTTAATATTTTGCACAGCTTGCGGCTCGCTAGAAGCTCGTATTATTGCAGAGGCATCGATTATCAGTATTTTCTCCTGGCCCTTTATCTTCTGGATTAGGTCTTCATTTATCTTGTCCGCTACCACTGCAAAAACCTTGCTCTGCTTTAGAAGCTTTGGAGCATCTTTACTGTAGATTATCGATTTTTGTTTAATTTCAGATTCCTTCTCTACTAAAAAAACTTCTTTGCCTATGGTAAAAATTTTCTTGTATCCTAGCCTTAACGCTAGGCTAGGCAAATTGTCATTCGCATAAGAGATATCAAAATACTCCATTTGAATTCCTTGCGCTAATGCAAAGCGTCATCTGGACTTTCTGAAGAACCCCCTGTTGAATCCGCTTCGCTTTCCCTAAAAAGGCCTTTCTCTATTGTTGATTTTATCTTTTCTGGTGGATATGCTAGCTTTATCAGCTTGGTGTGGCCCCTTATGCCCTTACCAGACTCATAGGTGTTTATTAGTCCTTGCATCTCCAGATCAGATATGTATTTTCTGTACCACCTGGAGCTCTTTGGCTCCTTGTTCATTGAATTGCTTATTGCCACATACTTGTCATATACCTCTCCGCTGAAAAGATATGCTTCGGCTCCATCTATGAGCTTTTTGTATTTGCTGCCCTGAAGTGTAAGGATTGCTATTGCATAGACCACAAGTTTCTGGTGTTCTGGCAATGTGCTTATAAGCTCGTATGCTACTTCTTCATCTGCCGATTTTGATGCCTCGTTCACTTCTTCAGTTGATATGAACTTTATGCCGTGCTCCTCGGCGAGCTCTCCTGCTTTTGAAAGTATCTTTAGGGCAAGCCTTGCATCCCCGCTTTCCTTTGCTGCTATTGCGGCTGCTAGGTTCAATGAAGCAGAATCTATGACCCCCTGTTTGAATCCTATTTCTGCCCTCTGCTTCAATATTGCTGCAAGTTCGGTAGAATTGTATGGAGGGAAAACTAGTTCATTTTCATAAAGTGTTGATATGCTCCTTGGGTCCAATTCTTCTTTGAAGGATATTTTGTTTGATATACCTACAATTGTTACTCCTCCACTTTTTATATCGCTGTTTGCCCTTGTCAGCGTATATATTAAGTCATCTAAGTCTTTTACTACATCTACCTCATCTAGCACAACTATAAGCACCTTGCCATCTTCTTCTATCCAGTTTATGAGTTTCTCATAGATGTCTACAATGCCGTAGCCTCTCTTGGCATATGAAGGTAAATGATCGCTCATCAGCTTACTCAATACCCTATATCTAGAGTTGTATATCCTACAATTGACATAGGAGATCTTTGCTTTTACCGTTGAAATCTCTTTGACTTTCTCTATCACGTATTTCATGCAGGATGTCTTCCCTGTTCCTGTCTTCCCATATATAAAGAGATTTCTGCCCCTTTCGCCCCTGAGTGAAGGGGTGAGATATTTGACTATGTTGCTTATCTGCTTTTCTCTAAACAGGAGGTTATTTGGCATATAGTGCGGAGACAGTGCGTCCCTGTTTGCGAATATACTTGATTCCTTTAATAAATCAGAGAATGCTTCAGCCATAAAACCCCACTAAATAATTGTAAGCAACAATTATAAATTATCTATTTGTTTGAAGGTATGCTTATTATACAAATAAGGTTCAAATGGCTGCTTTATGTATCGCATTGAAATCCTGTAAGGGCTTTGATTATTGTTTTTGATAGGTATAGGTATTTTGAATTGTTTTATAACATGGAGGGATTTATTTCGAATGCAGATGTAAAATATTGCTGTTCGTACCAAATTTACCTTTTTTGGGCTCTTCTTCAGAAACAAAGATTATTATAATTAATCCCTTTTATATAACTTGTTAGTTCTTATTGGTGAGTTAATGAAAATAAATGAGTTAAAGGCAGGTGCAACTAATGTTACTATTGAGGCTACTGTAGCAGAAAAACAAGAGCCTAGAGAAGTGGTAACAAAATATGGAAAAAGATTGAATGTTGCTAATGTTACTTTGAAGGATGACACAGGAAGCATTGTGCTCTCGGTATGGGGCAAGGATATTGAAACTGTGGCTGTTGGCGACAAGGTGAGGGTTACTAATGGTTATGTGAGTGAATTCAGAGGCACCCCGCAGCTTTCAGCTGGCAAATGGGGCAAGATAGAAGTAATTGAAAAAGGCACGGGCAACGAAGAGGAGCTTGGCTCAACAGAGGAGATTGATGGAGAAGATGACAGTATTGAGCCTGGAGAGGAATAATTAGAATTCCACTTCTATCTTATCTCCTACTTTTGGCGAATGCGCATCGAAGCCTTCAAGCTTCAGGGTTTCCGCAAATGATTCTGTTTTTTCTTTGTCTCCGTGCACGCATATGACAGTTTCTGGATTGCTTTTTCTTACATATTCATAAAGGTCAGATTTACCGGCATGTGCCGAAAGGTCATAGAATTCCACAGGAGTTTTTATCTTATAGTTCCTCCCATCTATATTTATCGGCTTGCCGTTGAGGAGCTTGTTGCCGTTTGTACCTTCAACTTGATACCCAGTAAGAAAGATTTTTGACTTGTTATTTAGTTTTGTTATGTAATTTAGTACAGGACCCCCTGTTAACATGCCTGCAGTTGTAACTATTATGCTTGGCCTTGTTAGCGCTTCGGCCCTGTCACTATGCATGCCTATCCACGTGGCGTTCTTTACCGAACTCATTAAGAGATCTTTGTTTCTTGTCTGTTCAGGGTAGTTAATAACTATTTCAGTGGCAGCTTTTGCCATTCCGTCTATATAAGTATAGTCTATAAGGCCATGACTATATAGAATTGCAAGTATCTCTTGCGCCCTTCCAACCGCAAAGCTAGGTACAAGTGCTGTGCCACCATTATCAAGAACTTCCCTTATATTATTTACAAGCTTTTTGATTATCTCTGACCTGTCAGGGTGCTCTTTATCTGCATATGTTGATTCTGTGATTAGTATGTCGCTTTCGACTATGTCAGCACTGCCCTGCAGCATCTGCGGTTCTATCTTAAAATCTCCAGTATATACAAGCCTCCTTCCGTTCTTTATTTTTTCCACTAATGATATTGCACTGCCTGTTATGTGGCCCGCATCATATAATGTTATATAATAATCGTCATTCTGCATCTGCGTTCCATATTCGTATGGCAGACTTTTCTCAAGGAACGAGAGAAGCTGCCTCCTAACAAATTTCTGCTTAGAATGCTGCCTCTTGCTTATCTTCATTGAGTCCTTTATCAGCAATTCGCTTAGTTTTATTGTTGGCTCTGTGGTTATAGTAGTAGGGAGTGAAGAGTAGTATAGTGCTGGGGCAAAGCCACTGTGATCCAGATGTGCATGGCTAAGTATGAATAAATCTACATCTCCAGCCTGCATAGGATATTCTGTTTTATTGTTAATTTTTATGCCATAATCCAGCAATATTTTCTTTTCGTCTTTGAGCAGTATCGCTGACCTGCCTACTTCGCTGGCTCCTCCAAGAAGTTGTATTTCCAAAAAAACACTTTGACAATGCACTACTAATGCAATAATGTTATTCTGCGCTTTTCTATTAAAAATCTTTCTTTTTATGCCTTTTTCATATGTAAACACTTACATTGATTTTTTAGGAAGTTAGAATTCTCATAACCCACATAGGTTGTGTGATAAATTCATAGACTTTTCCTATCCATATATTGTAATGTTGATTGCATGGCAAGCGACGAAATAAATTTTATGGATTTAGCTTGCATTTTGAAGATTACGCCTGATACTGTGCTTGAAAAATTTGGGAGTCTCATAAATGCAAGTTTCTTCGATGCGTCAAACATAGCAGGAACTCTTAAGCAAAAAGGCTTAATTGATTTTACATCAAATTATCCTGGACCAAATGGCATGGTCCTTACAGATGCAGGGAAAAATCTTATAAACGAAGCTAATACGAGAAGTGCCGAGCCCTTTGACAATCTTGATGGCACAATACTCACACAGCTTTCTGCAGGCAAGAGGCTGCCAAATGAACTAAGCACTACCTTAAACCTAAGGCCTAAGGATCTGGCATTGAGATTATACAAACTGTACAAGCAGGAGTACATGACTTACGAACTCAAAAATGGCAGCGTCGACATGATGCTTACTGAGAAAGGATTTTTGAAAATCCAGACAACTGCGACCCCACAGGCACAGGTTGTTGCTGGAGGTTTAAATTCACAGCAGAAACAGGAGCCAAAGGATCATAACAAATTGCAGGTAGACGAAGAGGCGGCAATAAAAGAAGCACTCGCAAAAGCTAGGCCGAAGCGCAAGATGAAGAATGTGGCTGTTATTTTGGTTCTAGTAATAGTATTAATTGCCTTGTTCCTCTACAAATATGGGATAATATAGGGATTTTCATGCTCTTGGAGTATATGAATGCAAAAAAGCTACTAGACAGATATGGGATTAGTAGCATTGAGAGCGCATATGTGAAAGATACTGAATCGGCTATTGAATTTTCAAGCAAAGTTGGAGGTGCAATAGCCCTGAAGGCAATATCTGAAAAGGCATTGCACAAGTCGAAGGCAGGACTTGTTATGTTGAATATTTCTGGCAGCGAGAGTATACGCAAGGCTTTTGGCGAGCTGTCAAAGAGGGCGCATGCATATGCGCCGTATAAGATTCTTGCACAGAAGATGGCAGGATCTGGCATAGAGGTAATAATAGGAGGAAGGGAGGACCAGCAGTTTGGAAAACTGCTTCTTATAGGGCTTGGAGGTATATTTGTAGAATCTTTCAGGGATTTTGCTGTTAGAGTTTGTCCAATCACGAGGTATGATGCTGTTGAGATGATAAGGCAACTTAAATCTAAGGATATAGTTACTTATAATGGCAAAGCCGAAAATGAGCTTACAAGCATGCTCATGAAGGTTTCAAGGATGATTGAAGAGAATAGTATTAGCGAACTGGATTTGAATCCGGTGATTGTTAGAGAAGACGGATATGATGTTGTCGACATTAGAATAATAAAATAAGTGTTTGCATGAGAATGGACCTTAAGCCTATGATGAACCCAAAGAGTGTTGCAATTATAGGAGCATCGAGAGACCCTGATAAGGTGGGACACATAATACTTCAGAATTATATAGATGCGGGCTATTCTGGTGCACTATATCCAATAAATAGAAACGCCGGTTCAGAGACTATTGTTGGCTTGAAGGTTTATAAAAGCGTTTTAGAAGTGAAAAAGAGCATAGACCTTGCAGTTATTTCAATTCCGGCGCCAGCAGTACCAGATGCACTCGAGGAGTGTGGGAAAGCTGGCGTCAAAACTGCTGTCGTGGTAAGTGGGGGATTTGCAGAGATAGGAGAGGTTGCACTTCAAGATAAGATTGTCGAAATAGCAAAAAAGTACAATATTGCTATGCTTGGGCCAAACTGCTTAGGTATCATGGACCCTTCATCTAGGGTAGATACGCTGTTCTTGCCTACTTATAAGCTAAGCAGACCTAAAAGCGGTAATGTTAGCTTCGTATCACAGAGCGGCGCTGTCGGTAGCACAGTACTTGATTTGATTGCAAAGGAGGGCTTTGGTCTGGCAAAATTCATTTCATATGGGAATGCGGCTTATGTAGATGAAGTAGACATATTAGAATACTTGTTGCACGATAAGGAGACCCGTGTAATAGTCATGTACATAGAAGGCGTGAAGAGGGGAAAGGAGTTTATAGAGATTGCAAAAAAAATCACTAAGGTAAAACCAGTCATTATAATAAAAGGAGGGATGACTGATGCTGGTGCTGCTGCGGCACATTCGCATACAGCTTCGCTTGCTGGAAACAGCCAGGCATATGAAGCAGTGTTCAGACAATTTGGGTTTATAATTGCTAAGGATCTGAGCGAACTCCTTTATTTTGCAAAGGCTTTCTCTACAGAGCCCCTACCGCTAGGAAAGAGAGTTGCAATAATAACAAACGGCGGTGGTACTGGTGTGCTTACTGCAGACTCTGTTTACTTAGAAGGACTTGAACTTGCAGATTTCAGCGAGAACACTAAAGTGGCCTTGAGGAAGGTTTTGCCGAGCCTTGTAAACATAAGAAATCCGCTAGACCTGGCTGGAGATGCTGATGAGGTTAGATATGATAATGCGTTGTCCTTGGTTACAAATGACCCTAATGTAGATATGCTTATTGTAATTGCATTATTCCAGACGCCAGGCGCTGATTCGACTGTTGCTTCAAAGCTCATATACTACAAGAAGAAGATTTCAAAACCAATGGTAGTCATTACTGCGGGTTCTGATTATACGCAAACGCACAAGACTATGATGGAAAGCTCTGGACTACCTGTATATGATTCGCCTATGGCAGCAACATCCTCTCTAACCAAGCTTTTGAAGTATAAGGAGTATATAGACAGAGACTTATAGCCCTATTTTTTGCTAAACAGCTCTTCCATCGCCTTGTCAATAACTTTTTCTTTATTTTTTTCAGAACTCAGAATGTCGAAGAGCTCAGAAGATTTTACTCTTAGATTATATCCTTTCGAGGCAAGTTTCTCCAAGAATATGCTTAAGCCATAGTCCTTTATAGAGAGATTTTCTATAGATCCGCTCCTGAGCCCATCGATCTCCAATTTAACGCCACTATCATCTATGTCCTTGCTTATGTCCAATAGCACTTTATTCTCATATTTTTTTATTAAGGCGCGTATATCAAAGTCGTTCTGCCTGAAACTCTCAGGTGCATTTCCAGAAAGTACGACCCTTATTATAGGCACGCTTTCTTTGTACTGCTCTAACGTATTGTTTATTTTTTTGTCTGCTTCTTCTATTATTTCGTTTGGAGTTCTGCCCGTTACGTCTACTTTTATCAAGTGGAAGCCACGCGAATTTATTTCATGGAAGGAATAGCTTAGTTTTTCTGTGTCAAAGACAAAAAAACCTTTTTTTTCAAGCTCGCTCTCTTTTAGCTGGGTGAGCACAGTGCTACCAGGGATTAGAAAAGGCTTGCCGTGCACCTTACCCTCTACCTTGTTATGTATATGCCCGTCTATATACAGGTCGAAGCCTTTTGGTAATTCTTCGAATTTGATAAAATCCTTGCTAAAAGGCATAAGCTCGTATACGGACTGGTGAAATACAAATATATTGAATGCTCCTTCTACAGGCTTTGGATCAAGCTTCTTCAGAGTTTCTCCAAATCTCTCTTCTGAAATGCCGCCTATTCCATAGACTGCCACTTTCTCTCCGTTTTTTTCAACTATGGCGCATGCCTCACTAACATTTGCAAGCAGGCCTGCAAGGCTTAGGAGTTCCACCGCATTCTCAGATTTTTCGGACCTTCGCTCATGTGTCCCAGGTATGGCTATTATTGGTATTGTAGTGTATATTTTCCTTTCTCCAATGTAAGAGGTTATCTTTGCTTCCCATTTCCAATTGCCTATACTTCTGAATATGTTTATGCCTTGTGCAAGAACTTCGGGCTTGGGTGATCTGTTATCGAATATGTCTCCTGGTACTATTATCATGTCTGCTTCTTGGCGCGCTTCTTTAAGGGCTTCATATGCTTGGTTGTATGCATCTTCAAAAAATTTTTCGTATCCAAGATGGAAGTCGGAGACTATTGCAATCTTCATGATTATTTATTGCATACCATAATATAAAAATTTTAGGCAGAAAGCTGCTTTTTTATTGAAATCAGAGCTTCTTCAACCGCCTTTCCTATCATTTCTTTTTTCGGCCCATATGCACCTGCTGCACAAGGATGCCCTCCGCCATTTCCTCCAAGAATTTTAGACACCCCTTGCATAACCCTACCTAAATGCATTGGCAGCTTCTTGTCGAGAGGGGGCCTTAGCCTAGATGATATTGATACCTCTTTTTCTGATTCGGACCAAAACAATGAGGCATCTGCGCCAAGCTTCATTGCTATGTCTGCCGCAACGTTTGCATGCATTGACGCTTTTCCATAGATTAAGAGATATTTCCCAACTATTTCCACTTTTGAAGAGTATAAATCATTTATTAAGCTGTATCTGCTGTTAAGAGGTATGCTCTCATGAAAATATTCTAATATGTCTGAATATGACATGTTTGCTATATCAAGCAGTTCACTGACCTGTTTGAAGGTATACGCTGTTGCATTCCTAAAATCTGCAGAATCTGATATTATTCCATTTAGTAGAAGGATTGCTGCTTTTTTATTTACACCTGCACCTAGGGATTTAAGCAGATCATATATTATGCTCGCTGTTGAATTATAGGACTCATCGGAGAACATAAGATGCTTTTTATTTTGCACTGGAGGAAGCAAATGGTGATCAACAAACACTACTTTGCCTTTGAATGACTGCACCTCTTCCTTAAAATTGCCAAGCGCCTCCAAGTTATTTGCATCGAGCACTATTACTATATCTATACCTTTTGTAGATGCAGGATTTATCTTATTTTGATAGCCAACTTGATCGAGCATCCTTCTTGCATTGTTTGTTATGAAATCTGGAGTGCCCACTATTGAATTTTTAAGATACATTGAAAGTGAGATTGCTGAGCCTACTCCGTCTCTATCCCCTATTGAATGAAATGTTAGCAAAAATTTCCTCTGGCTGTTTGCCTTTATGAATTCTTGCAGATCATTAAAATTCAACCCAGTCAATGAATCACTCATTGCTGTAGCTGCATTTTTGACAGCTTTTCTCTTAGTGATTTTTCCCTTGCTTTGAGCTCATTAAACTGTTTGCTTGTAGTCTGCAACCTTAGGTCTGTAGTTTCCATTTTCTCTTTTAGATTCTTCAATGCTGTTGATTTGTCTGTTTCTACTATGACTCCGCCAATTGTTATGTATATTTTGCCTGTTGCTTTCTCTATCTCTGCTTGGGCTGTTGTAGACTCGCTCTTTTGTAGCTGCAGCTGCTCTAGTTGCAGGGAGAATGCCCTCAGCTGTTCTTGGAGGAGCTGATATTCTTTGATGATCTTCTCTATTTCTTGCCCTTGCATTTCACCATTTTGCTGTTGATTTGGAGTATTTTCCATATAAATCAGTATTAATATAGCAATTTCACTTTTTATTGCTATCTTCTTCGCTTATTTCCTCAATGTGTATGTTAGAATCTGAAGATTTCTTGAATTTGTCTCCGAAGAGGTTATCTATGCTAAATCTCATTAGTTTTGCCTGGTATCTAGAGAGGAATATTTTCTTTCCAGCCTTGTCTTTTATTATTACTGCACCACTGTCATCTATAGTTATGAAGAGGACTTCATTTGAATCGTAGACTTTGAAGTATTTGGGCATTTAGTCACTGCACACTATCTCTTTTGTTACATCCTGCCTTTCTGCTACTGCACCTTCTGAGTCGTAGAATAAAATTGTAAGCATAATCTTATAGGTATCTGGATATATGTTGTTGTTTGCAAATAGCTTGAATCTTTTCTCTTTTGCAGATCCGTTTGATATTATTCCCAACAGGAGCTTGCCGTTCTCCAGTGGTCTATCTGGAGCTAACGAAGTAAGATGGGGAACTGTCACTATTGCTTCGACCCAATAATTAAAAGGGGGCTGGTTTTCTTCTGAAGTCACTGAAAGCATTAGCTCTAACTCATTTCTTCTAAAAGATTTCATAGTTTCTGGTGTGCTGGTTATTGATACTTTAAAATCTGGCATAAAATTACTTTTGAACTATACTTTAATAATCTTTATTCTTTGCATACTTAAGCATACTGCGATCATTTTCGAGCGTATTGTAATTATTATTAAAGGAAACGTGGAATTCTTTGGGTTTTTTCTGCTATATATTAAGCAGCACATCTTTGAGTTCGCTGCTGGAGTATTTATAGTCGTTCCAATTTAATCTGCCCTGCGCTCTATGATATATGCTACTTGAAGGTTTTTCAAAGTACGTGCCCAGGAATGCCTATATATGCATGCATTACTAAGGGCATTTTTGATAGATTATTATTTGTTTGCTTGCTTTACATATATATTAATAATTACACTCTAATTTATAATGAGGGTTTTTAATGCTGAACGAAGCGGAGCTAATAGAACGGGAGATAACTATACGAAATCTTAGGCTCACTAAAGAGGTAGTTGAAACAAGACGCTCTATGGTAAGGTGGCTTGCGCTGTCGCTTGGAATAATAAACCCTGGGGAATCCAGATTGAGTGCTGTGGCAGTGTTAGATGCATTGGTTTACTATCAATTCGTAAAAAAAACAGATCCGAATGTGGGTGAAATTATTTCGTATATAAATTCAAACTGGCAGCAGATGAATGAAAAAACCTTAAGGTACCATTTGTTAAGGATGAAGAACATGGGCTTTTTGGATAATAGCCAGGGGAAATTTTATTTCAAGGCACCAAGCATAGGAGATAAATATGACATAGCCTCTTGGGCTGACAATTTATTCGAAGATGAATATAAAGAGGTAAGAAATAAAATAAAGGAGATCATAAACGAATTAAAGAATAGGTCTGCGTGATTTGATGGAAAAGATAGATTATGCTTTGGTAGTATTTTTCATTTTCATTGTTTTAATAGCACTTTATTTTAGGTATTATTACCAGCCAGGCATAGACTTGCATGTTAGCTTTGGCACTTCGAATCTGCAGAACCTCTTCCCGCTAAGGCAGGTAGATTTGCCGATAATAATAAACAATACTGGCAGCAGCAATGTAGATGAAATAGGATTTGAAGTTTTGGTAAAGAACAGCGAAAATTTAACTTACAATTCAAGTACAAACTACCGGATTACTGTGCCTGCAGGCAAAGAAGCAATTATATATTTTAATTTCACCCCTACTGAGCCTGGAAACTATTCTGTTATGGCAATAGCAGACCCAGCAAAATTCTACAACATTGTAGATAGAAGCAATGCACAGGCAACCAAATATGTTTATGTGAATGCGCCGCAGCCTGCTGAGGCATATTCTCCAATAACTGGAAGAAACTTGACATACCTCACTGAGATTAACATGAGCCAGCAAGGAAGTTTGGTTGCGCTTTACCTGAACATGAATTACTCTTTGCCGATTTTCGATTATACAGACATTAACTTGCCATATACTTTCTTCTCTTCGCTTATAACAATGATAAGCCCATACATAAGGCAAATTAATGTTGCTTATGCTAATTATACTAATGGCAGCTCGATATATTCAGTGTGGATAAGAGGGTACCTAAATCCAGACCTTGTAAAGATAGCACTGAACGGCACAAATGCAAGCATTAGCACATATGAAGCAAATGGTACTAATGTGACTGTAGCAGAATTGGCAAAAAATGTGAGCCTTTGCAGCTGGTACTCAGATGGATGGATAAAGAGCGTTGCCTACAAGGGCCCTTCTTCCTGCATTGGCTTAATTGGAGCAAATAACAGCAATTATATGCCAATTACAACAGAATCCTCTAAATTCGAAGATTTTGATTTGGCTAATTCTACTCTTCTTGCGAGCTATGACTCGTACTACTTCCCAACGGCAAGTTTTTCGGCAGAAAAGATATTTGAATATGGGAATGAATTTGTTGCACCAAGCATAAATGAGAATATTGGAGATAATAAGTGCTATGGCATAATAAGCAGTGTAAACAACCAGAGCTATTGCAGCACATACCTGTTCCAGACCTATGGAAAGATTATGCCAGTAGGCCTTGTTAGGACAAGTGAGTATTTACCACCTTATAATTTAAGCGTCTTTGCCCTTACCAATGAATCGCTAGTATTGGAAGCTGTTCCATTAAATGTAAACCTGCTGAAGCTCCTCAATTTCTCTGGAAAGTCTGTTGCTTTTGAATCTGGATTTGCAAGCAAATGCAGTATAGCAGGATTTGGATGCGCAAACGTAACATTTGCTAGTGGAAGTATCACATTCCGATTAGGGAATGAGAAACTTTACCCAGTAAAAATAAACAATGTTTTGTGCTCTGAAGATGGTACGGGCATGCCAACAAAAATTGATAGCCTTGTAAATTTGGGCAGCAATACATTGCTTACTGCCAAATGCTACAGCATGAACCAGATAATTTCTGGTTTACCATTCAATTTGAATTTGAAGATCATCCTAAACTATACCTCAAATAATGTTACGGCATTGTCGAAAGGCAATGCTACTGTTAATTTCTTTAGCTGAGTGGTATCTTTGCCGGAAGATATTTATAGGATTTTTCTAGATAGATTCGGAGAGTTTACAAGCATACAAAAGAAAGCAATACCAGTAGTGGAGAAGGGAGAGAACTGCATAATAACTGCGTCTACAGGAACAGGAAAAACAGAGGCTGCAATATTACCCATACTTAAGAGGATAAGTGTTGAAAATAAAAAAGGCATAAATGCTATTTATGTTACGCCACTTAGAGCGCTAAACAGGGATTTGCTGAAAAGGTTGGAATTGTTTTGCAAAACGCTTGGTATTAGCATAGGAGTGAGGCATGGAGATACCCCAAAAAAAGACAGGGTTAACCAATCTAAGAAGCCACCACAACTGCTTATAACCACTCCTGAAAGCATTCAAAATTTGTTATTCACCAAAAATTTAAGGGACTCTTTGAAAAACTTGGAGGTGGTAATAGTTGATGAATTGCATGAATTATATTATAACAAGCGTGGAGCCCAACTTGCTGTTGCTTTAGAGAGGATCGCAGAGCTTGCAGGCAACTTCCAAAGAGTAGGGATAAGTGCTACAATAGGTGATATGAACACTGCTGCGCTTTTTTTATGTGGGAACAGGCTGTGTAAAATTATTTCTGATGAGAATGAGAAGAAAGTTGAGCTGAGGTTAGAGATGCCCAGTGTGATGAAAAAGGATTATGCAAAATTTAGGGAGGTATTTGCACTGGATGTTGAGACTGCGGCTAGGGTGGAAAGGTTAAAAGAATTAATAGAGGGTGCAAACGAGAGCATTGTATTTGTAAATACCAGGCAGGTTGCTGAAAGTTTAGGAAGTAAACTTTTGTATTTGGACAAAACTGAACATTTTGGACCAATTGCAGTGCATCACAGTTCTCTAGACAAAATGGAGAGGATAAGAGTTGAAGAGGATTTTAAAAACGGAAGGGTAAGGAGCATAATCGCAACGAGCTCCCTTGAGCTGGGGATAGACATAGGGGGAATCGATTTAGTTATACAGTATGGATCACCAAAACAAGTTACAAGATTGCTGCAGAGGGTAGGCAGAAGTGGTCATGCCGTACATGGAAAGGCTTCTGGGGATATTGTTGTGGCTAGCGTCATCGAATCGATTGAATCTGCAGCAATAATTAAGCTTGCTTACGAAAAGGTGCTTGAAAAAAGGAGAATAGAAAAAAATCCGCTAGACGTGCTTGCAAACCAGATCGTTGCAATAGCACTAGAGTACAAATCTATAAGAGAAGAGAAGCTATTTGAAATTATAAGTCGGTCTCAGCCTTTTGCAAATTTAAAAATAGAGACTCTAAAATCGGTAATTAATCTCCTAAATCAATTGCACCTAATAAAATTTTATAAAGGAGTTGTTTTTAGAAGTGGAAGGAGCATTTCATATTTTATAGAAAATATAAGTGTAATACCTGATGTTGCAAGATTCATTGTAAGAAGCGCTACAGGAAATAATATCATATCCTCATTAAACGAAAACTTTGTCGCTAATTATATTGATGATGGCTCCATTTTTATAACTAAAGGTTTACCATGGCATGTAATTAGCATAGAAAAAGATACAATATTTGTAGAGCCTTCGACCAATCTGGAAGCTGCAATACCTGATTGGGAAGGGGAGGACATCCCTGTTTCTTATGAGGTTGCTAATTCAACATATAAACTACTTTCAGGACATGATGTTAGTGAAATAGAAAGTTTTGTAGATTCTGCAACTTTAAACAAGATAAATAATTTTATGGCTGAACAAAAGAAGTACTTTATTCCTAAGGAAAACGAAATTGCTGTTGAAGAATTTGGAGATTATGTTATAATTTATCTTCCTTTAGGAAAGTTGGCGAATGAACTGCTTTCTAGGATCATCGGAGCCATATTTACTTCAGAAGTAGGCTTTGGAGTAAGCACACGGGCAATGGCATATGCTGTTGTTGTTGATGTGAGTGCTGCACGGCATAAGCCCAATACAAAGAGGATCCTATCCTTACTTAAGGAACAGAATTTTGAAGGGATTTTGAAGAGTAATTCACTTATATACTCTTCCGAGTTATTCAGGTACAAATTCATACAAATAGCAAAACTTTTCGGGATTATTGAAAAGAAAGCAACTGTTACTAAGAATATTGCAAATAGGTTAATCGACTTCTATAAAGGCACGCCTGTTTTCGATGAGACTTTGAGAGACCTATATAAAAATTATTATGATCTTGAACATGTCCTTGATTTTTCAAAACGGCTAAAAGAGGGCACTATAGATTTTGCGCTATTTTCTTTCCCAGAATTAAGCCCAATGTCTAATGAGGTCTTGAAATCATCATACCATTACAGAGAGCTGATGCTTCCTTTATTGCCTGGAAGCGAGGAAGTAAGACAGTTTGTTGAAGGAATGAAGAGTAAGAGTGTTGATCTACTCTGCACGTTTTGTGGTTTCAACTTTTCAAGAAAGATTTCTGGACTAAATGAGGGTTCTGGCATCACATGCCCAAATTGTAGGAGTACAATGATTTCTATATTCAAACCAGAGTACAGGGAAGTCATAGATAAAGTTACTAAAGGTGTAAAACTGAAAAAGCACGAGAAGGAGATTTACTCTGAAGCATTAAGCTCTGCGGGTCTTATACAGGAGTATGGTGATAAAGCCCTGGTTGCGCTTTCAACCTATGGGATAGGGGTCAGGACTGCTGCAAGGGTTCTGAAAATGCTCAGAACAGAGTATAATTTTTTTGTCATAGATCTAATAGAGGCTCAAAAAAATTATATAAAAAATCGCAGGTTTTGGAAGGAAACATAGTTTATTGCATTATCTTTGCATCTACTACTTTCATCCCTTCTTCGACTCTCATTAATCTTACCCCACTTGCATTTCTCCCTGTAATCCTTATACTACTTGCATTGAATGAAATCGTTATGCCAGAGGAATTTATTAATATTATATTTGCTTCGCCACTCAAGAATAAGGATTTTGCTACATAACCTGTTTTTTCCGATATTCTGATATTTAGGACGCCGCCGCCGCCCCTATTTTGCAGCCTGTAATTAAGCACTTCTGTCAATTTGCCATAGCCATTTTCAGTAACAGTAAGTATATAGCCAACATCTCCTGCTGCTATTATGTTTTTTGCTTCGTCATTGTTTGATAGCCTTATGCCACGCACACCCATTGAAGATCTTCCAGTAAACCTTATTTTCGAATCTTCGAATTTGATTGCTTTGCCTTTCTTTGTTGTTATGAAGATATACTTTTCATTTGTATAAGTTATTGCATCGATTATTGCGTCGCCTTCCCTTAAGGCGATTGCGGTAACGCCGCTTGACCTAGGCTTGGAGAATAGACGTGCATTCATTTTCTTTACTAATCCGCTTTTTGTTAGCAAAGATATGCTTGATCGTTCTATGTCATTCAGTACCATTATTATAACTATTTTCTCGTCTTTTAAGTTAAGCAAATTTACTATACTCTTGCCTTCTGAATACCGCTTCCCTTCTGGTATTCTGTATACCTTAAGCCAGTACGCTCTTCCCTTATCTGATATACATAGCAGGTAATCTTTAGTGTAGCAGGTGATTATTTGCTTTGCATAGTCTCCCTCCTTAAGGTTTATTGCTATTACTCCCTTGCCCCCTCTTGCTTGTTCTTTGTAGCTTTCTATGCCAAGTCTTTTTATATATCCGGAATTTGTGTATATGACCGTCACTTTTTCATTGCTTATTAGATCTTCTTCCTTCAGCGTTATTTCCTCTTCCATTTTAATTATTTCCGTTCTTCTCTTCCTGCCATATTTTTCTTTTATTTCTTTGATTTCGTTCTTAATTACTGAATCTATTTTCTTTGGATCTGACAATAGTGAATTGTAATAATCTATTTTGCCTGCAAGCTCTGCTCTCTCCTTGTTTATAGAGTCTGACTCAAGATGGGTTAATCTGCTAAGCTTCATCTCTAAAATGGCAGATGCCTGCTTTTCACTTAAATTGTATGCTTTCACCAACCTCTCTTTTGCATCGCTTACTGAAGCGCTTTCCTTTATTAGCTTTACTATTTCATTTATGCTATTGATTGCTGTTAGAAGGCCTTCTAATATGTGAACACGGTCTTTTGACTTATTAAGTTCAAACTCGCTTCTTTTCTTTATTATTTCCCTTCTGTGCTCGATGAAAGTATTTATCAACTGCAATATGTTAAAATTCTTTAATTCCTTTCCAACTATTGCGAGATTTATTATAGGGAATGTTATTTCAAGTTGCGTGTGCTTATATAACGAGTTCAAAAGACTCTCGCCGTTTTCTCCGTTTCTAAACTCTATTACTATCCTTATTCCTTCTTTGTCACTCTCATCTTTTATGTCAGTTATGCCATTTATTTTTTTGTCTCTTACGAGCTCTGCTATATTTTGTATGAGCATGGCTTTGTTGACATTATAAGGTATTTCTGTTACTATTATTTTTCTCTCTTTTTCTTTTATCTCTGCCTTTGCTTTTACAGTAATCTGCCCTTTGCCGTACTTATACCCATTATAGGCATTTCCAGACATTATTGCTATGCCGCCTGTAGGAAAATCAGGGCCTTTTATTATTTCTAGTATATCTTCTATTGTTGTATCCTTATCTAATACCTGTATTATTGCATCACATACTTCGCTCAGGTTATGCGGGGGTATGCTTGTTGCTACACCCACGGCAATCCCGGATGCACCATTTATCAAAAGATTTGGTATTTTTGATGGCAATACTATGGGCTCTTTTTCGGTGTTGTCGAAGTTTGATACAAATTCCACAGTGTTCTTATCCAAATCGTTTAATGATTCTTCTGCAATGCTAGTGAGACGCACCTCGGTATATCTCATTGCTGCAGGTGGATCTCCGTCTATTGAACCAAAATTTCCCTGCCCTTCAACCATCACGTGGTTCATTGAAAAGTCTTGAGCCATCCTTACTAAAGTATCATAAACTGCGACGTCCCCATGTGGATGATATTTACCTATTACTTCTCCAACTATTCTTGCACTCTTTTTAGTAGGCTGGTCATGCAAATTGTTTATGCTATACATTGCATAAAGTATTCTTCTTTGCGCAGGCTTGAGACCGTCTCGGGCATCAGGTATGGCTCTGCCTATTATAACACTCATGGCATAGTCAATATAGCTTGATTGCAATTCTTCATCCAATTGGACTGGCTCTGTTTTTTCCATATCTATACCTATATATCTAGGAAGGCGGCTTCGCCTGAATGCTCCTCCAAGAATTTTCTACGTTGCTGAACATCAATACCCATGAGTATTGTGAACAATCTTTCTGCCCTTTCGGCATTGTTTACAAGAACTTTTTTGAGGATGCGTTTTTCTGGATTCATTGTAGTTTCCCACAATTGCTCAGGGTTCATTTCTCCTAATCCTTTGTACCTTTGTAGATTTACTTTGTCTCCCAGTTCTTTCATTTTAGCTTCTAATTCTGCATCGCTGTAGCAGTAATACTCTTCTTTCCCTTTAGAGATTTTATATAGTGGAGGCTGCGCTATGTATACATACCCCAGGTCTAATATTTTTTTGAGGTACCTATAGAAAAACGTGAGGAGCAACGTCCTTATATGGCTCCCATCAACATCAGCATCCGTCATAATGATTATTTTTTTGTACCTTATGTTTTCCACATTAAACGTTTCTTTTATTCCTGTCCCAAATGCTGTGACCATTGTATGTATTTCCGCATTATCAAATATTCTTTCATCGCTTGCTTTTTCGACATTAAGAATTTTCCCTCTTAATGGAAGTATTGCTTGTATCC
This sequence comes from Candidatus Micrarchaeia archaeon, assembly GCA_049976845.1. Classification (GTDB taxonomy): domain Archaea; phylum Micrarchaeota; class Micrarchaeia; order Micrarchaeales; family CABMGC01; genus JAGDYD01. The sequence continues at coordinate 48,802 of JBMFHL010000001.1, read as the reverse complement.
TCTTGTCCCTACCTTGCTTGCTTGAGCCGCCTGCGCTCTCGCCTTCTACTATAAATATTTCACATTTTTCTGGATCAGATTCTATGCAGTCTGCCAATTTGCCTGGTAGTATCGCGCCATCAAATATACTCTTCTTTCTCACTAGCTCCCTGGCCTTCCTTGCACTCTCTCTAGCTAAACTTGCATTTGTCGCTTTCTCTACTATTGCCTTTGCATCACTAGGATGCTCTTCTAAGTATTGTGAAAGGAAAGAATAAACGCTGCTTTCAACTATGCTTTTTATTTGCGTATTTCCAAGTCTTTCTTTTGTTTGCCCTTCGAACTCTGGATTCTGCATCAGTACATTTACTATTGCTGAAAGGCCCTCTCTTACATCTTCTCCTGTAATTTTTACCTCTTTCTTGCTGCTCGCATTTTTATTTTGCAACAGGTAGTTTGATATTGCCCTTGTCAATGCTGCATGAAAACCTATAACGTGCGTGCCGCCGTCGTTTGTCTTTATACTATTTACAAATGATTCTATTTTCTCGTCGTAGCTGTTGTTGTATTGCAATGCTATTTCAACCATCACATTATCAACCTGCTTTTTGTAATGTATCGGACTGGTTATGGTGGTTGTATTTTTATTTAGTTCTGAAAGAAAATCTGCAAGCCCATTTTGCGAATAGTACTGGCTTTCTTCGTGGGAATTAAACCTATCATCTATAAAGAATAGTTTAAGCCCAGGATTCAAGAAACTTGTATATCTCAACCTCTCTTTTAATAGATCAGAATCAAATTTTGTAGAAGGGAATATCTCAGGATCCGGCTGAAATTTTATTGAAGTTCCTGTATCCGTGGCAACTCCCACTTCTTTTAGCTCAGAAGTTGGAAGTCCCCTACTATAGGTTTGCATGTACTCCTTTCCTCCTTTTTTGACCCTGACCTCAAGCACTGAAGATAGTGCATTTACAACGGTAAGGCCAACACCATGAAGACCCCCGGCAGTTTTATATACATCGTTGCTAAATTTGGCGCCTGAATGCAAGGAGGTCATTATTACCTCTAAGGCACTCTTGTTATACTTTGGCATTATGTCTATAGGTATCCCTCTGCCGTCATCTATCACTTCTGCAATGTCACCATTTTCTGCCTCGGTTAGATGCACTATAATATTTTTACAGTAGCCGGCGATAGCTTCATCTACGGCATTATCAATTACTTCAAATAGCAAGTGCAACACTCCGCTTGAACCTGTTGACCCTATATACATTGCCGGCCTTTTCCTTACTCCTTGCACACCTTCTAGCACTATTATTTTAGAAGCGTTATACTCCTCTGATTCATTTGACATAGGTATCAGCACTGGCCGTTTTTATATTATATTGAATTCAATCCTTATAAACCTTTTGAGGATGGCATGACGAGAGTAATTAGTACATTAAGTCTTGTTTTTAACCATCTAAATTTAATATCCTTTTCAAGCAAGTTTTAATTGTGATTACATGAGGAAGAGAATCTTGATTCTTGGCGCTGCAGGAAGGGATTTTCATGATTTCAATATGCTTTTCCGCGACAATGCAGATTATGAAATTATTGCATTTACTGCAAACCAGATTCCTTTTATAGTAGACAGAAGATATCCCAAAGAACTTGCAGGCAAACTTTACCCAAATGGTATAAAAATTTTTGATGAGTCTAAACTTGGAGACTTGATAGACAGATATAAAATTGACGCTTGCTTGCTAGCATACAGCGACTTGCCTTATGCGGAGGTAATGCACAAAGCAAGCATTGCAAATTCACACGGAGCAGATTTCTGGCTTATTTCTCCAGAGCACACGATGCTAAAATCGGTAAAACCCGTAATAGCAGTATGCGCTGTAAGGACCGGAAGCGGAAAAAGCCCAACATCCAGATACATATCCAGGTTAATAAAAAAACTAGGAAAAACGCCTGTAGTTATTAGGCATCCAATGCCATATGGAGATCTTAAAGAGCAGGAGGTACAGCGTTTTGGTGCGCTTGAAGATTTGGACAAACAGAAATGCACCATCGAAGAGAGGGAAGATTATGAACCGCACATTAGGGAAGGCACTGTTGTTTATTCTGGAGTGGACTATGGAAAAATACTAAAAGCTGCTGAAAAAGAGGCAGATGTTATTATATGGGATGGTGGCAACAACGACGCACCTTTCATAAAACCGGATCTTATGATAACTGTAGCAGATCCACTCAGAGTAGGAAATGAGCTTGGGTATTATCCTGGAGAGACGGTCGCAAGAATGGCAGATGTACTCGTTGTGAATAAAGTAAATTCTGCAAGTAAGATGGAGTTAAGCGAGATTAAACGCAACCTAAAAAGTATAAATGCAAAAGCCAAAATAGTATATGCAGAATCTAAGATAAATGCAGATCCTGAAGAATTGATAAAAGGGAAAACGGCACTTGTTATAGAAGATGGGCCCACAGTCACCCATGGAAATATGAAGTTTGGAGCGGCAGTAGTCGCAGCCAAGAATTATGGAGCCAGGGAGATAATTGATGCAAGAAGGTATGCGATTGGAACAATAAAGAAAACCTATGAGAAGTATAATATAGAGAGGATACTTCCTGCGATAGGTTACAGCAAAATGCAGGTAAAGGAGCTCACCGAAGTAATAAATAATGCGAAATGCGACATTGTTATTTCTGGAACCCCTACAGACCTAAGGAAGATAGTAAAAGTAAACAAGCCAATAGTGCAGGTAACATATGAACTTGCCCCTATTGGGAAGGAATTTGATGGTATAATAAGGGACTTTGTTAAAAAATGGTGAACATGTTCATAAAAGACCCAATATTTGGAAATATAAACTTGACAGAAACAGAGGAAAAGATTATAGAGGACAAACACATGCAGCGACTCCGCTATATAAGACAGACAGGATTTGTTTACCTTATATACCCTGGGGCTACCCACTCGCGCTTTGAACACTCGCTTGGGACACTTTATATAACCAAAGAGCTTACGAAAAGTATTGGGGTAGAGGAAGATGCTGCGGAGGATCTTTGCGTAGCGGGCCTTGTGCATGATATTGGCCATGCGTCCTTTTCGCATAGTTTAGATCGCTTGTTGAAAAGATATCTGCATACTTCGCATGAAGAGCTAGGCAAGGAGATAATTAAAGAATCAGATATAAAAAACGTCATAAGCGATAGCGGACTTTCGCTGAATAGAATATTGAAGATGCTAGAGGGCAAGGAGAGAGGAGAGGTTATTACCGCTTCGCTTGGCTCGGATAGATTAGATTACCTGCTTCGGGATGCGTATTACACAGGAGCCACATATGGAGTGATAGACTATCAACAGCTAAAAAGCAAGATTGCACTGTATAATGGCAAGCTGTCTATTTATGCACAGGGGATTCCTTCTGCTGAATCTATACTTTTAGCAAGATATTTCATGTTTACATCTGTTTATTTACACCATACTACACTTATTGCAGAAGGTATGTTTGAGCGTGCAGTAGAAGCTGCAATAGATAATGGATATCTTGATAAGACGCTTTTAAAAACGTTAAATGATTTTGAAATGATGAATACATTGTTGTCTTATAAGCCATCTGCACCTCTCTTAAACAGAATAATTGAGAGGAAGCTTTTTAAGAGGGTATTTTATGATAGAGTGCCTAAAGATTTTAGCCTAAGCGAAAAGGAGATTGAGGAGGAAATACTTAAGTATGTTGATTTGGATAAAACAGAACTAATTGTCACTAAGATCTTCCCAAAAGACACAGTAGAGAACACACCAATACTCAATAGATTTGGTAAAAAGATAGGCACTTTAGAGAATACTTCGCTTATTATAAAAGGATTAGAAGAGGCAAATTCACAGAACAAAAAGCTTTTGATTGCTTGTGAGAAAAGGAATATTAAAAAAGTCAGAAATGCAGTTAATAGGATTTTAGATCTGTAATACTCAAAACTAATATAAGCCTTTATTCGCAAATGTCCTTATACTGGGCCCGTAACTCAGTTTGGTCAGAGTGACTGGCTCTTAACCAGTAAGTCAGGGGTTCAAATCCCCTCGGGCCCGAGATATTCTGAGAAAAAGTTAAAATACAAAAAACGTGTTTATTTTGTTATTTTATTTATTTTAATTTTCTAAAAAACGGAATATATTTATATTAAAACCCACATATAATATAGTGTTGCTTTAAGGTAGGTGATGCTCTTGTCTAAATCAAAAATAAAAAAGAAGGTAACTCGTCATTTTTCACATAAAAAGCAGAGCTCTGGCTCTAAAAAAATGAATAAGAGGCATATTGCACCTAAGTCTATGAATATTAGAAAAGGTTACAGGTCCATTAACCACAAACTTTCCAATAGATCAAATAAGATAAGTAAAAAGGTTGCTATAGATAAAAAGAAGCTTTCTTTGGAAAAAAATAGGTTGATAGAAGCTGAAGCAAAGGCTTCTTATAATGCATCACTTATTGATGAGATGATAAAAGACAATAGTTTTTCTAATTATATTGTAAAGGCTGTTGGCAAGAGGGCTTTGGATATATTGTCTGCATTAAGGGAACCACAAACTGATGATGACCTCTCTACTTCACTGAATATAAAGATAAATGAGGTTAGGAGGATTTTAAATACGCTTAATACTTATGGTATTGCCAAATATGATACAAATAAAGATAGTAAGGGTTGGCTTACATTTAAATGGTATATAAATTTTGAAAATATTAAAAAGGTTAAAGAAAACTTACTAACCGAAGTTAAAAATTCTGCATATATATTGCCAGATAACTGCAATGATTTTTTCATTTGTGAAGCTTGTTTTGAGAAGCAGAGGACCCTATTCCCTTTTGAAACTGCGATGGAGATGAATTTTAAGTGCGATTGCGGAGGAAAACTTGTCAGGATAAGCAGGGAAGATGCTGAGAGAATAGTTGAAAAAGAAGCTGTTACTTATGCTTAAAGCGAGGTAGGGTAGCATGGAGTGCCCGCCGGGCTCATAACCCGGAGATCGGTGGTTCAAATCCATCCCTCGCTAACACCACAGTTCCACTATTTTTTTATTCTGTAAAAAAGCAATTATAACAAAGTTTTATAATTTATTTTTTATTATATATATAAAAGAGAGCGAATAGTGGAAGTATAGGGTGGTGCATTTAGTTTATTTGCTTTGCGGTTGAAATATATACAGGTATTGCCATGGAAGAAATTTCTCCTGAACTCTTATTCGAAAAAGTGCAAGCGGAAAAGAAAACAGGAGAAATATTGCCATTGCCTAAAAACTTCTTTGAAGATGCAGAAACATACATAAAAAACATAGAAAATCAGCAAAAAGATCCACAAAAAACGCAGTATATAAACAACTTCAGGAAACTTTTAAATATACTAAAAGAGCGGAGAATGCAAAAGATTTTAATATACATTGCATATAATAAACAATTACCTTCTTACTCTACAGCAGAAGAGGAAGAAATTTATAATAAAATTAAAAATATGCTTTCAGAAAGTACAACGAAGCCTTCATTAAAGAGAGTAAAAATACTCTCAGATATACCAGAAGTAATTACACCAAAAGGAAACAAACTCGGGCCTTTCAAGCAAAACCAAACGATAGAAGTAGAAGATGAAAATGACACAGACTTCATATTAAAGAATAAACTCGGAGAAATAGTAAATTGAAGTGATTTGATGAAGATACAAAAAGAGGTAATGGCTTACTGCCCATATTGCAACAAGCATACAAAACATACAGTAAAAATATATTCAAAAAAGCCTGAGCGCTGGCTAAATGTAGGTTCAAGAAGGCACGCAAGGGCAATAAAAGGTCATGTAGGCAGTGTCGAGCCAAAAGCACATCCAAAGAAGCTAGGAAAAAAGCAAAAAGTTTTGCTGACATGCACAGTATGTAACAAAAGCATAGAGAGGGTCCTTGGCAAAAGGACAAAAAAGAAGGTAGAAATAAAACGCTGATCTGAATGTTTACGCATAAAGAACTTCCTGAAAATGGAGAAATAGTCTTAGTAAAAATAAAAAAAGTAATGCCTTTCGGAGCATACTGTGAATTTGTTGAATACAAAAACATAGAAGCGTATCTGCCCATAAAAGAAGTTGCCCCAGGATGGATTAAGAATATACACGAATTCATAAGAGAAGGGCAGCAGGCTGTAGCTAAAGTTATATTTGTAGACCATGAGAAGAGGGCAGTAGACATATCACTAAAAAAAGTTAGTAAGAAAGAAGAGAAAGAAAAGATAGACTCGTATAATACAGAAAAAAGATCTGAGAAACTATTCAAGCAAGCAATAGTCGCCGCAAAGAAGGAAGCGCAGGAAGCGGAGATAGAAAAGACCCTTTCAAGTACCTTTATCTCTTATTCCGAAATAATCGAAAGCGTTTCGGAGGGTAAGGATATAGGGAATGTAGATAGTAACTTCAAGTCCGCGCTATCTGAAATAGTGGCAAAGAATGTCAAGCCGAAGAGGTACAAAGTGGCATATACTGCAAAAATACTTGTATATGATACAAAGGATGGAATAAATAAGATAAAAAAGCTGCTTAACGACGTTTCTAAGCTAGGGGTAAATGTGCTTTACTTGGGCGCCCCTCATTACAAATTTACTTCAGAGGATTCAAACTTTCCTGATGCTGAAAATAGGATAAAAAAAGCGCAGGATTTACTTAATAAAGAGATAAAGTCGATAGGGGGAGTCGTTGAGTTGAAAAAGGAGAAGGAATAAGCATGGAGAAAACAAAAATATACTACAAAAAAATAAAGCTCAGGAATCCAATACTAATTGTAGGCTTACCTGGCATAGGTAGTGTGGGCAGCCTAGTGGGGGAGCATCTCAAAAACGAGCTTAAGGCCCAAAAATTCGCAACATTACTATCCCCACACTTTCCACATCAAGTATTGATGCTTAGCAATGGCAAATCCCGTTTGGTAAATAATAGATTTTACTATTGGAAGAATCCATCAAAATCCAAAAATTCAAGCGATATAGTACTTTTGCTTGGTGATGCTCAGGCTGTAACTACAGAAGGTCAATACGAAGTCAATGAAAAGATAATAAAATTCTTTACCTTCCTAGGAGGTAAAAAGGTAATAACAATAGGCGGATATAACATAGCAGATCAATATGTTCAAAATCCAAGGGTGTTTGGAGTAGCAACAAGCCTGAAATATATAGAAGAGCTCAAAAAATACAACATACTCTTTGGCCAGGCTACCGGTGCAATATGGGGGTCGGCAGGCCTTATATTAGAATTTGCAAAGAAATATAAACTAGATGCAGCATGCATCATGGGAGAAACTGGCCTTATCGATGTTGATGCGAATTCCGCAAAGACAGTATTGGAAGTGATTTCAAAGCTCCTTGGAATAAAAATAGACTTGGCAAATATGGAAAAGGTAAAGAAAGAAACGGAAAAGGTCCTTAAAAACATAGAAGAAGCAGTTAAAGGCGCGGGCCAACCCAGCAAGGAAAACCTCACATACATAAGATAAACATAGTATCGGCAAAATTGTCACATGCGCTGGTGATCCAATCTGGTTAAGATACGAGCTTCCCAAGCCAAGGAATAAGCTCGCAATCCGGGTTCAAATCCCGGCTAGCGCATACAATATAAACGATAAAATTATTTCATAGCTCATGCTCCTTGAGCTATAGCTCGGTATCACCTTTTGGCCATATACTCTCTAATATAATAAAAAATAAACCTCTTCACTAAAACCCCTCTAACAATAGCATAGCGCAAGGAATAAAATCTCTCTTTTCCTATCTTGTTCTGTGTTTGCATGGCATCAAAAAACAAAGAACAGCTTTCAAAAGAAGTTTATGAAAGCAGAGAATTTGTTGAAAAATACTATGAAGCATCGAAAAGAGACCTTTTTCATCTGTATGAAGACAAGCCAGCAATGCATAAAATAATAGGCAATGTAAGGGATAAGAGGGTCTTGTGCATAGGATGTGGGACCGGAAACGAATGCTCTTTCATGAAGAAGAAAGGGGCAAAAGAAGTAATAGGCACAGATATTTCAAGGAGCATGGTTGACATTGCGAGAAAATTACACAAAAACATAGAGTTTTACGTAATGTCCGCCGCAAAGCTCGATTTTGAAAGTGGCAAATTCGATTTGGTATACGCTGATCTTGTGCTCCACTACCTTAAAGATATGGGGCCTGCGATGAAAGAGGCGTACAGGGTGCTTAAGCCCGGTGGAAGGTTTATATTCTCAAATACCCACCCTATATACGATATACTTGTAAGAAAGAACGAAGGACCAAACGCGCATTCCGAGCTTTTTGGGTATATAAACAGAAACGGCAAATATGAGGTAATAGGTGATTATTTCAAGCAAGGCATAAAAGGGGGCGAGTGGTTCAAGAGGCATGTTGTAAAGTTCTACCCGAAAACCTTCTCTCATTTGATAATGGATTCGCTGAATGCAGGTTTTGTAATAAAAAGCGTCCTCGAGCCAGAGCCACTAAAATCTCTCAAAAAAGTGAATCCAGAGCGCTATAAGAAGCTTTCAAAAGTGCCTCAGGCAATAATAATAGAGCTTATCAAGCCTAAAATCCTCAAGCTCTGAAGTACACCTTCTTCAACCTTCTGGCTGTGTGCGAACAGCTTTCAAAACATTACGGGCATCTTGCTAGTCATGAATATTATAAGCTAAGGCATTCAAGTTAACCTACACTACTCGCCATTAAAACCCTATATTGCAAATAAAGCGATTCCTACTAAAAATCCAACAAAGGAGCAGATGAAATTGGTGGTAAACTTACTGCCAAAACCCTGCTCCTCAAAATATCCAAATATAGAATCAGCAATGTTCCCTATAAAACCTGCAAGAATAACTATTACAAGCCACTCAAATGAAAAAGTGTAGAAAACAATGGTCAAGGCTATTAAGAGTGATGCCAGCAAACCTGCTCCAAGTCCAAGGGTAGAAACGCCTCCTGAAGTGCCTTGCTTTGCCCGTTTCAAGGTGACCAATATCAATGGCTTGCCATCCAATACCCCTATCTCGCTTGCGAACTTGTCAGCAGTTACGGCGCTAACACTTGCCAAATAGCCTACAATTAGCATTGCCTGTGGAAATATATGCCAATAGCTGTTCAAAAAATAAAAAGCCGTAATCAAAACAGGCATTGCGCCATTAGCAAGCACATTCTTCCATCCTCGGCTTCTTTCATACACTCCAACAGCCTTCTTCCTTCTTTTGCCAATATTTGTTACTAGTGCAGAAAGAATCAAGAAAAAGATAAGTACAGCAAGCAGATAAGGCCCTTCAGCTCTGCCAAGCAGCACAATAAATACTGCAAATACCAATGCCACTGTGATACCTTTTTTGTCAAGCGTAAGGAAGCTTTTCATTCAATCTTTCTCTCTTCTAAATTTCATATTTTTGGAAAATTCCACTAAAAAGGAAGGTTTAAAAATATAAGTTATTATATAATACTACGGGTTCTCTACTGTAGGAAGGGAAAAACTGGTCGCCTTGCCAGCGCATGCGAATGTGCTGGCCTCTTCCTTTTTAATAAACTCTCCCTGTTTATTTTATAATAAGAAGAAATAAAAACCTGCATTCTAATTCATTAGTGGTTCAATGGATACAAAAATTGTGTTTTTTAAGGCACGAGATGGCATTGCCCTTGCAGGCATACTTTTTACCCCTAAAAAACCAGCGAGCTCTGCAATGCTCTATCTTCATGGATTGGGAGGCAATTTCTACTCAAAATCAATCCTTGCAGTGGGTAAAGAAGCCTGTGCAAAGGGTATGGCCTTTTTTGCCATGCAGCAGCGCGGTAGTCATATTGCAGACGAGCTCGGATATGAAGGAAAAAAAGCTTCGATACTATCCGGAGCCGCATTCGAGCAGTTTGAAGATTCCCAATATGACATCTATGGCGCTCTTTCCCTTCTCAAAAAGCTAGGATTTAGGAAAGTCATACTGATAGGAAAGAGTACCGGTTGTCAAAAATCAATTTATTTCCTTTACAAAAACAGCAAAAAGCCAATAGCAAAGATGGTAAAAGGATTGGTCTTGCTTAGCCCTGTAGATGATAGGAACTATGATATCAAAAATCATCAGAAATCCCACAAGAATTTTCATAAAAATATATTGATAGCTAACAGGCTAGTAAGTAAAGATTTATATGCAATAATGCCCAAAAAGTTGCTTCCAAAAGACCAATGGCCAATATCAGCTCTGAGATTTTTGAGCACAGCCGAAGAAAAGAGTATAGAGGGCAAGTTGCTGGATTATAAGCGGGATCTTGCAGAATTCAAATCAATAAAAATTCCAATAATAGCAATATTCGGATCCAACGATGAGTATATGAAAGGAGTAATAAGCATCGGCTTGGCTGCGGCTAGACTTAAGGAAAACAAATTCACGAAGAAAGTCATAGTTATAAAAGGTGCAGGGCATTCCCTCTATTCCAAAAAGAATTTTCCTGCAAAAAAGGTTGTTAATGAAGCCAAGGCATTTCTGATTTGATTCAAAAGAGTTATATTTCTTGTTTTCCCATAATTAATTGAGTTGGGGGTATATGGCTAAAGACAAAGAAAAGAGTATCAAAGATCTAGAAGACCTTCCAGGAATAGGGCCTACAACTGCAGAAAAACTCAGGGAAGCAGGCATAGATACGATAGAGAAGGTTGCTACTTCTGCCCCACACGATCTTTCCGAGCTTGTAGGTATAAGCGTAGATGCAGCAAAGAAGGCTGTTGATGCTGCGAAGCAGGCTACAACTGTAGAATACGAAACAGCCACTACAGTATACGAGAAAAGAAAGGCATTGGGCAGGATAACTACAGGTGTGAAAGGATTTGACGAACTTCTCGGTGGAGGTATAGAAACCAATGGCATCACAGAAATTTATGGTAGATATGCTGCTGGGAAGAGTCAGATAGGCTTCCAGTTGGCAGTTAATGTCCAGCTTCCACTCAGTAAGGGGGGGCTTGAGGGAGGGGTATTATTCTTAGATACCGAAGGCACTTTTAGGCCAGAAAGAATAGAGAGCATAGCAAAGGCCCTTGGTCTAGATCCTAGCAAAGTATTAGAAAATATCTTTACAGTGCGCATTTCTACAACAGAGCAGCAGATACTCACAATAGAGCGTGCAGACAAGCTCATAACTGAAAAAAATATAAAGCTCATAATAGTGGATTCGCTCATGGCTTTATTCCGTTCAGAATTCATCGGGAGAGGAGCACTAGGCGAGCGCCAGCAGAAGTTAAATGTACATCTGCACAAATTGCAGAGCATTGCAGATAAGCATAGCCTTGCTGTTTACATAACTAATCAAGTAATGGATAACCCTGCAATACTTTTTGGAGACCCTACAACCCCCGTCGGTGGCAATGTAATAGCCCATGCAGCTACCACAAGGCTATACATAAGAAAAGGAAAGGAGGATAAGAGGATAATAAGGCTTGTTGACTCTCCAAACATGCCAGAAGGAGAATGCATTATAAAAATAACACCAGATGGGATAAGGGACTAAGGTGGAAGTTTGCTGTTTCTAATAGGCATCGGCCTTGAAAAAGGGGATATTTCAGAAAAGGCGATGGAAATTATTAAAAAAGCTGAAAAGCTGATGTTGGATCCATATACAAATAGAATAAATGCCGATTATATAGCGTATTTGGAATTCAAAGCAGATAAAAAAATATTTAAGCTTAGCAGATCCGATTTAGAAGAAAATGCAAGTGAAACAATAAAGAGCGCGAAGGAAGAAGATGTGGCACTGCTTGTCCCTGGGGACCCCTTAATTGCAACGACACACCACACAATATTGGATTTGGCCAAGGGGAATGGCATAAATGTAAAGGTATTGCACGCAGCATCCATCTTCACAGCAGCAATAGGCGAAAGCGGATTAGATATATACAGATTTGGTCCTACAACAACAATCCCGTCCTGGAGCGAAAAATATAAACCAATCTCTTTTATAGATGTAATTGAGAAAAATCTGAAAAATAATGAGCATACGCTCGTGCTGCTTGATTATAATTATAAAGAGGAAAGGGCAATGAGTTTTGAGGAAGCACTAGGGCTTCTCCAAAAAGCAGAATTGGAAAGAGGCGTAAGAATAATCAACAAGATAATTGTATTAGCAGATGTAGGAAAAGAAAACCAGGAGATTGCATTTGCCGATAAGGATATACTCGCCAAGGAAAGCGGCAGGTTTGCAGGCAAAGTAATATCTTTAATCATACCCTCAAATCCTAACTTTGCAGAAGAAGAATCTTTGAAGAAATATTCTATTTCCAGTATCTAAAGGTATGCATTAATGCCGTGAACCCAAATAATTCGACAAACCATACACTAACAATCCTAAAAAAGATGGTAATGACAGAAGCAAGTCCAAAGTTCATCCCTATGCCACCAAAGAAAGTTACTAGAGCCCCCAACATGGCAACATCAGTGACTCCAAGAGTCCCAGGAATTCCGGTAATCATACCAAAAATAAGCGACGACGAGAAAATGAATATAACTGTAGGTATATATGTGATACCCAGATGGAACCCAAAGCTCAGAATCACAAAATATAAGCTGAGGCCATTCAAGAACATCGAGGGCACAGTGAATAGAAGCGAGTAGCCATAGACATCTTTTCCTAGGAGCTTATTGCTTTTGAAATAGAGCTCGCCCACATTAAAAAAGCTCTTAAGGCGTTTAAATCTGATAAGCTTAGATTTTAGAAAAGCAAATGGTGCCTTATTGTACAGAAATATAAAAGGAAGCAGCAATAGTGCTGTTATTATTATAGAAACTGCAATGTATTTATGGACGAAAAATGCAAAGAATAGGCATATTATTGCAAAACCAAGGAAATCGGTAAAGATATCTGTTACCACAGCAGGGAACGTCCTGCTAAACTTAATCTTTGTTAGTTTGTTTATAGTATAAGAAACTACTGCCCTTCCCCATCTTCCAGGAGTTATGTCCATGGAATACATTGAAAAATATATCCATAGATTTTTGGCTCTAGGCAAATGTACGCCAAGTCTCTTCATATACAATTCCCATTTGGGGAAACGCAGCAGGTACCCAATAAAAATAGTCACAAGTGCCAGCGAATAATAAAAAAAGTTGATAGACTCTAATTCGTTTACAAACTTCCCAAGGCCTTCATTCAATATGGCACCTAGTGAAATTGCCGCAAAAACCACTAAGCTAGCAAACAAAATAGTTATAAGAACATACTCGATTTTCTTTATCCTCTTCTTGTAATCTATTCTGCCCTTTATCCTGTCCATCCTATTAAGGTTAAGGGCGCTATTTTTGCTTTTTAATTTACTCATTTGATCATTTCTCAAATTTTATAAATCTGTCAGCAACTGCCTTCTCATCTCTGCACAAGAGTGCAACCTTGCTAGGTTCGTGGTAATCAGCAAAAATGTATCCAGATTCCTTGCAGATCTCGTTCGCAAAATTAATAATGTCCTCTTTTCCAGGCATCTGCGTATACTTTAATCCCCTTGCTTCATTTCTTGAACCACCAACGTATACGAACCCTTTCACTTCCACATATTCTGGATTTCCTTTCTTTATTAATTCTGCATATCCTTTGGCGTCTACCATACTAACTCCTTTTATAAGCGTAAGCCTAAAGACCCGCCTTGTAGGAAGCTTTGAAAAAATATCCAGAAACTCCTGGAAACTTTCCCACGCATTTGGTGTTTTTGGCCTTACGACTGCATTGTAAATATCTTTTGTAGGCGCCTGTATAGAAACATATAATTGCGTGGGCAAGACCTTAAGCTTCTTCAATGCAGCAGGCAGAGTACCATTTGTGACTAGAAAAGTGCTCATCTTCCTACTGTGAAATTCTTTCATAAGTTCATTCATCATAGGGTAGAATAGCGGTTCTCCTGTCAAGCTGAACGTAACATGTGCAGGATCAAGGGCCTCGTTCCATCTTCCAATATCTACATTCTCATTACCTTTGTATCCGCTTACCAGCCTTTTCTGTTCCTCGATAAGGCCGTCAGCAATTACCTTCGGATCATTCCAATTAGTTACATTGAGTTCGTTCCATTTTATCCCAACTTCTTCTGGTATTATCCTCCAGCAGAATCTGCATGCGAGGTTGCAACCAAGTGTCGGTGCGCTTTGCAGACACCTCCAGCTCCTTATGCCGTAGAATTTGTTTTTATAGCATGTAGTGCCATTTTTCTTCATACTGCTAGAAGTATAACTACATAGTTTTACCGCAGAGTGATTTCCAACAAAATGGTACCCTTGCTTTTTCATCATGCCAAAGAGTTTTTCAGGTATATCTGGCTTCATCTTAGCAAGTTGCTCCTTTTCTCTTCTTGGCTTATTCATGTAAATCCCTAATAAAATAAAGAAGGATTAATATTTTAATTGGATGCGATAAATACATAAAATGTGCTTGATTTCTATGCTAGAAATAAAAATCCTGAAAAAAGGCAATATAATAGCCGCTGACCAATCTACAAAAGATATATTGAAGAGAAGCTTTTTCGGAATGGAAGTAGATTCAGAGCTAAAGCTTATGCCAGAAGAGGCAATGTATCTTGTAGATTTGAGAAATGCAGAATGCACATACAAAGACAAAAAAATAACATTCAACAGCATAGCTATGCTTTTCAAGAAAAAGAAGAAGCTGATGGCAAGCTACTTCACCTACAAAGATTGGAGGGATAGGGGCCTTATAGCAAGGTCATTTGACATAGCATATAAATCGCCAGACAAAACTCCAGTAAAGGCGTATCCATCATCTTCAATAGAGCTGCCAAAATGGAAAGTTGGCGGGGTGTTTTTTGAAGAAGATCTTATAACTGTAATAGAAGATTCAGACAAAGGAAAAGAAATATATGAGAAGCTTTGGTTTGGCCAATACGGTTCTTACAAGGCTCCAGAGCGTGGCAAGCTAAACAAGCTTGACATCTACGAAACAGTATTCCTGATGGAGCGCAAGAAATTGGCCCTTCAAGGCGTCAAATTGGCGGAGGTCATTAAGCTTGCAAAGCAGAGAAGAAGCGACTTCTCGATGATGTATGAAGTATACAGGGATTGGCGCGATAATGGCTATGTTGTTAAGACAGGATTTAAGTTCGGCACCCATTTCAGGATATACTTCCCAGGTGCAAGGCCAGTGAAAGACAGTAATTGGATTCACTCGAAGCATGTGCTGCAGGTCTTCCCCAAGAGCTCAAAATTACTGATATCAGAATGGGCGAGGGCGATAAGGGTAGCGCATTCAGTTAGGAAGACATTCATACTTGCAATACCTGGAAAGGTAAAAGAAAAGAAGATGAAATTAGATTATGTGTTATATCATAGAAAGGGCGGCGAAGCAGAGAGTCCAGAAAACAATGTACCAAAATATGGGATGCTATCCTTAAGCGAGGAGGAGTACATAGGTGGCAAGGAGCTTGCAGGTGCCATAAAAGAAGCGAAGGATAAAAAACTCGAGCTCATAATAGCAATAGCAGACAGAGAAACCGCAATAACATACTATAAAGTCAGGCAGATAGAATTACCAGGAAGCGGACACGAATACTATGAGATAGACTGGATGCAACCCTGAATTCCACTATTAACAGAGAGGTTAAAGATTTATAAGGGTATAATATTAACAAGTATACGGTGTTGAAATGAAGTTGTCTGAGATATACCACATGGATATATATAGCGACGCAGGCCAATACCTCGGCGACGTGCAGGGGATTATTGTAGATCTAGAGAAGAGCGAAATAAGCAGACTCCTCATGGTTCCTTGGAAAAATATAAGGGGAGACATGAAGACAACGCTTAGGACGAAGAGCGTTCTTTACAAAAATGTAAAGAATGTGGGCGACGTAGTCTTAGTATCTACAATGCCTTCGCAGCAAGATGTGGCAACCAAAGAAGAATTAAACGACCTAACAAGATAATTAGCAAATAGTCAGCTAATGACCTTAGGTCTGAATATACCCTTCTGCCCGCTGTAAGAACCCTTGTAAGTATTCTTTACTTTATTCATAGTTACTGCAAAGATTATGTGGGCAAACCTCACTTTAGGCACTAGCTTTATCCTGCTTGGCGATCCATTAAATACCTCCAAAGTAATCGTACCTTCAAACCCTGCATCTATTATTGTTGGGGGCATTAGTAAGCCATGCCTTGCCCATGTGCTCCTTAACTCTACAAATCCTATCACGTTATCAGGCATCTTCAAGTACTCGATTGTTGAGAGCAGGATCTGCTGCTTGGGCTCTACTATGAAATATTTTTTCCTCTTCTCTATCACATACTCTTTTTCTATATGCTTTGCATTTGAAGGATCTATTATGAAATCATCGCCAAGCATTGGATTATGATATGCTATCTCGTTCGCAAGCCTCAGGTCAATGCCATTTTCCCTTATTATTTCGCTGTTGAATGGCTTCACTATGAGTCTTTTATCCTTTATCAAGTTCTTCAAATCAAAATCTGAAAGAATCATTGCCACCACATCTATAACTTTCTTTGAGCACTAATAAATATATTTGCTCTACAATTATTTTGAGGTAACGGCATGCAAAAATCAAAAGGCCTTTTTGTAGCATTTGAGGGCCTTGATGGCTCAGGCAACTCAACTCAAGCGATGCTGTTGGAGACTTATCTAAGGAAGGCGGGCAGAAAGACCATATTAACAAAGGAGCCGACTACAGGCATAATCGGCGGCATTATCAAATCCTCTCTTGCAGGGGAATTAAAAATATCGAGCGAAGCCACTCAGCTCTTGTTCGCTTCAGACAGAGCCCAACACCTCAAAACACAAATAATACCCGCACTGAAAAATGGTGTTATAATAATAACAGACAGATATCTTTTTTCTTCTTTAGCATATGGTACAGCCTCTGGCCTTGATCCAAAGTGGCTTTACGAAATTAACAGAAGATTCCTAATGCCAGACCTAACCTTCTTTATAGATGTTTCTCCAGAGACAAGCATTAAAAGAATATCTGCAGGGAGATTCAATTTTGAGCTTTTTGAAAAGGAAAACTCTTTGAGCAAGGTAAGGGAAGAGTATAAAAAGCTGGCAAAGGAATACAACTTTGAGAAAATAAATGGTGAGGGCAGCATAGAAGCTGTGCATAAAAAGGTTATAAATGTAATCAGAAAATATATATAAACCATGTGCTCCTGTCGTCTAGTCCGGCCAAGGACGTGGGGCTTTCAACCCCGCAACCCGGGTTCAAATCCCGGCGGGAGCATTTACCTATTTAGGAAGAAGCCGCTAACAACAGTTTCAAGTGGACTAAGCGTGCTTTTTTTAAGTATTACTCCCACAATAGATTACTGCATAGCTTACTACTGCGCCTGAAAATTAAGAGAGTGCGCATTACATTGAAGCACGCTATATCCTGGTTTTGATAAATTATAAATAACAACGAGGCTTAATTTTAGAAAGAGCTTCTATTCCAAAGGTGCGCAAATGCTTGATACTAGCATAGACAGAACTTTCAAATACCTGCTTTATTCAAGGGCATTTAGGAGCATGGCACTCATATACATGAGCCTTGCGTTTTCCCTTTACTTGACAGAACTCAATGTAAAATTAATAAACATAGGCCTCATAGCTGCTGCTACCATGCTTTTTATGGTATTTCTGACGCTTCTGCTTGGCTATATAGGAGACAGATACGGGTTCAAAAAAGAGCTGTTGCTTGCAGAACTTTTCGCCACAACGGGCGCAGTAATCATTGCACTCTCCATAAGCGTAGCACCGATAGTGATAGGCATGGTCATAGGTGGTTTAGGTGGCAGTGCAGGAGGGATGCGCGGCGCCTTCTCTCCAGGCACAAATGCATTCATAGCAAGCAATTACAAAGAAGAAAGGGACCGTGTCATGAAATATTCGCTTGTAACCCTAACCGCTTCAGGATTTGCAATAGGTGGCAGTATAATGTTTAGTCTTGTAACACCAATAGGCAAAGCGTTTGGTATGCTCTTTGCATACAGGTTTATGTTTGGGGTAGCAGCTTTGATGCTCACAGCGTCATTCGTCTTCCTACTTCTCCTAAACGAAGCTAAAAGACCCAAGAAAACCACAAAGGTCATGAAGAGGAGCAGCCTCAATTACACTGCAAAAGTGGTTACAGCAAGCGCTCTTGGTGGCATAGGTGTTGGTGTGTTCATGCCTTTACTGCCTCTATGGTTCAAGTTGATGTATAATGCAAGTGCCCTTCAGATAGGAATACTTTTCAGCATTGTATATATTGCCACTGCACTGGGTTCCTATCTATCATCGCGCTTCGCACATCTGTTCACCGCGCTTGGCACAGCTTCGAATTCTAGGATAATTGGCGGCGCATTGCTTTTTGCAATGGCAATTTCGCCATTAATGATAATTGCAGGGTTGATTTACGTGGCAAGGGCAATAATCGCAGGTTTTGGGAGCCCCAGCAGGACCGCAGTAAACGTGAGGGGTATAAATAATGAAGACTATGGCACAGCCACAAGCGTACAGGGCATAGCAGGCAGGGTTTCGCAGCTAAGCTCAGGGGCTAGTGGCTACTTGATGGATCTCTCATTGCCAATGCCCTTGCTTATAGGAGGTATATTCCAGCTTGCAAGTGGAATAAGCTATAAAATACTCTTCAAAAAGCGCAGCTCCAAGAGGTCAACACACTAATATTCAAACAGGGCCTATGCGTCTATAGAAAATGGATATATAGTGAAATTCTAATTTTCAGATCCTCCCTGTCCATTTGAAACGAGGAGAAGCTAATGGCAAAAATCTTTATAAGAGAAGCAATAATAATTTAGATAAGAAGATAATACATGAATATACTTAGCAATGAAGTGATTAACATTATGGGAGAAATATCCTATGCAGATTTTGAAAAAGTTGAAATGCGTGTAGGAGAAATAATCGAAGCGCAAGATTTTCCAGAGGCAAGAAAGCCCGCATACAAACTAAAAATAGATTTTGGAAAGGAGATAGGTATCAAGAGTTCGAGTGCACAAATAACAAAATTATATAAGAAAGAGTCTCTCATTGGCAAACGAGTGATATGCGTAACAAACTTCCCCTCCAAATCTATAGCAGGATTTAAATCAGAAGTTCTTGTTCTCGGCGTAGAAAATGAAAATGGCGAAATTGTATTGCTTACTACAGAGCAAGAAGCAAAATTAGGTTCAAGGGTATATTGATCCTGCGCTATTTAAATAGCCTGACTTTAACAGGCTCTTTCTTAGTTGCTTCTCTAAGGAAGTAATAGACTGTCAATAAAAGTATTATAAGTACAACCCCTATTGTCAACGCTTCTTTGGGCATTCCCAAAATAAATATCAGAAGTAGGAATATTGTGATGACAGGCAAATAAGGATAATATGGAGAAGTGAAGCTTGCCTTTACCCCATTCCTTCTAAAATGAATTAATGCAAAGCTCGACATCAAATAAGAAAAAAGAAGGCCAAAGTTGCTTATTGCTGCAATAATATAAATATTTCCAGAGAAGAGCATGATAACTGCTATAACAGCAGAAACGATTACGCCATTTATTGCGACATTCCTGTGTTTGTCATAGCTCCTAAATACTTTCGGAAGAAGCTTATCCTTGCTGACTTGGTAGAGAATGCGCGATGAGCTAAGCAGCATCGCGAGAGATGCTGAGGTGGTTGCAATCACAGCTCCAATATCCACCAGTATAAAAAGCCAATTCGGAGCATGCGAAGTTGCTAACGCAAAAGAAAGAGGGTCAGCATTTATTTTATATGATGATGCAGGAACAAGCGCTATAAGCGCGAAAATAACCGCAACATAGAGGATTATACTTACTAAAGTAGCAATCAGTATTGCTTTTGCTGCACCCCTGGCACCTCCCTTTACCTTTGAAGTAAAAGTAGATATGGACTGAAACCCAGAATAAGCAAAGAATATTGCAACGCTCGCAGCAAATATTGCTGCAATGCCGTTGTTACCGCCCTGCAGCGTAAAATTTTGAGGTTTAAACCCTCCATGAGCAGAAACAACCAGCAGCGCAAAGAATACAAATAAAAGCAATATTGAAATTTTTATATATACGAGCACAGAGTCAATTTTTGCAGCTTTCTTTATGCCTAATATGTTGATGACAGCAAGTACAAATATCAGTGCGATGGCGAGCGGAATTGCAAATGAGCTGTTTAATGAAAGCAGGCTTCCCATATACGAACCGAAACCAAGTGTAATGGCAGAGATGCTTGTAGCATAGCTAAAATAGAGCAGTATGCCTGTCATAAAACCAAGTTCGCTGCCAAATGCCCCGTAAACAAAAGAATATGAAGCGCCAGTTTTATTGGGCATTACCGCTCCAAGCTCCCCAAGTTCTAAAGCAACAAGCACGGCAACAATACCTACAAGTATAAACGCCAGCAATGCCCCTGCTCCGGCAATCGCTATGGCCGTGCCACTCAGCACAAAAATCCCTGCGCCTATTATGGCTCCGAGTCCCACTGCTGCAGCGGTGCCAACACCAATACTGCTTTTGCTTATTTTTGATGGCATAATATAGATATAGCATAAAAATTATTAATACACCTTTTAATCATAACACAAAAATGAAAGAGATTTATTTTTATCCGAGTAAATAGTATCATGGAGCGCGAGCACTTGATAAAAGGCGCAGAAAAAATCCTAGAAAAAAGCGATTATATTACAGTTATAATTAAAAACATGCACACATGCTCTGATATAATCGCGCAGAATAAGGGGAAGAAATTGATAATAAAAGTAGTGGAAAATATAGATACTATAGAAAAAGAAACAGCTAAGCAGCTCTCAGACATAGCCCAATTCATAGGCGCAAAGCCAATAATAATAGGGAAGAAATCAAAAAATGGCGATTTAAAAGAGAACATAGTCTACAAGCGCTTTTTTACGGATTGTATATCACTAGGTTCGCTTGAAGGATTTATTTCAGATTTAGTACAGCCAATTGCCGCAAAATCGGTCGGATCAAAAGTCCCAATTGACGGAAACAAGATAAGATATTTTAGGCACCTTAATGGATTAAGCATTTCATTCCTTGCAAATGAAGTTGGGGTTTCAAAAGATACCATTTACAGATACGAAAAGTACAATAAGTACGCATCTTCAAATACTTTTGAAAAACTAGAGAAGGCTTTGGGTGGTGCAGTAAGCGAGAATCGTGAAACCGAAGAGTTTTCAGGCAAATTAAAATCGTCTAGATACTTCTTTCACATGAATATAAGCTCTTTAGAGACAATAAAGATGCCATTTAATGTGATTGCAAAAGGCAAGAATAATTATTATGAAGCAAGTCTTGAAACAAATACAAAAACCTTATTAAAAAGGGCAAAAGTACTAAAAGAGATTTCAGAGAAATTCGAATTTAACTTCCCATTCATAATAAGCAACACAAGATCCGGAGGCAGCATATTTGGTATACCCACTATAAGCAAAGATAGAATGAGCAGCATATACTCTGAAAAGGAGCTAATCGAAGAGATATATGCTTAGCTACTATATCTTGTTCCTAATTTTAAAATCATTCAAAAATTCATTTGCTGCACTGTGAAGCATCACTATCCCTGACACGGCAAAGACTGTTACAAGGGTAACTGAAGATACAAGTAGAGATATTGCTTCAAACAAAGGTGCATTCAAATAATAGATAGGAGCAACAAAAAATACGCTGAAGATGAATATTGCCCAAAGAAATATAGAAGCAATTGCAATTTCATAAAACTTGTAATCGAATATTAAAATAAGGAAAGCATATAAAAGCAGTAGAATCCCTCCTGCACTGAATAACAGCAGAAGCGATCCAGGATAAACATCAAATATCAGCGGAAGCAAAAATCCAATCGAGCTAAGTATCATAAGTATGAAAAATATACCTACATGCTTTGAGTGCTTCGCATGCTCCTCCTTGCTCATTATATGCGTGCTTTTATTGTGTGCATTAACGAGGCTTCCTATTATCACAAGTGCTGCAAGTATGAAGAGAAGCAAAGCCATAGTGAATATGTTGGTTATATTAACAAGGAAAAACGAGTTCAATATTGTTGTAAACATGAGGCCTATGCTATAAACTACCGCAAAAACTATGAAAGACAAGCCCAGCGCCTTTTTATGCTCAAAAATCCAGTACCTTTTTACGTAAGGTCTTGCATATTTCAAATTATCTCCACTTAATTAGCAAATCTAAAGTATAAAAACGTTCCTAAATAGCCTCTATAAGCCTATAGAAAAATTGCAAACAGCGGATTGCCAATGGCAAGCGAAATCAATACCCCTATAAATATAAAAAGCGAGAACGGAACAGCATTTTTGTATACAGGTATCTTCCGCTTCAGATTTCTAATGCCTTTTATTCTGCTTGCTGTAGCTAATTTTCCAAAATCCTTGTAATTCTTATTGAAAAAACTAAGGTCGCTCGCACTCATTAGATTCAATGCAATAATGTCCCCATCATCAAGACTCTTTGGGTAGATCCATTCGATCATCCTAATATTTATGGAACTTTCAAAAAGTATTATAATGGTAGAGAAAAATGCGAGCAATAGAACAATAACCATTGGAAGCAACCTGACGCCAAAAAGATAAATCATAAAAAGCAGAAGTATCAGATAAGCAAAGAAAATTGTCAGCGCTTTCAGCAGATTCTCCTTTTGGAGATGCAATCTCTCTTTAGCAGTTATAAGATAGTATACAGGCACAGCAACTACTGTTACTATACCAGTAGATATGAAAATAGAAAGTATGAAGGGAAGATTCAGCTGAGCAACATTTATGAGAGGCATAGGTTGAATTGGTATCAAAAGTGAAATAAATATTAGTTCGAAACCGTCTCCTGCCCCCAGCATGCCCGTTTTATATAGCAGATAGCAGAAAATCCCGACAACTGCAGCCACTAAAATTGAATAAACAATAATACTTACAGGGTATAACAAAGTAAATACGATAGCTAGAGCAAGGCTTGCATATGCAAAACCGCTAGGTATGTTCCTTTTGTTATATACATCGAAGAATGCATATGCAAACGTAAATGACAGAAGCAATATAATCCTTATAATGTATAAATCCATAAAAATCAAACATAAAAGATTTGTAGAAAAGATTTAAATATGATTCATTACATAAAAAATATCAGAGTTAGTGTTTAAGATGAAGCAAATTGCCGCTATAATTAAGTGGATATACACAGCTATTTTTGTTAGCGGCAGCTGCACATACAATAATCCTTTGTCTGCCGCATAAGGCGCAAATAACTTCTCAGGTGGTGTCTTATGCGTGCAATAAAACGTGACGAGTATACACAATATTCTATATCAATGTCAGAGGTAACAGAAAAAGAACTCCTCATAATAATGGAAATAGGGTATGATAACATAACCTCTGCATCAAGGTTCGTAGATTACATATTTGAAAAGCACAGTTTTTCAAAAAGCGCAATATGGTATAACCTTAAAAAAATGAAGAAAAAAGGTGCCATAGACTTCGCTGAAAAGGGAGAGGAATACAGGCCTCTGGCGCTGACAAAGCAGGGTATAGAAATGCTGCGCCATGCAGCAACCCAAAACCCTTCAAGGTTTGCCTATAAAGAACTCTCAGTTGTAAGCGTATAAGTAGCTAGACCTTGGCTTCGGCATGCCAACTTGCAAAATCATAGCAACGTATCACTTTTCTTGCCACTGCAAGACCTCCATGTAATTGTAAACTCTCAAGAAAAGAGCGCAGTAAATAAAAAAAGCATAAATACCTTTACTGTCTTTTAATAGCAGTGATGGTATGGGGCAGTATATCTGGTTTGATAGTGAATTTATTGATTTTGAAAAAGCAAAAGTCCATGTGCTCACGCATTCTCTGCAGTATGGTAGTGGCATATTTGAGGGCATAAGGTCATACAAAACTCCAAAAGGACCAGCTATTTTCAGGCTAAAAGATCATGTAAAGAGGTTTTTCAAGACCGCAAAAATATATGACATGAACCTAGGATTCAGTGAAGAAGAGATAGCAAGCGCAATAAAAGAAATAGTAAAGAAGAACAAGCTGGAGGAGTCCTATATAAGGCCATTTGCATTCTACAACGATTCAAATATAGGCGTCAACATCGAAGGCAAAAAGATAAGCGTAGTGGTAGCAGCAGTACCCTTCGGTAGTTATTTCAAAAACAAAAATAAAGGATTAAAATGCAAGATTTCATCGTGGCATAGGATAAATTCGCTGATACTTCCCCCCGAAGCAAAGGCAAGTGGAAATTACATAAATTCCATAATCGCATCAATAGAAGCGAAGCATAGTGGCGCAGACGAAGCAATACTGACATCGTCTTCTGGCTACATTGCGGAAGGCGCTGCAGAAAATATCTTTGTAGTGGAAGACGGCAAACTGGTAACCCCACCTAAAGATGCAGACATACTGCTTGGCATAACAAGGGATTCTGTGATAAGCTTTGCTAGTAAAATGGGGATTAAAGTAGAGGAGAGAAATATCCATAGGGAGGAGCTATATACCTGCGAAGAGGCATTCTTTGCCGGCACAGCGGCAGAAATCACCCCTATAGTAAGCGTGGATTCTAAAGTGATAGGTAGCGGCACCCCAGGAGCAATAACTACTGCAATAAGCGACAAATACTATAAAATAGTTCATGGCGAGGAAAAGGAGTTTCTAGACTGGCTCACATATGTGTAAGCAGCTACAATAATTTAAGCGCCTTTGTGAAAATGTCTATCTCTGCACTTAGCCATGGGCCTATACCTAATGCGGTTATAGTGCCGGGAGGCAATTCTGTCAATCCTGCATCAGAGACAAGTGCACATGGGACATGCTTGTATTTAAAAGCTTCAAAGAGTTTCTTAAGCGAAGTTTCATCATTTACTTTAAGCACAATCTTTTTTTCACCTTCTTCTAGCCACCTCTTGGTAACATCAGGATCAGCTTTCTCGGCCTCAAAATAACTCATTAGCGAAGCATGAGCAACTTGTGCAGCAAGCTTGCCTTTGCCCATGTCTATGTCGTTTCTTACAACTATAACTTGCTTTATTTCTTCCACACCTATTTTTATGCATTACATCTTTTAAGCTTTAACCTTTGCAGGCATAGATACTTTACTAGGGTCATTGCTGCCCGCCCTCTTAACTTGCAAAAGCAAAGCTTTTGCTTCATTGTTTATAATCGATTCAAGCTGCTCTGAATTGGAGGCAACCTTCAATCCAATCCCTCTGAAAATGCTTCCAAAAATAAGATTATGTTCAGCCTCCCAAAAAACATTCTTTTTAATCTCCCTAAAACCATCATCTACAACGAGGTCGATGAACTTAAAGCCGTTCTTTCCTCCTCTTTTCGAGTGTAGTACTTCTATATCAAGTCCATTCCTTTTAAGGAAAGACCTTATAAGTTCAATTTCAGTATTTGCAGTAACAACTACAAACTCAATTTTTCCTGAAGCAGTGAGCCTTTGTATTAGATCCTTTAAGCCTTTGTCTATGCCCTCATCTCCTATATCATTAAGTATCTTTTTTGAGGAATGCTGGCCCAGGCCAAGCAGGTCCGTAATCAGAAATAGTGCATTCTCAAGCATAAGCACATTCTGGTTCTTCATGGGAAACAAGCGCTCTAGCTTGTAATCCACAGTTTTTGCCAATGTGCCATCGAAGTCTATGCCTACTACAAACTTGCCATTTCGCATGCAACTACTTTAAATGATTACCCTTTAAAACCTTAACGTGGCATATCATAATTGTCTAACATTCTGGCTGAGTAAATGCTTGAACCCAAAACTATGATATTGGACAATGTCCGCGAATTCTACAAGCAAGCTTATGACCTGGCACCTATAGAGGTATCGCACAGGGAATTTGCGGTAGGCGACTTTGAAAATAAAATATCACAAAGACATTTATCATTCAAAAATGGCTCCGAACTAAAGAATTTTCTTGTTTCGAATGCGCCAATGCATGTGCACTATTCACAGGCGTTCTACAAATATCCTGACGCAAGGCCTATGGAAAGAAAGGAGCTTACAGGGGCCGAGCTTGTCTTCGATATAGACATAACCGATATGAATTTGCCGTGCCAAAAAGTTCACGGCAAAAATGTCGTATGCCCAATATGTCTAGGCACTGCAAAAGAGGAAGCAACGAAATTGGTAGAAGACTTTCTAGTTCCAGATTTTGGCTTCTCTAAGAAAGAGATAGAAATCAATTTCAGCGGTAACAGAGGGTATCACATTCATGTGCTTTCTAGCGAAGTGTTCAAGCTGAGCGTTGAAGCAAGAAAGGAGATAACAGACTACATAGCAGGTAAAGGCCTAAATTTCTCAGAATTCTTCCCTACAAGCAAGCAGAGAGGAGTGCTTCTGGGGCCCAAGCTTGATGATCCTGGCTGGGGCGGAAGGATAGCGCGTAGCTTTGTCAAGGCACTTGAAAATGGCCCTGATGCACTGATGCAGATAGGTATAGAGGGCAGAATAGCAAGGAACCTCTACAAAAAACGCGCACTAGTCGAGCTTGGCATAAAAAATGGAAATTGGGACATGGTCTATATAAAGAAAAAAAGCGATTTTTGGGAGAGCATCATAAATAAGCAGGTGATAATGCAGAGTGATCTTATCGATAGGAATGTCACAAGCGGAATAACACATACAATAAGGCTGCCAAACACAATACACGGCGATACCGGATTAGTGGCAAAAAAAGTCGCATTTTCTGAGCTGAATAGGTTCGATCCGATGAAGGAATGCATAGCTTTTGATAAAGGCGAATTGAAGATAAAAGTTTCGAAAAGCCCATCAATAGAGATGAAGGGCATGACATTTGGCCCTTACGAAAACGCTGAAACTACCGTTCCAATATATGTAGGAATATACTTATACCTAAAGGGCTTTGCCCAGATTGTAGATTTTAATTAGCTGCAAGTGCGGCATAGCTCCCTGGAAACACAATGTATTAAATATTTTCCTAGTCAAACTATAATCTGTTTCCTTTTGCTTCTGGTGTTTAAAATGGGAATGAGTAAGTATATACGAGAGTCCTTCCAAAATACGTACAAAGAAAGGAGTGAGCTTCAAAAAAGCAGGATAATGAATTGGAGGAAAGAAGGCAGTGTGGTTAGGGTAGCAAAGCCGATGAATATCGTAAGAGCCAGGGAGCTCGGATATAAAGCAAAGCAAGGAGTAATAGTAGCGAGGGTTAAGATAAGAAAAGGGCTAAGGAAGAGAGAGAAACCTCTCGGAGGAAGAAAGCCTTCAAAGAATGCCAGGTTTTTTGCATACAGCAAATCTCTTCAATCAATGGCAGAGGAAAGGGCAAGCAGGAAATTTTCAAATTGCGAAGTACTTAATTCTTATTATGTCGGAGAGGATGGCGAGTACGCATTTTATGAAACAATACTCCTCGACAGAACAAGTCCATCTATAATGAATGATAAGGGCTATGCGGCATTAATAAATCAGAAGGGCCGCGTGTATCGTGGCTTAACTAGTTCTGGGAAGAAGCATAGGGGCATTGCAGATAAGGGATTCGGAACAAATAAAAACAGGCCTAGTGTTAGATCAAACATAAGGTAAGCTTCGAATGGCAAAAGCAACCATAATAATAAAAGGCAGAGTACAGGGCGTAGGATATAGGTATTTTGTAAGGGGCAAGGCAAAGAAGTTCAGCATAAAAGGCTTGGTAAGAAACCTCAAAAATGGCAGCGTCGAAGTCTTTGCTGAAGGAGATGAAGAGCAAATAAAAGCCTTCATAACTGAAATAAAATACAGCTCTGCAGAAAGCAATGCGATAGTAGAAGAATTGTCAGCATATTCAAAAGGCTCGCCGGGTTACAAAGGGCCATGGCGCCTTTATAATAATAACTTTATAATAGATAGGTCGTCAAGGCGCGAAGATGAATATATACATGAAGATTGACATGGGATCGGCAAAAGAGCCGAAAGAGTACATAAAGATAATGGACAAGCCGCAAAGCCACGAGCGCAGCAGAACAGAAATAAAGAAGTCAGGCAATTCACTGGTAATAAGAATAAGTGCAAAGGACGCGCACTCCCTCATGGCATCTCTAAACAGCGTGGCTAAGCAGCTCCGCATAATAAGCAACACGAGCGCCTTAATTAGCGAAAAAGAGAAGCAACGAATATTCTGATAGCACAACTGACAGAGGAGCCACTAAACGCAAAGAATATTATTTAATATGCCTTATTCCACTAATAAGAAAAGCAACGATAATAATATAAATATAACCACGACATAAATTAAGTACTTCTTCCTGTTCCAGGTCGATACCTTTAATGAGGAGAAGCAATAGAATTAAATGCTGCTGATATTATGAGAAGAGGATCTCTTGAATTTTGGCCCCACAGAAGAGCCGTAAAGCAAATGCCACGCGTAAGAAGCTGGCCTAAAACAGCGGAGCCTTTGCCGCTCGGGTTAGTTGCATTTAAGGCCGGCATGACGCACATATCACTTATAGACGATTCGGAATCGCCTTCAAAAGGGACAGAAGTTACAAGGGCAGTCACAATATTGGAGCTGCCAAAGATGTTTGTGTACGGAATAAGATTTTACAAGAAAGAAACTTACAAAGAGCCAAGCATTGATTTGTATTCAAAAGAGCTGTCTGCCAAGGTTGGCATAAAAGAAAGCAAGAACACACTTGAAAAGCTAGAAGCTGAGAAGAAAGACCTTAGCAGATTCAGCGACGTTTCACTCCTTCTTTTCTCAGATCCTTCAAATCTTGGTTTCGGGAATAAGAGGATTATGAGGTTTGAGCTGCCAGTGGGGGGAGATTCAGTAGCCAAAAAGCTAGAATCAGCTGAAAAATATGTTGGCAAGGAAATAAAGGTTAGCGATATACTGAAAGACGGCGAATACATAGATGTGACGAGCATCTACAAAGGTAAAGGTTGGGCCGGTGTAATAAAAAGGTTTGGAGTTGCAAGACAGATGAGGAAAGCAACCCAAAAGGTGAGGCATGTAGGTACACTTGGACCCTGGCATCCTCCAAAGGTCATGTATACGGTGCCGCGAGCAGGTCACATGGGCTACAATTATAGGACAGAGATAAACAAGCGCGTAATAAAAGTAGGCTCAGCTGCGGAAGCAAAGAGCGTAAACATCAAAGGAGGCTTTATAAATTATGGTATAGTAAAAAATGATTTTGTTGTAGTTGATGGATCAATACCAGGCCCTGCAAAAAGGCTTGTAAGGATAAGGAAAGCATTGAGAAACAAGAGGGAGGCAAAAGCCCCTAAGGTTCTCTACATATCAACAGCTTCAAAGCAAGGTGCATAATAGATGGAAGCAAATATTTATCAGATTAATGGCGAGGTTCTCAAAAAAGTCGAAGTGCCCAATATTTTCGAAGGAGAATTTAGACAGGATTTAGTGAAAAGAGCTCTTCTTGCAGAACAGAGCACAAAGTACCAATCACAGGGTCATTTTCCCTTGGCAGGTATGCAGACAACAGCAACATATGTAGGAAGGATGGGTGCATATAGATCAGGAAGGCACATGGGTATAGCAATAAGGCCAAGGCAGAAGCTAGGTGGCGGAGCAATGGGCGATGTAAGGAGAATTCCTTCCAGCGTGAAAGGTAAGAGGGCGCACCCTCACAAAGTTGAGAAAATAATAAAAGAAATGATAAATCTTAAAGAATACAGGAAGGCGCTTGCTTCTGCAATAGCCGGCACCTCTAACGAGCAGCTTGTAAAAGCAAGCCATGTACTAAGCATAAAGTTGCCAATAATAGTAGAAGATAAGATTGAACAGATATCGAAGACAAAGGATTTTGCTTCATTTATAGAAAAGCTGAAGCTCGGCGAAGATATCGAGAGATCTCACGATCCAAAGATAAAGAAAGGGCTTAGAAGAAATTCAAAATTGCGCCATTTCAGAAAGAGCATACTTGTCGTTGCAGCAGAGGACAAAGGTATAAGTAGGTCAGCTAGGAATATACCTGGCGTAGATTTCTGCAACGTGAAGGAGATGAGCGTGGAGGCATTGGCCCCTGCGGCGAAGCCGAGAATAGTAATCTGGACAGAAAGTGCGGTAAAGCAACTTGCAGAAGCAGTATCAAGTGCGAGGATCAAGGGGTAAGAAAATGGCATTAATATACCCAATAGCAACAGAAAAAGCAATAAACATGGTGGAGAGAGATAATATTATAACATATATTGTGGACATGAGGTCTCTGAAGAAAGAAATAAAGGAAGAATTCGAAAAAACTTTTAACGTTAAAGTAGTCAAAGTGTCAACAGTAAGAGAAACAAGAAACAGGAAAAAAGCGTACATAAAACTCAGCAAGGGGTACAAGGCAAGCGACATAGCTTTGAAGCTCAAGTTGGTATAATGGTGAGAGATTGGGAAAGAAGCTGATACAGCAAAGGCGTGGAAAAGGGAGCAATGTCTTCCGAAAGCCACCAAACACATTCAAAGCGGATGTGGCATATAAATCTAGCCAAGCCAGCAAGATAAGCGGCGAGGTAATAGACTTCATAGATGATCCAGGGCACACTGCACCATTAATGCTAGTGCGCTATGATGATAGAAGCGAATCAATGCTTATAGCTCCAGAGGGCATAAAAATAGGGGATAAGATAGAAGAAGGGTCTGATGCAAAAATCTCGCTTGGAAATGTCGTTCCACTTTCAAAGATACCTGACGGAATTCCAATATACAATATAGAGTCAACGCCAGGCGATGGCGGCAAGCTTGTGCGTGCAGCCGGTGCCAACGGTTTATTAGTTTCTCACTCAATCGACAAAGTAACAGTCCTTATGCCTTCAAAAAAAGCAATAGAGCTCAACCCCAACTGCAGGGCTGAGATAGGGATTGTTTCAGGAGGCGGCATGGAGATGCAGCCTATAATGAAGGCAGGCAAGAACTTCTACATAAAGCACGCAATAAACGCGAAATGGCCTGTAAACAGGGGTGTAAAGATGAATCCTGTGGATCATCCGTTTGGAGGGAAGCAGCACCATAAAGGCGCATCAAGCATGGTTGCAAGAGGCGCACCTCCAGGAGCAAAAGTCGGCCACATAGCAGCAAGGCGTGTAGGAAGGAAGAAGAGGGGTTAAAGATGGCACGAACATTTACATTTAGAGGCAAAACAATAGAAGAATTGAAATCAATGGACTTGGAGAGTTTTTCAAAGCTTCTCAAGTCAAGGCAGAGGAGAACGCTTGAGAGAATGAGCATAAGAGAAAAAAGCCTCATAAAAAAAGTCGAAAAAGCGCAGAAGCTTGGCAATGGCAAAGTAATCAGAACGCATATAAGGAGTGCCGTAATAATTCCATCTTGGGTAGGCATGAAGTTTGCAGTTTATAACGGCAAGGAATTTAAGGAGCTGGAAATAACCCCTGAAATGCTCTCACACAGGCTTGGCGAATTCATATTTACATCAAAGCGTGTATTGCATTCTGCCCCAGGAATAAGGGCTACACGTGGAAGCAAGTTCCTATCGGTGAAGTGATGAAATACTCATTTAACATAAAAGGCGCAAACCCTGTAATGGCACAGAAATACGAGATAAATGCCAGCCATAAGGACCTATCGGCAATATGCGGCGAGATAAGATATATGAATTCAATAAAGGCGCTTGATTTGCTCGATCGTGTCATAGCAAAGGAAATCCCAATAGAATACAAAAGGCATAACAAGGGCATGGGACTTAGGCATGAGCTTCATGGAAGGAAAGGTGCATACCCTGTGAGGGCAGCAAAGCAGGTAAGGCTTACACTGATAAATGCGATTGCAAACGCCAACAACAAAGGCATGTCTGGAGAAGAAATGTATATAGTCCATGCCACTGCAAACAAAACGCACATAGAAAGAAGGTATCCATCAAAAGGGTCATTGGCATGGGGGCGCGGAAGATATGGAAGATCAGCAATACTCCACAGCGATTTAGAATATGCTAAAATAGAAATAGGACTTGCCAATAAGGATGAGCAGTGGCTGACAAGGAATATGAAATACTTCATAAAAGCAAAGGACCACAAGCAAAAGGCAACAGTGCAAAAAGAAATGCCTAAGAATAAAAGCAAGACAACAAGCAAGCCAGCGGCAAAAGAAGGAGTGGCAGAAACAAAAGTGCAGGCAAAGGCAAAGGTGTAATATTTATGGTAGTAGAAAGAAAATTTATCAGTGACGCGTTGATAAAACTGAGAATATCTGAATACCTTGAGAAGGAGCTCACAAGGGCAGGCTTCTCCAGAGTAGATATTCAAAAAACACCAATGATAACAAGAATAACAGTATATGTGACAAATCCTGGCAGGGTCATAGGCAGCGGTGGCCAAACAATCAATGCACTTACCGACAGCCTAAAGACAAAGTTTCACATAGACAATCCGCAAATAAGCGTTGCAGAAGTAAAGAATCCTAAATTAGAGCCAAGGATAATTGCAAGGTATATAGCCAATTCACTAGAGAGGGGTGCAAATCCAAGAAGTCTGCTTCATTCAATATTGAGGGACTTGATAGCAAACGGCGCACTGGGTGCCGAGATTATAGTGGCAGGCAAGCTTGCCGCAAAAGGCGCAAAGGCGCGTTCAATAAAGGTGAGGCATGGCTATCTGCCAAAGGCAGGCGGTGTCACGGCTTTCGTAGACGAAGTCCACCTGACAGCATATCCAAAATATGGTGCTATAGGTATAAAGGTAAGGATTGTCCAGCCTGGCACAGTCTTCCCTGACAGAGAAATAAAGGAAGTGGCTCTGCCTAAGAGCATAGCTGCAGCCAAATAATAAATGAGTGATGCTAATGAAAATAAAAGATCTTAAAGCGCTATCCAATGAGGCATTGAAGGCAAGGCTTGGAGAGGTTAAACTAGATCTTAACATAGAGAAAAGAAAGATTGCTTCAACAGGCGTTTCAAGCAAGAAGGTCAAGGCAAGGGAGTTGAGGCGCACCATTGCACAAATACTAACGCTGCTCAAAGAGAGAGGTGTCAAACTTTAATGTCAGAAATATGTCCCAAATGCGGATTACCTAAAGAACTATGTGTATGCGATGTATTGGAAAGGGAAACATCGAAGAAGATAAGGGTATACATAGAGAAGAAGAAATTTAGGAAATACATGACAATGGTATCAGGCCTCTCAGGCGACGAACTTGAAAATACTGCCAAGTCACTCAAGAGCATGCTTGCATGCGGAGGCACCTATAAAAATGGGGTTATAGAGCTGCAGGGGATGCACAAAGAGGAGGTAAAGAAAGCCTTGCTGTCGCTCGGATATCCTGAAGAAAGTATAGATATGTCTTAGCAATTAAAATTAACACAGAACCAGAAAAATTAGCCTTCGTCCTTCCTTTCTATGTAACCAGTTTCAATAATCTCTTTGAGCACGTCTATAAGATAGCTTGCATTTTTTACTATGTCCCCTTCGCTTATTATCCCTGTTAATACGCCGTCGTCTCCAACAACACACAGCTTCTTTATCTTCTTGCTAACCATCATCTTGGCAGCAGCTTCAAGCGAGAGGTCCTTTTTGACGCTTACGACAGGCTTGCTCATAACATGTGAAGCTTTTACGAAAAGCAGGTTCCTCTTCCTAGATAGTATTCTTTTAACGATGTCTCCTTCTGTTACTATACCTATCGGCTTGTTCTGCTTATCAACTATCACAATAGAGCTAACATCATATCTTTTCATCTTGTTGGCTATACTCTTTATACTATCCTTGCCGTTAGCAGTTATCACGGGCTTACTCATTACATCGCTTACTATAAGCGATCTTGTATCCGAATACATGACTATCAGTTAAAAGTAGCAACTCAAAGATTTAAATCCTATTGAAAAAATAAGGTAGTCAAGGTTAAAACTGAAAAACAAGTAAAATTAGAGAATGCATAGCAGTAATTATATAAACTCAATCCTCAGCTAGATGTTCACTCAATGTCCTTCTCGCTTATCCTATGCCCTAGCATCTCAGCCTTAGCCCTGAGGTGCTCCCTTACAATTTTGTTTTTAGGTTTTATGTGTATGCCCATTGGCTTTACGCTTATGCCATATTTCTCAAGCTCCTCAATCTTCTTCGGATTATTTGTCATAAGCACAACTGATTTTATCCCTAGTATCTTCAATATCTCGGCAGCTGCGATAAGAGACCTGTTTTCAGGAGGATAGCCAAGCATTTTGTAGCCATCATATACACTGACGACCTTGCCATGCTTACCTTTTGCCTCGACAATTTTGCCATTCTTCCACACAAGCGATTTGGAATAAGCCATTATTTTTGGCGTTATGCCGTTGCCAGCACCTTCCTGGTTCATGTATATTACCAAGCCTTTTCCGTTTTTTCTTATCCTTTTCAGCGCCTCCTCAAGCTCTTCCCTGCATTCGCAGTTTGTTGCGTGAAAAAGCTCGCTTGTTGCGCAAGAGGAATGCACTCTCAAAAGCATTCCTTCCTTTTTAATGCTCTTTCTGGCATCTCCGTATACAATTGCAGTATGAAATTCCCCTGTCGTATAGTCGCCAAAGACCATGTATGTCCAATAACCATACTCTGTGGGAAGAGGCGTGCTCGCGAGAAGTTCAACTATTTTGCCTCCACTTCTTTTAAGTGCATTTGCCCTCGCTTCCCTGAGCTTCCAAGGCTCATTCCATCTCTCTTCAAATAGTTTTGATACTTCAGATTGTTTCATGAAACCACGTGATTAATAGTTGGCAAGTTGGATTCTTAAATATTTTTGCTAATAACAAAAACTTGCGCTCTTTTACCTATGCTGTAGGGAAATTAATAGGAAAGCGCCTCGGCCGGGATTCGAACCCGGGTCACAAGCGTGACAGGCTCGTATGCTGGACCACTACACTACCGAGGCATCCAATTATATTTAGCGCTGAGATTTAAATCCCTTAGTATATGAAGCTTTCATTGCTATAAGTATAAAATAAAGCAGGGATTGTAATAAGCTAAGCACAATTAAAGGCATGCTGTTTATAAAAAATCCATAAATGGACCAAGAGATAAGGCCTATAAATACAATCGAAAGCCATGCATATGAAAGCTCTCCAGCTCTTTTTGTTTTCCTAAGCCTGAAGATCTCGGGCAACACTGCCATAGTAGTAAGTGTGCCGGCAAAGTAGCCTAACAATACAACAAACACATAATCACCATAAATTCCCGTTGGGGTGAGTCGAACACCCAACCTGCCGGTATCCTTTTGACAACTTCTACAAATCAAAAGCTTCCAAACTACAGCCGGCCGCTCTAGCCATTGAGCTACAACGGGTGAATCAAAATATACAAGGTTAATATTATTATATCTATAGATAGCTATAAAAATTATGCCCGATGGTCAGAGCACGGTTACTAAGGCGGCGCCCAGTACCCAGAACAAAAAGAAAAAGAAAAGTGTAGTACTAGGTAAAAGGCCAAAGCAAAAGAGCGAAGTATCAATTAAAAGGAGCTTGCCTCTCTCGACTTACTGGCTCAAAGACATACTGAAAGATTTTACTTCACATCCAAATTTTCCTGATGCAATCGCAACTACTTTCACATTAGCAAGCGTCTCCATCGCCCTCCCGTTTTTACCTCCAATAATAATAATACCATTGCTGGTGCTTACTTTTATTGTAACAATGATACATCCTCTCTTTGGGCTTATGACTCTGTTTTTTGAAACATTACCAATGTTTATATATCAAGCTCCTCTGCTTGCATGGCTCTTCACAATTTTCGTAAGCGTCTCTCTCCTATTGGGCTTCAAGCACTATCGTATAATAACATTGACTTATCTGCTTATTGCCCTCCCATTCTCTTATTTGGGCTATTTTATTGAGATACCTGCACTTGTCTTCATGGTTCTGCTTGTAGGGGCAAAGAGGGGCATTATAAGCGTAGCTGTAGTAGTTTTAATTGTAATTATGCTCTCAGGCATAATGAACATGCAAAATACTGGCAGTATAGTCTTCAACGCATCATTAGCCCACTCGTTTATAATCTCCAATAGCTATGCACAATACCTAATGCCAACAAAGACGGCGCCAAACATAACATCCTTAGGTTCGGCATGGGCAAATTCAGTAGATAATTTCTTTGGTTTTAAGGTAACTGGGGGCATACCTACCAGTTTCTATTTGGCAATGCTGCCACTTGCAATAGAAGGTAACATCGCGATAGTGCAACTCGTTATTTGGATAATAGTGGTATTCGTAATGAGCAATTATATAATAAAAAGCAGGTCCAAATACAAGGGCTCAGAAGCAAGCCTCTTTAGCATAATAATACCTATCACATACATAATTCTTTCATACCTAACTAAAAACAGCTTTGTTTATTACCCATTGCTAGGCTTTCTAGTTACTCCTCTTATAATATTGTTCTTGGAGTTTAATGATGTGCCAGTAATCAAGGCTCTCGAAGTGATGAAGCGCGATTTCAGGTCCCATTTTGGTGAAGGCTTCGAGGATCTGACAAGTGGCACGAACGAAACGCTTGACGATGTTGCAAACTACGAAGAAACAAAAACAGAGCTGAAGGAAGCAATAATTGCGCCAATAGAACACCGTGAGCTGTCCGGAGCATACGGAATAAATCCAACAAAAGGTATACTGCTCTTTGGGCCTCCAGGCACTGGCAAAACACTGATAATGAGGGCTCTAGCCAATGACATTAGGGCAGGATTCTTCTATGTAAAAGCATCGTCAATACTCTCTCCATACTCCGGGGAAAGTGCTCAGACTCTTTCAAGAATATTTGCCACTGCCAAAAAGCATACCCCATGCGTGTTGTTCTTTGATGAGATTGATGGCATAGCAGGAAGCAGGGAGATACAGGAGTCAGAATCTGGTAAGCAGATCCTATCTACACTGCTAAGCGAAATGGACGGCTTCCAGAAGATAGAAGGCGTAGTCATAGTTGGTGCAACAAACACGCCACAGCTATTAGATCCAAGCATAATGAGGCCTGGCAGATTCGATAAGATAATATACATGCCGCTTCCAGACGCAAGCGGCAGAGAGAAGATCTTCAGATACTACCTCTCCAAGCTTCCTGTAGTGGAAGATATTGATTATCACAAGCTTGCAGAAATATCCGAAAGATATTCTGGCGCTGACATTAAAAATGTATGTGATGAGGCTGCACGAGAGACCGCAGAAGAAGCAAGCTCAATGAACAAAATCCTGCAAATAACAATGGGCGATATGGTAAGGATAATAAAGCTTACAAAACCTTCAACATCGCTGAGTCAGATAGAAGAATATACGACATTCAAGCTTGATTACGAAAGGAGGGTGCATCCAGAGCGCGAAGATAAAGATACCAGTACAGTATCTCTCGATGATGTAGTAGGTCTTGAAGAAGCGAAGAAGGCAATATATGAAGCGGTAGAGATACCAATACTGCATCCGGATCTTGTCAAGAAATATGACATAGAGAACATAAGGGGCATACTGCTCTTTGGGCCTCCGGGCACCGGCAAAACCATGCTCATGCGTGCAGTTGCTTCAGAGATAGGGGATGTGCATATGATACTTCTTTCAGGTTCAGAGATAAGTAAAGCAGGCACCAATTTGTCAATATTAAAGATAAAAGAGGCATTCAATAGAGCAAAGGAGAATGCACCGTCTATAATATTTATCGATGAGATAGATGCGGTAGTTCCTGCAAGAGAAAATGCAAGTGAGCTTAGCGTGAGCTTAACAGGTGAGTTTCTCGAGGAACTTGATGGTCTGAAATCAAAGTATAATATAGTGCTTGTAGGTGCGACAAACAGGCCAGATGCGCTAGACTCTGCGCTACTAAGGGCAGGCCGATTCGACAAGCTCATATTTATTCCTCCTCCAAATGAACAAGACAGGGCAAGCTTATTCGAGCAGTACCTAAAGAAAGCACCATTAGAACCAAATATTAATTTTGCTGTGCTTGCCTCAATGACTCCAGGATTTACAGGTGCCGATATAGCGAACCTCTGCAGACAGGCTAAGATGAATGCATTGGAAAAAAGTGTGGATTCAAATAAAGAGCTTAAAATTACAATGTCGGATCTAACAGACCTGATAGAAAAGACAAGACCTTCTGCGCCAAGCATGGCGGTAGGAAGGTACCTCTCCTTCTTGTCAACATATGGTCAGAGATAAAGTTCTAGATTTAGCCATGCATTAGATAAGTGCCAGCGCTTTCAACAGCATGGATTGCCGGTCCCGGGTATATGCCAAATGCAATCACTATAACTATACATGCTGCAACAACAGCAGCCACATTCCTATGCATGTGAATATATACTGTGCCCGCTCTATTAGTATAGATTGCAATTATCACACGCGAATAATAATAGATAGAAATAACAGTGCTTATTATGCCTAGAATAGCAAGCCATGCCATGTTTGCATATATCGCGCTTGAAAAGAGGAGAAACTTCCCTACGAAACCCACAGTAAACGGTATGCCTGCCATAGATAAAAGAAAAATGCTCAGACCTAATGCAGCAAGCCTGTTTTCACTATTCAAGCCAACATATTCATTGATATTTACTCTGTTTTTGCCCTCAAGCCAAGAGACTATTGCGAATGCACCAACGAACATAAAGATGTGGGCAAATATTTGAAATATGCTCGCAGAGATTCCATAAGAAGTTAAGGTTGCTAAGCCAATCATAATATAGCCTGCTTGTGATATTGAAGAATACGCAAGCATCCTCTTAATGTTCTGTTGCCTTAATGCACCAAGATTCCCATAAAACATCGTAAGAATTGCAAGTACAGCAACTAGGTATGCTACTATGGTATACGTTCCAAACATGATCAGCACAACTTCTACCAAAGCTATAAGGCCTACTTTTTTGTTTATTCCTCCAAGCACCGATGTTACAAAAGAAGGGGAGCCTTGGTATACATCTGGGACCCAAAGATTGAAAGGGAATACAGAGGCTTCTATGCCAATTGCAGCTATGAACATAACCAAAGCAAAGGCAAGCCCCACACTATAAGGCTGCGATAACAAAAGCAAATTTCCAGAAAAAAGGTAAACAAGCGCAATTCCAAAAGCCAAGAGGGATGAAGCAATTGCAGTTATTACAAAGTACTTTATTCCAGCCTCAAGGCTTTTTCTCGAAAGAAGAATCATTATTGTAGTTGGAATTGCCACAAGTTCCAGCCCAAGGAAGATAGTAATTAAAGAATTTGCCATTGCCACAACACTGGCTCCTATAAAGTCAAAACTAAGAAGAAGCGCAAAGTCCTCGTAAGTACTTTCTTCTAGGGAGTAAGAGAGAATAAGTATTGTTGCGGCAGCAAAAAGAATAATCATTAAAGAAGAAAATGGGTTTAGCGACAAAATACCAAGATAAATTCCAAATGAGCCTGAAAAAATGAAATCTGCAGCAGTGGCTGCAATTGCAGCAATAGTAAGCACAGAAAAAGCATACAGCAGTGCCTTTCTGTTTAATATCCTAGCAAGCATGCTTCCTAGTGCCAGAATGGCAAAGAGCAAGATGAAAATATAAACTAAACTTATCATATTATAGCACCAAGATTGTTTAAGATTATAGAAGGAAGTATACCTATAATTATAATAAATACAAGCAATAATGCCATTGCCGCATAAATGTAGCCATTCTGCTTTTCATATATACGTGGTTCCTCTTTTGCTGTGAAGACCCTCTCATAGACCCAGAAGAGGTACGCACCATTTATTAGTATGGCAAATAGTGGTAACAGTATAATCAGTCCGAAGCTTTTTGCACTACCTAGCAGTATCAGCAAGTCTGATATGAATCCGCTTGTAAGCGGAAGACCCAGTGTGGCAAGCACTCCAAAAATAAATACATAACCGATAAGCTTGGAACCATTAAGCAAGCCCTTGAGCCTTGCCAATATCGAAGTTCCAAAGGCCTTTTCTATAGAGAAAGCAAGCAGGAACAGAAGCGCTATTATAAGAGCATGCCCAAAAATTCCCACTAATGCTCCCGCGATTCCTACAGAGTTTAATGAGGAGATCCCAAAAGCAATAATTCCCATTTCGCTGATGCTCAAATACGAAAGCATCCTCCTTAATTCCTTTTGATTCATTGCAACGAAGGCAGCGTATATAGCAGAGAAAGCAAAAAGCTCTGCGAAATAAATTGAATAAGTCTTTGCTATTGGCAACGAAATAAACAGAAGCAGCATTCCATATGCCCCAAATTTTGACAGGACTCCAGACAATAACATAGCACTTCCAGCAGGCGCTTCTGAATAGGCATCGGGAGCCCAAGAATGAAATGGAAATACTGGCAGTTTCACCATGAATGCAAGCATCAATACTATAAGTACTTCAAGCTGCTCGGTATGGGGAATCAATCCTGCTGAGCTGATTACCTGCGAAATGTTAAATGTATGCACAGGCATGTAAAAGTAGATCATCATTATACCTATCAGCAGCATAGCGCTGGAGAATATGGAATACAATACAAATTTCACTGCAGCATACCTCCTGTCATAGCCTCCAAAATGGAAGAGCATGAAAAAGAATATTATAATTGCAGTGTCCCAGAATAGATAAAGTAAGAATAGATTTTCAGAAAGGAAGATTCCAAAAACTGCGCTTTCAGCAAGCATAAACAAAGAATTGTAACCAAGCTTCTCCTCCTTTATGAAAACGATATTTGCAATTGCGGCTGCCAAAAAAACAATCGCTGTAAGCATTGCAAATACAAACGTTATATTAGTAAGAGCAAACCCAAAGTTTATCCCTAGCGGCAAAATATAACTGTAAGAATTCTGCAACGACCCATATCTAACGAAGTAATATAAGGCAGCCAACAATACGATTAGTTCAACAATGGCTGTCGAAGTACTTATAATTGCAGGCATTCTCCTAATCGCTAAAGCTAAAAGAGCCCCGAATACAGGCAGCAGCACAAGTAACATCAGCAAAGGTATTATGTAATCACCATTATAATCCCAAGGATAACAAATCCCAATATCAGCGCAGCCGCGTAAAGGCTAATTTGGCCGTTTGTAATATCATTTGCCCCGATCCCCAATTTCATAGCCAGATGGCCAAACCAATCAAACAGGTCATTAAGGTAAAGATCAAACAAATCAACCCCTTCGGCTATTTTGTAAATGAAAATTGCCGTATAAAGATAAAACGCATTTGTAACAATGCTGTTATGCAATATGCCTTCAAAACGCTTAGGATTAAAATATGTTCTACCTTTTACGTAAACAAAATAGCTTGCAGCAAAACCTATGGAAAACATGGCAATTTCTACAGCAGAATCAATGAAGCTAATCCTTAAACTACTGTAAATACTAGTAAAGAAGAATACAAGCGAAGCAATAATTGTAAATGCAGCAAGGATAGCCATCGAAATAACCATGCTGTGTGGCTGTGAATCATATGAAAGGTTAATGCTGCTGTCCTTGGTGCTCTTCGAAGACAAAAAGAACCACCTGAATATATAGAAAC
The DNA here is from genome assembly GCA_049976845.1 of Candidatus Micrarchaeia archaeon. GTDB lineage: Archaea > Micrarchaeota > Micrarchaeia > Micrarchaeales > CABMGC01 > JAGDYD01. The sequence continues at coordinate 7,462 of JBMFHL010000001.1, read as the reverse complement.
TTGTAGCAAGACCTATAATGCTAATTATTGCATAAGCAAGAATATTGCTTGTGAAAGACTCTCCAACAACAACAGAAGAGAAGAACCCGTCAAAAGGAATAAATCCTGCTAAGGATAGGACTCCAAAAAGTGTTGTTATATATATCAGCTTGTTATGTTTGAGTCCATAAATAGAATATAAATCAGTATTGTTGTTAGACTTCATCATAACTCCAGAGCTGAAGAAGAGCAGTGCTTTATAGAAAGCCTGTGCGAAGAAGAAGTATAAGGCAGCTGCAACTGCACCTACCCCTATGCTTGCAAGCATCAGTGCGAGCTCTTGGATTGTAGAGTATGCCAATACCTTCTTTATATGCCTCTCTCTCATTGCATTAGTTGTTGCAATAATTGCGGTCAAAATACCTATCACAAGGAAGTACTGAAGGCTCTTCGAATAGAAAAAGATAGGGTATAATACTATCGCGGCAAATACTCCTGCCTTTACCATTGTCGCAGAATGCAAGAAAGCAGATACAGGCACTGGGCCTTCCATTGCATCAGGCAGCCATTCATGGAAGGGGAACTGTGCAGACTTAGTAAAGATTGCAACAATCAAGAGCATTACAGCCACTATAGGTATTGTAGTAGGATTTGAAGAAGCTTCATATATTATATTTGAAAATTCTAGCGAATTATATGCATTCCAAAACAGGATAAGGGAACCAAGAATGCAAAGGTCTCCAATAAATACAATAGTTATGGCTTTCCTTGCAGCTCTTGCAGCTTTTGGATTCTTATACCAGAAGCCTATTAATAAATAGCTCATCACGCTGAGGAATTCCCAGGCTATAAAGAAGACTATGAAGTTCCCAGCAATTGCAAAGGCAAGCATTGCTACCGTGAAGCTCAGCATCTCTATGTAAAAACGCTTCCTCTCACTTGGCACAGAGATAAAACCTAGAGAGTAAAGGAATATAATGGGAGCAAGCAGGAGCACTATCGCAAGCAGCATAATATTTGACTGTGCTATATAAGTGGAGATATTGAAGCTGAACCCATTCACAGAGAACCAGCTTACGCTATATTCTCCGTTTTGTATGAAAGGTAGCATCGCAAGGCTGGCAATACTTGCAGCTATTGCAACATATGCAATATACTTTCCGCTTTTTAGGAACACTGAAAGTAGCAGAGCAAGCAAGAAAGGCACTATAATGAACAAAGCTATCATATTATCCCTTCAATTCAGAGAACAATGTCACGTCAAATTTGGCTCCCCTCGACTTTATTACCATGTATAATGCAATCAATACAATCACGTCAGAGGCAGCAGCAGCCCAAACTGCGATTATCATTGCTGCAGCATCGCCATTTGCGGTGCTTGCATATGAAGCAGAAGCGGCAAGCAAAATTATGCTTGAGACAAACAAAAGCTCTACAGAAAGCACTATCAAAATAATATGCTTGCTAGCTACTATACCTGCAAGCCCTACCGCGAGCAGTGCGAAGCTCAAATACATAAAATAAACCAACTGCAGCATTAGACCACCACCTTCGTAAGCCTCTTAATGAGGAGTATGCTTCCAATAGCGCTTGCAAACGGAAGAAAAATTATTATGCCAAGAAGAGCGTAGTAGTGCCCTATAGCAATTCCTGCACTCGTGACAAAGCTGCCGCTATACGTGCTAGTGGTAGTATTTGCATATGCAAATTTATATACAATGAAAAAGAATGCAATAAGCAAGGCGGTTGCAGCAGCAGCAAAATTCCTGGCATTCATATTCTTTGATAGTTTAGGCTCTGCCGCTACAGCTACTATCAAGTAAGTTGAAAGTCCACCGACAAATACGAAGAGCTGGAGAAGCGCCAATATGCTCTGTTGCAGCATTAGGAAAATCAGCGAACTGCCAGTAAAGGCGAACGCCAATGCGATCACCGCCCTAAGCAATTTCCTGGACAAAAGCATGACTATTGCAGAAGCTAGCGTAAACAGCGAAATCAATGCAAATAAAATCTCGCTAATCATCTTGTCACTTCAATTCTTCAGGCCTCTTTACGAATTCTCTCCTATCTAACGCCTCAAGCTTGTAATTTTTGGTCAATGTTAGGCAGTGTGTTGGGCACACCTCTTCGCAGAGCCCACAGAAAAGGCATCTATCTAAATTTATCTCCGGAGTCTTCCTCCTACCCTTCTGTGTGTTTGTGTCAACCATTGTTATAGTATTGTTAGGGCAGATCCTCTCGCAAGCGCCGCAGCTTATGCAGGTTTCTATGTCAAGCCTATGTATGCCTCTGTAGTTGTCTGGTTGGATCTCCCTCTCCTCAGGGAACTTCGTAGTAAATCTTTTATCTTTGAGGCCTTGCAGAGTTTTTACGAAAGGTTCAACTATCACATTAAACACCTTATCTTACAAACAATAAAAAGGTTAATATAATATTAACCAGAGCAAGAGGCAAGAGCCAGAACCACCCAAACCTAAGTAATCTATCAAGCCTCATTCTAACTGTAGTTGCCCTTACTAACACTATCACAAACGCCACAAAAAAGCTCTTTGCAAGAAGCCACACCACAGGCGGAAGCACTGGTCCAAGCCATCCACCTAAGAAAAGCAAGGATATCAGCAATGAGCCTAGGAACATTCTAGTATAATCAACGAAGAGTGCAATTGCGTAATATGGCGATCCGAAATCAGTAAGCCACCCTGCAATAAGTTCGCTGTCAGCTTCCCTCAAGTCAAAAGGCGGCCTTTCAAGCTCTGCAAGCATAGCAATAAAAAAAACCAAAAATCCAATAGGCATAAGGATAATGAAAGGCGCGTTACTCTGCAGGTTTACTATATTTCCTAAGTTGAAGCTTCCTGCAAACAACGCCACAGACGCAATAACTACAATTAACGGCATCTCATAGCTCAACATCATTATTATTGACCTTTGTGCGCTTATACCGGCAAATTTGTTTCCGCTTGATACGCCGCTTACGAACACAATAAGGGGAGCAAACGAAAGCATTACAAATATTGCAAGCAGCCCTACGCTTATGCTAATCCCATAATTAGGAGAGAAAGGTATTAGGAAAACAAGAAATATAAAAAGTGCAAGCAAGAGTGGCATGGCGGTGGAGAAAAGCAGTCTGTCTGCACTGTTAGGGGTTATGTTCTCCTTTGCAACTAGCTTTACTATATCTGCCAGATTCTGCAGAATTCCAAACTTACCAACATATGTAGGCCCGTGCCTAAATTGCGCTTTTGCTATGGTCTTTCTTTCAAACCAGCCAAAAATATAATCGAATGTAGCTATGAATACAAATATAATTATAATATACTCGATTATTCCTGTAACAGTGCCTACAGGCGCAAGTTGAATGCCTATTGGGCCAAGATTACCTGTCAACATCTGCCATCACCAAATCCAAACTTCCAAGTATTGCAAAGAGATCCGCTAGCCTATTGCCTTTTGCCAGGTACCTGAGGGCAGATAGGTTTACAAATGCGGGTGCCCTGATCGCAAGCCTATACGGCCTCTGCTTGTCTGCAAGCATATACATGTAGCCTTCACCCCTGGGCAGCTCCCTCTTCACAAAAACCTCTGTGTTCTTTATTGGAGGGGAAATAAGTTTTATGGGCAAGCCAAGCTCGTCGCCATCTGGCATTTTTTTGAATGCATCTCTTATTATCTTTATGCTCTCTTTCATCTCAAGCATCCTCACTTTGTATCTTGCATAGCTGTCTCCTTTTGTCTGTACCTGCGTCACGAAGTGCAGCTTCTCATAAGCATAATATGAAAAATTCCTCCTAATATCAAAATTCACTCCAGAAGCCCTCAGTACAGGTCCTGTAACCCCTAATTCGATAGCCTCTCTCCTGCCAAGCACACCAACGCCTTTTGTCCTTTCAATGAAAACAGGATTTTTTTCAAGGAAAACCTCATAGTCATTTAGCCTTTTCTCAAGGTAATCAAGCAATTTCATTAAGCCCTCTTCGAAGTAAGGGGGGAATGGTTCTGCAACACCCCCAAGCCTCATGTTGACGTAAAACATCCTGCTGCCGGTTAAATCCTGCAGCGAATTAAGTATAAGGTCTCTGTCTTTCATAGTCCACATAAACATTGTAAACATTTGGCCTAAGTCATTGCACATGGTGCCGAGCCAAAGCAGGTGGCTCGCTATCCTTTGTAATTCAAGGAGTATAGTTCTTACATACTTGGCTCTCTCCTTTACATGTATGCCCATAGCTTCCTCAACAGTCGCCACATACAGGTCACTATATGCAAGAGGCGAGGCATAGTCTAATTTTTCCATGTAATTTTGGCTCTGCATGTACATCCTATTCTCTACAAGTTTTTCCACTCCCCTATGTAGAAAACCTATATGTGGCTCAACGTCAACTATTGTATCGCCGTCAAGGCTAACAACAAGCCGCAAGACACCATGCGTACTTGGATGAATAGGCCCTATATTTATCCTAGTGATCATAAACTCACTCGCTGCTTTTGTATTTCTCTCCCCAGGCAAAGCCCTTTTTCATAGGCGCATCAACGCCATCCCACTTTTCAAGAAGCAGCCTTTTCATTTCCCTGCCCCTTATATCTATGCCGAACATCTCAGACATTTCTCTCTCGTACCAGTCTGCGGATTTGAGTATGTCTATTATTGTAGGAATCCACAAATCACCACTCTTAATATCTACCCTTATATTCTCTTCCTTATTCTTTTCCAGGTCCATAAGAAAGTAGATTACCTCTTCATGATCTCCATAATCCACAGCAGTAATCTTAATCAAATAATTTAGTCCAGAGTCTTTTGCATTCTTAATTGTATCGAGCAACTTTTCCCTTTCAACCTTCAATCTCACCACCTACCTTCTTTTGCAGCTTCATAAGGGCCGCAAACAAATTTTCTGGTTTTGGAGGGCATCCCGCAACATACACATCTACAGGCAGAATCTGATCTATGCCTTTTATTATATTATAACTCTGCCACCAGGGTCCTCCGCTTGTAGCGCATTCTCCATATGCTACTACGTATCTTGGTTTCGACATTTGCTCGTAGAGCCTTTTTATCTCAGGCGCAACCGCCTTGGTAACCCAGCCTGCAACAATCATGACATCGCATTGCCTCGGAGAACCCCTGAAAAGCAGATAACCTTTTCTCTCCGCATCTATCCTGGCTGAGCCAAAGTCCATAAGCTCCATAGCGCAGCATGCTAGACCAAATTGCATGGGCCATAGCGAGTTCTTCCTTGACCATTTTACCATGCCTCCGGAAATAGCCTTGGTAGCCTTTGACAAGTTGGTGAAAAAAGCTCCTGTTGGCGCTTTGTAGTTCTTCATCGAATCTACTACAAGCTGCTCCATCTCTTTTTTTGCATTGATAAATCTCTCACTACTCCCATCCACTACCTCCACCTCTTTTTAGCAATCCCTATGCTCATAAATGCAAGTATAATAGAAAATATGAATATAATAATTGCGTAAATATTCTGCATGAACCCTATGCTCCTTGCTGTTATAGACCATAATATAACAACTATGCCTGCTATCTCGAAAGCAACAAATATAGTAAGAAAATGGAAATATTCGCTCATGACATTGGTGTTTTCCCCTATGCTATTCTCAGCGCTCTCGTAATTAGAATCCTTCACAGCATTATGCTCCTCTTCCATTCCAATAAGCTTATTCGCAAGCACCATTGCCAGCGGCACTAAAATAGAGAAGAGCGCAAAGGCAAAAATAATGAAGTACATGTTAAGCATATTTTTATATAATGTCAGATACCTATTTATTAATACCTTCCCAAAGTAATTTATCAATTAAGACAAGCTATAAAAAATACCATTAAGAAAGATTTATAAGCGAAAAGAACCAATATAGGTTGAGTCTTGTCATGGCTGTTAAACCTTTATTCTAAATTATGTTGTCCATTTGCAATTCCTGTAGATGTCGGTTGGTGTAATGCAGATTTCAGAGAAAGCCAAAGAAATAATAGTGAGAGGCAGTATAAAGGTAAGGGTAAGGAGAAGCGGGATGCTCCAACAGCTCACATTCAGTATTAAGAAAGTGAAGGTGGGCGATTTGGAATATGTAGAATTGTACACTAATAGAATAGTAGATACATCCGAATTATTGCGCGTTTCTGAGGAAACAGGCCTGCCTGTTGAAGCTCCAAATGGAAAAGCATTCCCCAAAGGTACAGCAGCATCAGATTTTGTGCAATGAACTTGCCTTAATCTCTCTGCCTCTTTTACAGTTTGTACACAAGCCTGTAACTGCATCATAATGCTTGTTGCAGACGTGTCCCCCGCACAGCTTGCATACATGTTTTGCAGGGTTTTTGCATATATAGCAGAGTGTGTGCATCATTCAATCACATCATATTGTCAAAGTCTATCAAATCGCTAAGTAGTTCTTTTGCTTTCACCAGCGATAGCGGCTTCATGCCTTTCTCCTTTGCATATTTTACCTGATACCTTATATACGGTTCACTTACTTTTGTGTCAGGATTCAACTCCTTGCACCTATCAATATAATTGGATATCACTTTAACTGCCTCCTCCTCGCTTAAATTCCTAATATTTGAAAAGTATGGAGCCAGGATCAAATTTACCACCCTATGCCTAAAATCGGGAAGAGGATGTGCAAGCAGCCTCTCTATCCAGAAGTACCTGTTAGAGCCGCCAATTTCAGTCCTTCCATTTTCTATAGGTATCTTTACAAGCTTTGCAGCATCAATAACCTCTTTTGGAAGCTCTTTTTTCTCTATGGGCAATCCCTTCCTGATGAGTGCTTTAGATGCATTCTCTATCACTGCAATTGTCTTATATTTCTCCAAGTATACTGTGCCATCTCTAAGTCTTTGGTGTATCAGCGAATATTCTGCATTTTTAGGTGCATTGTCAGCATAGGAAGCAAAAGGCATATTGAAGTACTGTCCATTAAATCTCAAATCCAAACCTAGTTCGCTAGCGAGCTTAATTATGATGTTCTCTTTTTCATTACCTAAAGCCTCAGAGGCCCTTTTCGCCTCAGCCTCTACAAACATGTTTATGGCACGAATCCCAAGCACGCTGACTATCATGCGTGCATACACATAGCTTATCACATAAGTTATTTTCAGCTCTTCCAAGCCAGTTTCTCTGAATTCAAGGTTTCTATTACCAATGTCCTCTTCTACCCTCATTTTGCCAGCAGCAACATACTTTGCTTCGACCTTGTTCTGTCTGCTCTCTATTTCTAGCACAACCCTTTTTGCCTCTGAAGAAAATGGATATTTGTAAGCAAAATCAAGGTCAGAAGGTTCAACAGCCATAGTATTAATGTTAAATTAAAAATATAAATATGAGACTCTTCATCAAATGAAAACCATTATAAACATTCAAAGTCTATTATTTGCGTGGGTAAATGAAGGTAAAAAGGAAAGACGGAAAGGAAGAGGAGTTTGTAAGGGAGAAGATAGTAGTGGCAATAGTTAAATCAGGAGGTACATTAGAAG